>JBGOYZ010000017.1:0-23163 GCA_041479945.1 Thermoproteota archaeon
CAAACCCACCAATCCTCCTGAAAGCATTCCTCCTACGAGACCTCTGGTCGTCTTGTTTTTCCCGAAGATGGGCTCAGAGTCAATGAACTTGGTGCCCATATCGATCGCCGGCCCTCCGCTGAAGATGACGGCGCTTGAGTTCGCCAACATAGCAGGTAACATCATCACATAAACGCGCAGGGTCGAGCCGACCAACGTGGCGAGCGACAGAGGTTCCATTGTTTCACACCGTTTGTCTGATGCTCGGCTCACCCACCTAGCGTTATGATCTTCGCGGACAAACCAGGGAGCTTCGTGTTCTCGTTGGCCTCAAACTCAGCCTCGGACTCAGAGCCAGTATGGAATTTGATCACCAAGTCTGGCCAGTAGCGTAGCAGATACTCTTCGACTGTGTTGATGCCTGAGCGTTCCCCCATGGTCACCAACACGTGTGTGTCCGTTTCCACAGCCGTGGCCTTGAGATAGGCGAAGTGTCTCACTATGGATGCGTTGGCCTTCTTGAGCCTAGATTGGGATTCCATGGACAGGGCAAGCGAAACAATGTAGTTGTCACTGGGGCTGTCGAAGAGTACCACATTTATGCCCATTCTTGACAGGTCGATACTGAGCCTCTTGAGTGTCCGTTCTTGTTCCTCTAGTGTTGGCACATAGTGGAAGACGGCGCGAGACAGCAGATCATCTCTGTTGGTCACGATGTCGTAGAGAATCTCGGCTTTGACAAGAGGCTTGGAGTGAAGGACAAGCGATCTACCCTTTGACAGGGAGGAACCCAAGAGCTTCAGAAACAGTTCATCTCTCTCGAACCCTGGAACACCCAAGAGGACGGCTGTTCGTGCGTTGCTTAAGAGTGCATCCACTTCCGCAATCTCCAATTTCCCAGACCCCTTGTGGAATATGGCATAAGGCTTGTGACTGGGCATTATAAGATTGAAGGGCGTTTTCTGTCGATATGCATGACATGAGGCTTGGAAAGTTCTTCCCCTACGATACCTTTCGCCCAGGACAACTTGAGGTCGCGGACAGGGTCTACTCCGCTTTGGTACGGAGGGAACATCTCATAGTACAGGCGCCCACGGGCTTTGGCAAGACAGCGAGCTTGTTGGCGGCCTCTTTGCTCGCGATTGAAAGCGAGAGGATCTTGGTGTATTACACCGTCAGAACCCATAGGGAAGCCGAGGTTGTGATTAGGGAGCTTAGGAGGATAGCGGCGAAACGACCTTTTCCATTCGTGGCCGTGGAAATGAGAGGAAGGGCACATCTCTGTGCACTCAGCCGTCTGGTTGGGATCAACTCGGAAGTGGCAAGCCGGCTATGTCGTGCGATGATTGTGAACGGAGGCTGCGATTTCTCTAGAGAGGTGGGGAGGAGAACGCCTTCAAAGGGAAGCACCGCGGGTGCTGGCATCTGGGATTCCGCTTGGGCAGTCGAGACAGGAAGGAACAAACATGCCTGCCCGTATCTCATGCTGAAGAATAGAGTGCTCTCGGCCGACATTGTGGTGAGTCCGTACCAGTACATTATGTTCGAGCCTCTCCGGCGACAGATCGTAAGAGATGAACAGCGGCCGAAGGCGCTCGTGATCGACGAATGTGTGGCCGAGGGCACCTCGGTTCGCACACCTAGTGGAGATGTGGACGCTGAAGAAGTCCCGGAAGGCGCCATTCTAGCTTCGGTGTTCGTGGGGCTAGGTCAATATCCGAGGGCGACTCAAAGCTCGGTGCTACTGAAGAAGGCCTACACTGCGAACATACTGATGGAGATCAGTACAGAGCGCGGCAACGCTGTCGAAGTCACAACGAACACCAAGCTCTTCGGCATGAGAAGAGGATCTTGCTTGTGGCTCAGAGCTGATGACCTTCGCCCCGGTGACCTCGTCTTATCAGAAGAGTGCGAGGGAACAGACTTCGTAGAAGTCAAAAGAACAACTAGGAAACGAGCCAAGCGAGTGTACGACTTCACGGTCATCCCGTACCACAACTATGTCGCCAACGGCTTGGTTGTTCACAATTCCCACAACCTGCCTGCCTTGTCGGCCTCCCTTTCTTCGAGGCGGCTCAGGATCATCGACATCCAAGAAGCTCTCCTCGAGGCACTCTTTCTCAGATCACCTCTATCCAAGTTTGTCGAGCGGTTCCTGCGAGTTCTGAGGGAGGCCAGAGCGACCACGCCCGTGACAATAGAAACTAGGTGGTTCACTGATAGGATCGGGGAAGCGATCGGTGGCGTTGATCCTATGGTGGCCATTGAAGCTGTCAGAACCTTGTCGGAGAACGCGCAAGGCAGGATCATATCTCAAGGAGGGTTGCAGGAAAGCGCTCTAGTACGCCTTAATTCCTTTCTCAGGAGCACCATTCAGGCTTCTCCTGGCAGCCTGCTTCAGTACGTTCCGCGCGACCGCTTTTCTGACGACTACCTAGAGATGTCGTGGTGGGATACCGGGCTCGGCCGAAGAATGTTCAGAGGGTTCCAATCCACGATCCATGTCTCCGGGACAAACGACTGGCCCGATGCCTATGCTACACTGGTGAATATGCCCGGGAAATATGAGGTCGTGGCGGCGAGCTTCCCGCTGAGGCCGGAGTATTGCTTTGTAGGCGCACTGAAGAGCGTGACGACCCAAGAAGAATCGCGGACGGAGGACAACTACAGGGAATACTCGGGTGCGCTGGCTGATCTAGTCAATTCCCTCAAGGGGAAGACAGCACTCTTCACGACCAGCTTTGAGGTCTTGAGCGGGCTTGAAGCAGCCGGATTGGAGTCCATGCTCACAGCCAAGTCGTACTGGGAGTCAAGGGACATGGACAGCTACCAACATGAGATAATGCTGGAGGATTTCTCCGGAGAAAAGAAGCCGGCGGTTCTAGTCGGCGTCATCGGAGGAAGGAGTGGGGAAGGCGTAGACTTCGGCCCAGGCGTATTGAACAACTCGATCGTATTTGGGGTTCCATTCCCGGAGCCAAGCCCGTTGATGCGAAGATACGCCAAGTGGTTGGATGGCAAGTCCCACGGAAAAGGAAGTGAGTACGCTTACGTCTATCCGGCGGTCGTAAAGGCGGCGCAGGCTCTAGGCAGGGCACCTAGATCCCCCGAAGACCGAGTTGTATGCATTCTCGCCGACAAACGATTCTCTGAGGGCAGATTGCTGAGCAGATTTCCTTCATGGATACGAAACAACTACAGGGGTGCATATGACAACCACGACGACCTTATCCGAGAAGTGGAAAGGTTTTATTCGGATAGGCCCAGCCACGAATAGCACGCGTTGCCAAGAAGTGAACAGACCAGGTTAAGGCATCTTCTCACGTCGCTGAGTTCGGTAATTCAGCTCGACGGCCCTCTAGACGACCAGTTTGAGATATCCAGACAGATCGTGAAGGCCGGCATCAACCCGATTCTTTTCAGAAAGCCTTTCGGAAAGCAAGAGGACATCGCTGCGAATCTCTACGCGTCAAAGAGCGGAGTTGCCCGTTGTCTGAACCTCCAAGAGAAGGAAGTCCTCCGACTACTGGGTCGCATGGTGGCGAAGCCAACGGGAGAATACGTGAGGGCTGATATGGGCCTGTTTCAAGAGGCGAAGGGACTCGCGCTCCCAACGTTTCAGTACTATAGGTCAGACGCAGGCAGGTATGTGACGAGTTCGGTTCTACTTGCACAGGACCCTGACACTGAATTCGTTAACATGTCGGTCCACAGGATGCTGGTCTTGAACGAGAGGAGGTTTGTCGTCAGGATGGTCGAGGGGCGCCATCTACACAGGATATTCACGAAGAACAAGGAAAGAAGTGAAGACACTCCCATTGCAGTACTCGTGGGCTGTATGCCAGAAGTGATGATCGCGGCCTGCTGTCAGTCAGCATGGGGAGAGACGGAGATGAAGTTGGCCAGCGCTTTGGCTGGTGGATCATTGACTGTAGTTGAGCCCCCGGGTTTGGGCTTCGCCATACCCGCCCAAGCCGAGTACTTGATGACGGGCACCATATCAAAGGATCAAGTAGCTCCAGAAAGGCAGGTGGACATCCTAGGAACTCTGGACTCGGAAAGGAGGCAGCCCATTGTCAACGTGACGGGATTCTTCTACAAAGAGAACCCGATCTATCATGCAATCCTACCCGGGGGATATGAGCATAGAGTTCTTATGGGGATGCCCCGCGCCGCCGCCATCTGGACAGGCCTAGAGCGCAGAGGGATCTATGTGGAGGATCTGTCTCTGACGCCGGGAAGCGGGGGATGGTTACACTGTGTGATCAGCATAAGGAAAAAGTCCAAAACGGACGGCAGAGAGGCAATTCTGACTGCCCTGAATTCGCACGGTTCGGTCAAAGGGGTTGTGGTCGTAGATGATGACGTGAATCCCAACGAATATGAAGCTGTGGACTTTGCACTGGCCACCAGATTGAGCAACAAGGGGCAACTGATGTACTTCGAGGGACTTAGAGGGTCGACGCTTGATCCATCGGCCGACAGGGAGAGCCATGCCACCCTGAAGTGGGGGCTGGATCTCACCTTGGAACCTGGACCAGACAAGAACAGGTTCAGGAAAGAGCACATTGTTTGATGGTGAGTCCCTGTGGGGTCAATAGACAGGGAACGTCTGCTGGAACTTCTCTACCTGCCATTCAGGGCGTCCGGTGAGAGACCCAGTCTCGTCCGCATTAGCAGGGCGCACATCTCTGGAGTGTCTTACCTCAACATAGGTGAAGCGGGCCTTCGCCTCTTGAGGGACATTTCAGAAACCGGCATGAAGGTGAGAGTCAGAACAACTCTAAACCCTGGTTTCGTTGAACTGTCAGAGGAGGGAAGTAAGCTCTGTGATCCCTTGACGTTCAGCAGACAAAACGAGATTGCCAAGTGTTTCAGTAAGATGGGAGTTGTTCCCACTTTCTCCTGCACTCCTTATCTGGAAGGCAACGTGCCCAAGCGAGGGGAGCATTTGGCTTGGGCCGAATCCTCTGCTGTCCTTTACTCGAACTCGGTCATAGGAGCCTGGACGAATAAGGAGAGCGGTATCGGGGCACTGGCGGCCGCTCTGATTGGAGCCACTTCTAGAACCGGGGTGCACGTCCCAGATGGTAGAGAGCCAAGACTGAGAATCGAATACGAAGGAGATGTGAACGATGAAGTCAAAGCTGGAGCCCTAGGTTATGCTGTGGGAGAAGCGTCAGGAGATAGGATTCCGTTCGTGAGATCTAGGGGATTGCTGGTGAGAGATAGCGCGATCGAGTTCTTGGCGGCCTTTGGGACTAGTGGAGGAGCCCCCATGGCAGTGATTGAGGGTGTGTCACCGTCCGTACAGAAACATCCCCGCAAGAAGCTAGTGAGAACAACTCTATCCGAGCGCGACATAGTGAGAGTACTTGAACGGTTCGCGACAGGAAACCCACCTGAGGCCGTGCTGATCGGTTGCCCACATCTAGCTCGCGTCTCCACGCGAGAGCTGTCCGAATTGAGAAATAGACGATCGAACCTGCCCGTATACATTTTCACCTCAAGGCCCACAAAGAAGAGATTGGCTCGGAGCAATGTTCTTGACAAACTCCAGAAGGACGGGGTGACCGTCGTAGCTGATGCCTGTGTTATGTGGTGTGGATTGAGAGCGCTGGGTTACAGGACAGTTGTCACCAACTCGGTCAAGGGAGCGCATTACCTAAGGAACCAGATGCACATCGATGCTGGCTTGAAGCCTCTGAGAGAACTGACGAGGGGGTTGACATGAAGATACACCGCGTCAGGATCATAGTCTCGGGGGGAGTCAAAGGAAAGATACTCAAGTCGGACCTTCCACTGTCATTCTTGGGTGGGGTGGATCCCGAGACAGGGCAGATAACCGAGGAGGGACACGCACTACGCGGAGAAACCATTGCGGGGGCAATCTTTGCGCTACCCCATAGCAAGGGGAGCACGGTGGGGAGCTATGTCCTGTATTCGCTGGCAACCCACGGGGTGGTCCCACTGGCCATTCTGATGAAGAAGATGGACATGGTGACGGCAACGGGATGTGTGCTCGGCGGAATCCCGCTTGCTATCGTGACCGAAAGGACCTGGTCCGGTCTCAAGAACGGCACATTGGCAGAACTGTCTGCCGATTCACCCATTCTGAAGCTTTCAGAATGATATCTTGAGTGACGTTGGCTGCTCGCCGAATATCTTCTTGGCCGCCTCGGCGACTTCCCCTCTGGCCTCAGACGTGGTGTAGACCCTCGCGATATCAACGAATCCCCTAAGACCTCTAGCTACTTCCGATACCTCATACAGTGACTTCGCCACAAACTTGCCGTTCTCCCTGAAGGCTACGGGTATGACTGTACCTCCTTTCTCCTCGTAGACGGGCCTATAGGGGAGCGACGGAACAGAAGACAGGTCGAGTACAACTAGGTCATCATCAACGCCAGCCATTTCCGCTATCTGTTTCTCAAGCTCTTCCCTTATTCCAGGGTTGCTTATGAGCCCGGACATCGCCTTGTTATCGTGATACATGAACGACTCATAGGCAGACTTGAAGAGATCTCGTGAGCGTAGCCTACCCATCAACTCCTTGGCCTTTTTCATTGCTCCAGTGTTTTCTTTGCTCCGAACAATGGATTGTACCACGTACCAGTCATCTAGGATCAAGAAATCATCCACGTCCTTGAACGCCGTCAGGCCTAGGCTCTCGTCTGCAAGCTGCATCGCCCTAGATACCATCACCCCAGCGGCCCTGACTGTCTTGTGGAAGTAGACCGCCTTGAACATCATGTAGCGAGCGAAATAGAACGATTCCAGGGCGTAGAGTGAGGTTGAATCTATGGCTAGCGTCTTGTCCAATGGAACCAGCGAATCTACCAGACGCTCGGTGTCAATGTAGCCGTACTCGACGCCAGTGTGGAGAGAGTCCCTCACTAGGTAGTCCATCACGTCGGCGTCAAAATACCCCGAGACAATCTGGTTCAAGAGTGGATTCGCCGTTTGACTCTTGCCCGATGTCAGCTCCGATATCTCCTTGGGATCATACCCGTTGGTGGTCAGCACATCAGCGATCGACGACTTGGTGATCACCCACCTCCCGAGATCTTCGTGTGTCATTCCTCTTTTCGCAGATAGCAGGTCCTCGTACATGTGAGAGAACGGCCCATGTCCTACATCGTGCAGCAGGGCTGCAGCCCTCACCCTCTGTATGTCTTCTTTCCCAATCGCGGAGGCCGATAGAAGTACTCGTGCCATTCTGCCAGCCAAGCACATCACTCCTAGGGAGTGCGGGAATCTGGAGTAGTCGGCCCCAGGATAAGTGAGTTCAGCGTACGATAGCTGCTTGATCCGACGGAGCCTTTGAACGCAGGCCGCATCCATGATCTGCCTCTCGAGTTCAGAGAAACCGATGTACTTGTGAACGGTGTCTCTGACCTCGCCTATTATTTCCATATGTGAATAAACCCCCCTCCAGTTTAATAATCCTTCCAGCGCTAACCGGTATTGCCATGAGAAGAGGGAAACTGATCGCCTTTGAAGGCATTGATGGAAGCGGTAAGACAACCGTGTCTACACGAGCTTACCAAGCCGTGAAGAGCAAGGGGACTCAGGTCGTGTACACCTTCGAACCGACCTACTCGAAGGTCGGCGGCATAGTCCACCTCATGTTGAACGGCGACATTGAGGCCTCCAGAGAGTTTCAGGCCCTGATGTTCGCCGCAGACAGGGTCAATCACTTCCAGACTGAGATCGGGCCAGAATTGGAGGCGGGTAGACATGTAATGGCGGACAGATACGTTCACTCCTCAATCGCGTACCAAGGGACCCTGCTGAACGACGAGGAGTGGGTCAGAATCATCAACAAAAATGTCCCAGCTCCAGACTTGGCCATATACATCGACATAGAACCTAAGACCGGCTTGAAGAGAAGAGGCAAGCGTAGCATATTCGAGAAACCGGACCTGTTGGGCAACGTTAGGGCGACATACAAGAAGATGGTTGCAGCGGGAGAGCTGGTCGAGGTCGACGGATCTAAACCCGAGGATGAGGTTTTCGACGAAGTCTGGAAGCTCGTGTCCAACGAGTTGAGACTATAGAGTATCTCCTTCCTCCTCGATCTCCTTGGTCAGTACTTCCCTTATCTTGTTCGCCTTGATTTTGCCTATTCCCTCTACTTCCATCAGTTCAGTTGCCGACCTGTTGAAAGCCTTCAAGGGTGAGCGGAATTTTCTCAATAGCTTCTCAGCTGTTGTCTTTTCCACGTGCGGCAACCCGGACAACAGGTAGAGCTGGGATTCCCTGACGCTCGGTGGCTTCTTCGCTTCCCTGACTCGAGGGAATCTCTTATGTTCCACCTGTTCTCTTTGAGCTATCCTGAACAGGTATATCGCGGCCTCCTGAGGTGTTGGCACTTGGAGGACTGGAATTCCATAGTCGAACATGACCGAGATCAATGCTCCCCTCAGGGCGTTTGGGTGGAGTCCTGACTCCGTCAGGACATCTGATCCCTCCAGCAACAGCACAGGATCAAAGAATGTGTCCTTCAACTGCTTCGCCTGTTCGAACAGTCTACCATCCACTATTGAAGACGCGAAGTCCTTCGAGGTCTTCCTTTCGACAGCGATGTCCTCAGAGAGAATATAGTCACCCACCTCTATGGTGTCGAACTGCAAAGAAGCGCCCAAGTTGCTGAGTTCGACTACCACCTGAGAACCTCTTTCTCTCTCATCGACTATGATCCTAACCGCAGTTGTGCCCTCCGTGGGAGGCTCGATGAATTTGGAGAGATTCGAGCCGCCGCTCTTGGCTTTCGTGGACAGCGATCTCACCAGCGCCCTCATGGACTTCTCCCTTTTCCTTGCTATCCACAAGTACCTCTCATCGGAGGTGCCCGAGAAATACAGCAGATATGCGTCTCCCGGAGCGAACCTAGCTGTTCTCCCAAGGCGTTGAACCAGTCTTATGGCGCTTGGCGTGTTGTCATAGAAGACGACAACATCCGCTCCTGCGATGTCCAGACCTTCCTCCCCTACCTGAGTTGCTATGAGCACTCCGGCTGGACCCTCCCGAAACTCCCCTAGCACGTCGCGTTGCTCCCTTTGCGACATTCCTCCACTCTGCCCGGACGCCCTTTGCCCAACCAACAGCCTAGCGCTCGTCCTCCCTTTTTCTTTCAGGAAGTTGAATATCTCGTCCGCGCAGGAACGATATGAAACAAAGACGATCGCTTTCTTCCCTCCTTGGGTGACCTCATTCTCCAAGACTTTACCCAACTCACTGAGTTTGGGATTTGGAGGATCGAGCTTGAGTTGGAGCTTCGCGAGTTCAACCGCATCCAGCACCCTCTCCGCCTTCAGAAGCTGCTTCAAGGACTTCGCACTGCCGCTCCTTCCGGCCTGTTCCGTCTGAGAAGACACAAAGTCCAAGAATAGGGAGGGGCCGCCTAGGTCAAGCCTCTCGATCATAAGCAGGAGCCTCCTTGCGGTTGCCAGTGCCCTCACCGCGTTCAGCAGCTCGTAGTCTTGGGAAGCGATAGCCCTCCTCCTTAGCGCGATCATTCTCTCCGTTATCGATTTGAAGGTTGGACGGAGACCCCGCAGTTCTTCCCTAGCAGACTGAGAGGACAACAGCTCGTTCAGCTCGCTCACGAGCAGCGTCCTAGCCTCCAACATGGCTGGTGGCACGGCGACGGGAACGAGATGGGTGTTGACCTTCTCAACGTACTTGCTTACAGACGCGTCCTCTTCGGATCTTGCGAGGATCCGGTCAGCGTTAAGATTGGCTGATAGCTCCGTCAGCCTTCTTGGATCTCCCGGTGAGGCTGTGAACCCTACGACGTGCGCCCCTTTCCTTTGTGAGAAGTAGATCCGAACTATTGGCACGTATGCGTAGTTCCCCACGGCTCGGTGGGCCTCATCCAGTACTATCGTTGAAGTCTTGTCGAGCCTGATCTTCCCCTCGGTGAGCTCATTCAGAATGAGCTGGGGTGTCGCGATCAGGAGTTTTGGAATAGAACCCTCCCTCGCTGTCGGAGGAAGCTCACCCGTCCACAAGCCCACGCTACTCTCGTCCAGTTTCAGAACGCGAATCATGAGTTCATGGTGTTGCTGACATAGAGGTTTCGTTGGCGCTAATATCATGACCGAAGCTCCTGGGTCCTCCTTGAGGCGCTCTGCTATAATGAGAGCGGCCACGATCGTTTTGCCCAGACCAGTCGGCAAGGCGACCAGCGCGTTGGTGTTCAGCGCTGAGCGAGCCAGTTCAACTTGATAATCTCTCCATTCCACGCTGCTGCCCCTGATCAGCGGGTGTTCTAGGTATGAGCCCCTCTTGGTGAAGGGCCCGCCGGCCACGCTCATCTATCCTATTCACTTTTCCTCCAGAAGGGCCAGTATCTCTCTGATGCACGAGACCAGGCTCTTGATCTCATTGGGGTCCTTGGCTTCCTTGAGAGCACCAACCATTAGAGAGAGTTTCTCCTTCAGTATACCGTTCAGTTCATCAGTTGGGCCTCCTTCTTCCGGCCGATGTTCGGGTGCTGTCCGCTTGTCGGTGGTCTTGCGGTCTGGGGAGTAGCCGCAGGACGCGCAGAGCACCTTCCCGTCCTTCAACTTGAAGAGAGGTGAACCGCAGTCCGGACAAGACTTGGATAGCATTGTGGCACCTGCAGATAGCAGCTTCGCCATTTTGCGCACACCTTCATCCGACATTATCCTTTAATAATGGAACGAGAGTCGAACCATATAAATTTCGGGGGTAGGACCGATGACGACGGCGAAGCAAAGGAGGCTGCAGAACGAGCAGGAGATCCTAAAAGTCGTTGAGTCGATCAAGGTTGTGCAGGCAGACCTGACCACACCCAGGAATGTGAAGAAGCTCGTGAAGGAAACGATCGACCGACTGAACAGGGCAGACCTCTCACCGGGGATAAAGGCGGCCTCGGCGATACAGCTGTTAGAGGAAGCGAACCAAGACTCGAACCTGTCCATGCTGTCGAGAACCAGAATCTGGAACGCCCTCACCAAGCTGGAAACCATTAAAGACTGATCCCGGTTTGTCCTATCCGGTTGCGAGGGTGGCCGAGCTAGGAAAAGGCGCGAGACTTAAGATCTCGTGGCGAAGGCCTACCCGGGTTCGAGAGGGTTTCGAAAATCCCGGCCCTCGCACCAATTCCGTTGTGGAATTTATCAGGTCGAAGGTTAAAATATCGGAAGCTCGTAACTGGCCCCGGGGGCCCGTGGCCTAGTCAGGATTAAGGCGGCAGAGCTGAGCGCTGATCCTCCTAAGTTGCAAATCCTGGGTTCAAATCCCAGCGGGCCCGCTCAGCAATCCACACCACTTGGAAGCGGGCGGCACAGAGGAGAGCCAACGGTTTTATACACTAAGGAACTCGGCTATGAAGTCATAGGTTTGGAAGAGGAGAGGACGGAGATTCAGATAGAAGGAGTTCTTCGGGGCAATGATGTGTTCGTCGCCAACCCCGAACAGACGAAATGGTTGACTGAGAGGGGATTCGGTGTGAGCGATGAGCAACTTCGCCTTTCGCTCCCTGAATCGTTGTTCTTGATTGAAGCCAAGCGACTTACCCTGCTATCAGGGAAAGGGATCACCTACACCTTCGAGAACCTAGCAAGGAAGGCAAACAAGCTCGACAGGAATTCGTGGTACAAGTACTTGGTGTTGAGAGACCTCCGCACGAGGGGTTACATAACTAGGGAAGGGTATGGAATTGGGATAGACTTCAATGTGTATGAGAAGGGGGAGTACCCGCAAGAGGCGCCCAAGTTCCTCGTCGTCGGTCTTTGCGAGGGAGCGCCAACCCCCTTCGAAAAACTGGTTGAGATACTGAAGAAGGCCCAGTCCAACAGAAAGACGCTCATACTGGCCGTGATAGATAGGAGGAACGAGATCGTTTACTATTCGATATCGAGGTCGCTGGCGTGATGAACGCAAGTGTCCTGTTCAGGATAGTCCGACCGGCCGACGTGTTCCTGATGGGAATCGGCGTCATCGTGGGATATGTCGTCTCCACAGGAACGCTGTTGATCTCTACCGAGCTGCTGGCAGGGGCGGTATCGTGTGGCCTTTACACTGCCTTCGCGATGGTCACCAATGACATAATCGACATAGAGGCGGATAAGGTGAACGAACCCAACCGACCCATACCATTGGGGAAGCTGAGCCCAAAGGAGGCGCTGACTTACTCGTTTGCCCTGCTCGCACTGGGTGTGGTGACGGCCAGCCTCACTGGTAACATTTGGTTCCTTTCTGTCCCCCAAGTCGTCGCCCTAGCTAGCGTGGTCTACAATCTGTACCTCAAAAAGATCGGATTCCTAGGGAACATCCTAGTCAGTGCTTTAGTTGCTTCGTCATTCATAGGAGGTGGACTGATAGCGGTTGGCCATATCGAAACCTACCTCATGCTCTTTGCACTCATGGCGTTCATAGGTAATCTGGGACGAGAAGTTCACAAAGGAATAGCAGATGTGGAAGGAGATAGAAGTAAGGGAGTTATGACCATCGCCGTGGCCTACGGCGTCCAGAAGGCGAAATGGCTGTCTGTGTCTCTATACACCACGGCCGTCTTGTTGGCCTTGATCCCGGTCGCATTGGGAATCACGAACAGGTACTATCCTTATGCAATCGCAGTCGTGGCCGTCCTCCTCATGGCATCCTCGGTGAGGGTGCTGAAGATGCAAAAATCAGAAGATCTGAGGAGGGAGAAAAACCTAGTCAGGGTGTGGATGTTGTTCGCCTTGCTGGCGTTTGTGATAGGTGCTCTGAGGCTTTGAGGATCAGCAAGCAGGCAGTGCAGCCACTCAAAGGGTTCAGGGAACTGTCCCCGGAAGATTTTGTGAAGAAGAAGAAGATCGTCGAGAGAAGCAGAGAACTCTTCCGGTTGTACGGCTACGAAGAGGTTGAGACTCCTACAGTGGAACCCTCCGCGCTGATAGAACTGAAGTCAGGCGAGGAGATACAACACCGCATGTTCAGGTTTAAAGATCTTGGGGGCAGAGGTGTCGTTCTCAGGCCAGAAGGCACTCCTTCAGTAGCCAGATACGTTGTCACCAAACTCAAAGGCAAGCCGCTCCCGGTAAGACTATCATATGTGGCTAACATGTTCAGATACGACGAGCCCCAGAGAGGGAGGTTCAGGGAGTTCACACATGTTGGGTTTGAACTCTTTGGCTCCAGCAACCCGCTTGCGGACATGGAAATACTGGAGATCACCTCGGTGCTGCTCTCCGGTCTCGGGTTCGCCGACTTCGAAGTGAAGATAGGCGACCAAGGAACACTCAGGGCAGTGCTGGCGAAGTTCGGCATCAGAGGTTCGCTACAAGATCGCCTGCTTGGCATGATTGACAGGAACGAAGAGAAAGAGATCTCCAGAGCGTTGCGAAAGGGTCGTCCAGGGCTTGTGAAGCTGATGAAGGAGCTGACTAGCGTAAGAGAAAACGATGTCGAGAAGGCCTTTGATAAGGCGGACAACTTAGTCAGGGGAATCCCAGAGGCGGTACAGAGCCTAGCGCGATTCCGTGAGTCAGTGAATTATGCCAACGCGGTGACTGGCGGAAAGGTCATGGTGGACTTTGGATTCGCCAGAGGGATCGAATACTACACTGGAATGGTATTCGAAGTGTACGTGAAGGGTCTGAATGTCGCAGTGGCAGGCGGCGGCAGATACGACGACTTGTGTTCTCTATTCGGGGCGGACATCCCCGCCGTGGGGGTTGCGGTTGGCGTGGACAGACTAGCTCTAGGGGATGAGTTCCCCAAGATCGAGCTCAGCCCACCAGTCGCTATCGTACTCCTCTTAGATCAGGGACTCATCGAGTACGGAGCCAGTGTTGCGAGAGAACTCAGGAGCAATGGGGTTCCAACCCTATTCGACCTGTCGACAGGGTCTCTTTCCTCCAGACTGGAGAAAGCGGCGAAAAGGCAGAGTAGGTTCGCAGTCCTGATCGGACAGAGAGAGACGAAGGACAGAACTGTGACCGTAAAGGATTTGGCGACAGGAATGCAGCAACTCCTACCATTCGATGGTGTTTCACAATTCGTTCGCCAAGAGCTCTCCTCCGTGCGTCCAAGAAAGGGTAGCGGGCCCGGAGGGATTTGAACCCACGGTCTCCGGCTTAGAAAGCTTACGCATTGACTTCGACGCCTTATCCTAACTAGGCTACGGGCCCAAACAGGTCCGTTCCCATTGGGACAATAAGCTTTCTGCTAGACGGTTGTCACTCCAAGTAGAAGGACGGCCTAAGAGGTTCGGCCAGCTTCGCCTTCTTGCCTGGGTCGAGAACCTCCGGATCCTCCTCAAATACCTTAACCTCTTTGAGACCGAACTCACCAGATAGGAACCAAGTGTTGTTCCTGAGAATGCTGGGCTCGTCCACCGCATTCAAGCGTGATAGCAGGTCCGCGACGTTTCCCTCCTTGGTTTTGTCTACCACCTTCGCCAGCATCTTCTGTATGACAGGGATCTCTTTACCGAGTCCCTGTGCACGTAGTTCTGCTGTGATTGAGCCGAGTATTTGCTGTGCCGTCTCTCCGCGAGCTAGTCGCTCCAGACAAGACACGAACGTCTTCCGTTTCCAGCTCGAGGCCACATAGAGGTAGGCCTTGGTCGGTCGAATTGGGAGCACTTTCAGGACATTCTGTAGGTCTTCGATTAAGCCGGTCAGATACTCTTCCTCCGCCTCGGCCGGCTTGTCCTCTGGGAACTCGTTGAGTGCTGGCCATGGCGAATCAACCACGAGATCATTCATTCCCAATGCCTGCCACATTTCCTCGGCCGTGTGCGGAGCGAAGGGAGCGATCAACTCGGCCCAACAAGCCAGAACCCTCGAGAGAGTGTCTTTGCTGGGAGATCGTTGTCGCCTCATGTACCACCTGATATCCGATCGCATCCCGTAGAAGGCCTCAACCGCGGCTCTCCGCAACTGATGCGCCTCTAGGAAGGTCGAGGTACTCTTCACTCTCTTGCCCACATTCGAGAGTAGCCATCTCTCGATGGTCGAATCCTCTGTTGGACCGGACCGTAATCTCCTGTGATCTTCCTGGACATCGAATAGTGAGTTTAGCAGTTGAATGCACGCTATCGCATTCTCCTTCTTCCAGTCCGGGTCATCAAGGTCGTCAGCAGCCAAAAGCCCTGTCAGCCTAGTCGCGTCCGCGCCGTACTCTTCGACCGCCTTTGAGAGGGAGACGAAGATTCCTTTGGATTTGTGCATGGCCTCTCCCTCGATCCTCATGAACCCGTTTACCGTGATGCCCTCTGGCCAATACTTCTCTGGGAAGACCGCAGTGTGGTGGAAGATGAAGAAAGTAAGGTGGTTCGCGACCAGATCCTTTCCAGATCCTCGCAGATCCACCGGGTACCAGTATTCGAATTCCCTCTTGACCTCACGTAGTGTTTCCACCGGGACTTTAGTTGAGGTCGAGACTACAGCTTCTTCGCCCTTCCCGAGCATGACATAGTCGAAAAACTCAGGTAAGAGATTCTCCGCAGCAAGTCGCCCGGAGTTGACAAACTTCGCGACGATGTAGTAAGCCATGTAGATAGTCGAGTCGCTTAGCGTTTCGACCATGTAGTCTGGATCCCAAGGTAGTCTCGTGCCGAGGCCCGAAGTTCGAACAAAGGCCCAGTCATCATACCAATCGATAAACCACCCCAAGTTCTTCCTGACCTCCTCTGGATGAATCGACATACGTGCTAGAGCGCGTTTTGCTTTCTCCTTCCACCGAGGGTCGGAGTATGCTAGGAGGTACTGATCTGTCAGTATCTTGACATAACACCTTGTCCCACACCGACATATCACGGGGGACGGTAGTTCCAGCATCTCGTCGCCTCGTCCGAGATCCTTCAGAA
The DNA here is from genome assembly GCA_041479945.1 of Thermoproteota archaeon. Lineage (GTDB taxonomy): Archaea > Thermoproteota > EX4484-205 > EX4484-205 > JAAOZO01 > JBGOYZ01. The sequence goes on from JBGOYZ010000017.1 coordinate 15,812, forward strand.
GCTGCGCGGCCTGTTCCTTGGCTTGCCTGACTGGTAGCCCCGACAGGGGACCCGTGTTCTGTAGGGTAACGCCGTGGAGGAACTCCTCCCGGTACACCTCGGCAGTGGCCTGTTCAAGCTTCCTGTCCTGCTGATCTGCTATTCCCATCCGCTTCACGACCACCTCAGAGGGGTTCGTGCCGTATCGTTTGGTCGTAATGATCGAAATTGACTGGATCTTGGTGATGTCGTCCGTGCTCAGGCCGTAAAGCTTCGCTACTCGAGACGCGACCTTCTTCAGATCCTCAAGTGCTATGTGATCGTAGGGAGCGTGCGCAGGGACACTGTATACAACCCCAGTCCCAAGCTTGGGATCAACGAAGCCAGCGGGGAGTACGAGCACCCCTCTGTTTACGAGGGGGGCATCGGCAATCTTCCCGATTAGAACTTCTCCCTTGAATGAACTCAGTATCGTAACCTTTCTTCCTAGTTCGGAGAGCTTCCTCGCCGCGTCCTCGCTCACCACCCACTTCTCCCCCTCTACCTCAGCGGACACGTAGGTGGCATCGGGATTCAACCACACGTTCGTCACGCCGAAGACCGTCTCCGGCCTGAAGGTCGCCGCCACCAGGTAGCCGTAGTCCTTGACCTCGAACTTGATCAAACTGAACGTGGTCGGGAAAACACCCTCGCCTTCTAGCCTGTCGTGATCCCCGGTAGCGCTCTTGTCCTTTGGACACCAGACGACCGCGTGCTTACCGCGTTTGATGTATCCGTTGTCCCTAAGTCTAAGGTACTGCCACTCCACGTACTTGCTGAAGCACTTGTCATCGCTCGAAGTGTGAAACTCTCTCCGCCAGTCTATCCCGACCCCCAGCTGTTTGACCGCTTCCTTGTTGTGCTGCGTGTAGTAGCGAGCCATGATCAGAGGATCCCTGAAGGTCTTCACCACCTCTTCGGGAACTCCGTCCATATCCCTCAGTATGCGGATCGTGAACTCATCTCCCTGACGTATCCTCTCGGATATGCCTGCTATGGTTACGCCAGTCCAGTGCCAAGCGAACGGGAACAGTACATTGTACCCCTTCGCCCTGAAATATCGGGCTAAGACGTCCAATCTAGTCAGCGTGTAGGCTGTGCCGACGTGGACGGGACCGCTCATGTAGGGGAAGGGGAACGTCACAAAGTACTTCGGTTTGGAAGGATCTGTGTCCGCTTCGTATGCCCTATCCTTTTCCCACTGATCCTGCCATTTTCGATCCTGCACTCTTGGCGCCCTGGAATTCATGATTCCTTGGGTCGGCTTTGTGGCGTGAGTAATAAGCGTAAGACCCCCTCTTTCAGTCTGTTTATTTCAGTGCCGCGAGACACACCGCCCTTTCCGAACTTGTCGCGCCCCCCGCCTCCCCCTCTGAAGGTCTTTCCTATGGATTTCGCCACCTCTCCAGCAGCCAATCCCGAGTTTGGTCTCGCTCTCTCGCCGTATATCAGAACGAACTCTGGAAACTCGCCGGCCGAAGACACCATAATCGAAATCACGTCCGGCTTGGAGGAGAGCAGCTCCCTCGAGATGGTGATGAGATCATTCACAGGGCGAGATCTGTCCTCGTAGAAGCTCACCTTCATCCCCCCGACGGTCTCTATTGACCCCTCGAGCTTCTCCGCCAGCTGTCTTGCCTCCGACTGCTTTACGAGCTCTAGCTCCTTCCTTGCGGTCTGGAGATCCTCCAGCATCCGTCTCGTCGCCCCCACAACCTGTGTCCGATCAGTTCTCATGAGTTCGGCGATCTGCTTTGTCGAATTCTCCTCCTCTTGGAATCTGTTGAGCGACGACAGACCCGTGGTGAACGAAAGCCGCACCACTCCATCTTGGATCTTGTCGACCTTCACGACCTTGATCATGCCAATCTGGCCCGTGTTGTTCACGTGGAGTCCACCACAGGCCTCCACTTCATACCCCTCAACGGACACTATGCGCAGCGTCTTTGATGGGACAACTCCCCCCTGATAGATCCTGAAACCGTACTTGCCTTCCGCCTCTGTCCTACCGAGGAACTCAATCTTGACAGGGACGACCTTCATGACCAACCTGTTCGCCAGTTCCTCTATCTTCCCGATCTCCTCGTTCGTCAGGGCGTCGTAGTGGGTCACATCCAACCGCGACTCTTGGACCCCTTTCTGAGCACCGTGTTGCCACAGGTGACTACCGAGCGTCATCCTAGCGGCCCAGTTCACGATGTGGGTGCCGGTGTGCGCCCTTCTCAGGGCCATCCTTCTATCCTCGTCAACCTCGAGCGTCACTTTTGTGCCCACTCTCGGCAACGAACCTACGACCTTGTGAACGATTATCCCGTTCTGACTCTCCACTGCTATTACCTTGATCTCCGTCGCACCGTATCTGACCTTGCCGGAGTCAGAGGGTTGCCCACCGCCCTCCGGGTAGAATATCGTCTTGTCAAATACAACCCCGTCCGGCTTGATGGTCGCCAGCACGACACCCTCCGACTTCAGTAGCTCAGGATCCTCGTAGTAGATCTTCTGGGTCTGAGGTAGCTTCTCTAGGCCTGGGACCGTGACTTCCGGGCGGACGGGAGCCTGCAGCTGCTTCGTGTGCCGAGCAGCCACTAGGCTGTAAAAGTCGGGCGGGGCGGATACCTTCGCCCCAGTCGTTTCTAGTATGTCTGACACCTCCTCGGGAGTGATGCCCTGAGAGTCATAGAGCTGGATCAGGCGGTCGGATTGGAAGGCCGTCGAACCCTCCTCGCGCTGAGTTTTCTCAATCAGTTCTACTGAGCGCTCATAGTTTCTCGTATACTTCTGTAATTCAACAGACGCCACCTTCAGGATCTCTGACTTCTGCTCGCCTAAGTGTGGGAACTGAGCAGACCAATAGTCAACCTGCATAGAAACGACCTCAGGGAGTAAGTCAAGCAAGCCCAGTGATCTCATCGTCCTTGCGGACCGTCTGAAGAGAAGGCGCGCCAAATAGCCCACGCCAACATTGGACGGAACAACACCTTCGGACAGAATGAAGATGAGGCTCTTGGTGTGATCCGCTATCCTGAAGATCCGCTCGAGTGGACCGATTCTGTCCTCCAGTGCCTTAGGCGTGAGCCCCAGCTTCGACGAGACAACCGACCTGAGGGACGGGAGATCGGCGTGGTTGCTGCCTATTCCTGACAGAGCCTCGACATATCTGCGGTCGAACGTTTCGTCTATGTCAACATGCGCTTCCTTCGACAGGAAGCGCACGACCTTGGGGTGCACAACGAACATCGGACTCGGAGATCCCGAAACCACCCAAAGCATGCGCTCGATTCCGTATCCGGTATCCACGGTTCGTATCGGAGACTCCGACAACTTGCCCTCTTCGGATGTCTTGAACCGCATGAACACTAGAGTGGCTACCTCCAGCCCGCCAGTCATCACCTCAAAGCAAGGACCTGCGTTCCCACCCCCGAACCACGCCGACTCCTTGTAAATCACATCTTCGCCCGGTATCCCCATTGCCTTGCTGAAGAACTCGTGACACAAGCTAACGGTCTCTTCCTTCCAGTACACTTCCTTCTCCTCGGAGTTGAACGCGTGATGACCCCCCATCTCGAATATGCTCATGTGCCTTCCGAAGGTGAGTCCGACATTGTCAAGATCGACGAGACGGATGCACGGTTGAGAGACCACCAAAGGATTCGCCGGAGGAGGTATCATTCCGTCCGTCACGTAAGGCTGGAAGTCAACTATGCTCGCGTCGGTTAGGTACAGGTCGTTCCTCCACCTAGATACCACAGGGTAAGGAGACACGACAGTGTGACCCTTGTGTTTGAAGAACGAGAGAAACCTATCGCGGGATTCATTCAGATCGCTCGTCTTCTTCCCCGTAGGCTTGCCGATGAAGGAGTAGGGGACCAGCGGGCTTTCGCCACATTGTCCTTTGAAATCCTGATGGACCCAATAGAAATCCCCGTCGACCTCACTCTTCTTTCTCATATATCCCAGCGATTTGAAGACCTTGAGCGAGTACTCCTCGGGAGGGAAGGACTGCATTCAAGAAGGAGCGGGCGCTTGTCTTTAAAACGATTATGTCACCAGCATAGATCATCACCGAGAAAAAGCAAATAAAGGACAAGGGGCACCGGAGGAAGGAGGCCTGGTAGCTCAGCCTGTCGGGTGGGCTAAGGAGAGCGTTCGACGTTTAGGACGAAGCTGAAGACCGAATTGTCGCAGGTTCAAATCCTGCCCAGGCCACCACGCTGACTCCACACTGGTTGTTATGCACACGACCAAGCGATGTGAACTGGAACCACAATCCGAGAGAGGGGGTGAAGGTTAAATAAAATGCCAGAGCAACACAAAGGTCGTGCGGCAGTAATCTAGCCTGGTCTAGGATCCGACCCTGCCAAACCTGATGGTGCGGTACGGTCGTCACGGGGGTTCAAAATAGCTAGGCGATGAAAATCCCCCCTGCCGCACTCCCAACACTATTCCTTACGAGATGGATTGACGATGACAAATGCGAAGACCGAATCTCGCCTCTCTTCCACATTGACAATCTCTAACTCCCTAGCTGGAGAAAGCTCGTAGCCCTTGACTTCACCAAAACTCGTGGCGAGGGATAGTAACCGTTTGTCCATATCAGGGGTGATGTTGCCAGAGACAGCTAACGTGATCTTTGTACTCCCGTCTGTAACAACCAGCTTCAGTTTGACATCATATCCTACGACCAGCCTCTTCCCAGCAGACACCTTCTCCTTCATCGGAGCTTCGATACGCCCTAGAACCATCCTCTTTATCTCCTCATCTGAAGACAGCAAGTCGGCTCTCAGACTCGAGAATGGACGATTGGCTTGAACATCGTCAAGGGGATCCTTCTCCCCGGCTTGGTAGAACCGAAGTCTGATGTGTTTTATTGAACCTGGCGCCTTGGCCACCAAATCTTTCACCATGCCCGTAGCATTCCCAGGCTTACCGTAAGACATGTAGATAGTATAGGCGTACATTTCATCCGTATTGAAGCCAGATAACGATAGACACGCCTTCGACGTGTTTTCCCCCCAATACTTCCTTTCCAAGCGAGTTGCCTCTTGAGGCGCCTCCTCGATGCCCCGATCTTGTTGCCACACGTCGCGCAGTATCATTTTGCTCCGCTCACCTCACCCCCAATCCCTCCAGAATCTGTCAATGACCTCCTGATGGGACTTCTTAAAACTGCCAATCTCGATTATGAATCCCTCTCGGCTTCCATCGTTCGCCAATTCTAAGGTATTGTATGTCTCCTCCGGGAGACCCTCCTCCTCAAGAGGATATAGCTTGGTTCTGAACCCGAAGTGTTCTTCCATCAAATCCGCGATTTGTTGGAGACCCTGCCTGTTGTTTGAGAAGAACCGGACTCTGAGGCCTTCGCGGTCGGGATAGTATCCTATCGATCCGTCTCCGCTCATAAACCCCTTCAGATAAGCCCTGGCGGCAGCTCGATCCATATATGCAACGGGCACCGTCCAGTAGTCGTCTCCACGCTTGTTAGTGTATTTCATGATATCTTCGACTGCTTTCTTACTCCCCTTGATCATCTCAAAGAAGTGTTCTCTATCCTTTTTCTGATACTTGCCAGGAGGCAAACCATATGTATCAACCATACAATCCTTGAAAAGGTCCAACAATTCATCTGACTTGCTGCCGAACCTCACATAGTAATGCCCTCGTTCTCGGTCGTTCATCAAACTTCCATCACTCACTACGAGACTCAGCAGGATCGCTTTGCTCTCGCTTAGAATCCCCCTAGCGCCCTCCTCGGTCACTTCCAACAGCATCCCCTTGTCAAGCATTAGAAGGGCCCGGTCGTCCTCGAGTAGGTCAACCCCGAAATAGGTTCCCAGCAACTCTCCATCCGCCCTGAGCTCAATTCCGTCTTCTCCTCCCCAGAGTTCATATGAGCCGTATGATGCGAGAGAGACCCCCGGTCCTCCACATCCCTCTTTCTCTCTAGTCCACTCAGGCGTTCCTTGGTCAAACCGCTGATCCACTTGATCCTCGTGCTTTCCTGATCCCATCAGGTTACCTTGCCCTCAAGCCTCGCCTTCTGCTGGAGGAGATTGTGGAGTGACAGCCTGTGAACATCATACATGATGTCGTAAGGTCTGGCACCCTTGCACACATCACATTCACAGCCAACGTATTTGAGATCTGGGTATGTCACAGACCTTGTCTTCACTCCAGTGTCATACAGTCCTCTCTTTGCGTTCAGGTACCAAGACAGCGTAACGTAGCCAGCCTCCTTCACGCGCCAGTTCCGGTGTGAGCACCCATAGAAGACAAACTCCGGCTTTACGTCTGCCTTCTTGAAGGTGTAGAGGGCGGTCGTGAGCGGGCCGTCCAGTAGATCTTGTGCGATGAGTTCTCTAACGGGCATGGCGAAGGACGAATAGCCCATCTGGGCGAGCTTCTCGATGGACCAGCTCACCTGTCTGGAAATCGCACCCTTGATCAGTCCCAGCACAGGAATCTCAAGGTCGAGGAAGGCTCCCGCGTATCTCACTAGGCGAACCGTCTGGGACCACGAGCGATAGAACGGGTCGTCGATGTAGGTGTAGTTGTCCGGGATCATTGTCACGTCCGGCCTGAGATCCGCTATTGCCTTGAGGTAGTCCTCGGGCTTCAGCTTGTCAATGACTTCGTCCGGCATTACCGTGGACAGCACTATTTTGCCTCCGTAACCCAAGAAGTCGTGAAGGCCCTTCTCGGAGGCAGCTCTCAGAGCCCCCTTGTTCAGCATCAGCTCGCCAAGCCTGACACATATTGCCGGAAGAGGAAATGTGTCCCAGAACCAAGATCTACGGTCTAACGTGCTGATAATCGGCGTGAACTGCGGGAGGCTCGCCCTTGCCATGCTTTTCGTCTTGACCTCGGGAGGTGGTTCTGGCTCCGGTCTCACCCCCTTGCCGACTACACAGTAGGCCCTCAGCCTGCAGAACGCGTTGGGGTAGGTTATCCCCGTATAGGACGTTCCCCTTATGCATCGGTCGACGAGGCAAATCCTCGTAATACAGCCAGGACAGAGAACCCGATAGTAGGGGCAAGCGTAGCAGTTGGCGCCGCACTTGCCCTTCCTTTCCGAGTCCAACCAAGATAACATTGCTCTTGAGATAAAAAGGGCACACTTCTTGCGATGAGGATTCGTAACACCCAGAGATGCGACTGACTCCCCCCCTCGAAAGCTCTCCCCTATTGAAGCCGAGGCGGGCCAAGTCACAAGGATGCTCTACTTCCAACTCAAGAACGGCTCGGTTAGTTCCGCTACCCGAAAGAGTTATTCATACAGTCTGCAGTAATTTATGAGAAATGAAGGCCGCCGACGTCAGGTCGATTATGTCGTCGCC
>JBGOYZ010000018.1:0-22458 GCA_041479945.1 Thermoproteota archaeon
CCAGCTACCTCGACTTCCTTGAAGACCAGTCCATCATCCAGCTTGACCTTGCGCAAATCGTTCTCCTTGATGCCACTCGTCGGAAGGACGGGAGCGCCCACAGTGGCGTATGACAGCCCCGTTGTGATAGCGTGCTCTAAGTGTCCGAATCCCCATGTGTCGGCCAAGAACGGTTTGCCCCCAGACCGCTTGACCAAGTCGACGAGATTCCCGACGAACTGCGGCCTGATAGACCTGAAGCCTCCTGGTACGCCGAAGTGGATCTTGATCGCGACCAGATCCTTTTCAGCTACTGCTTCAGCGATGCCTGCTCTTTGCGCAGCTTCTAGAAACTTGACCGGCAAGCTCGACGACTTCTCGAGCTTCTTTGGCTGGGCCGGGGCGAAGAAGACTTGACTCATGAATTCGAGCCCGACTGGTCGCTAATTAAGCTATCCAGTGCAGTTCTGTCTGGCATTCTTACGTGAATCCTTGGCCCTTCGCGGGCCCGTAGTAGTAACATGACGTGAGTACTAGTAGAGACCACAGACTGTGCGTTGCCCCTAAAAGTCCGCTTCGATGTTAGGGTTGAGGTGAAAGGGAGTATGGGAATGTGGAACAGGAACAAGCGGAAGAAGTCAATTGACTGGAGCGAGACCGACAAAGATCCAAGGCTCAGCATGGCCTACGAGTTGGTTATGCACAGGACGAGGCTGCGTTTCTTCTGATCGTTCATCTGCTGGACACGATCGTTGATTCAGGTCCCCCATGATGCCTCGGTTGCAGCTCCGACGGCCACGTTGAACTCCGCTAGCTTTGGTATGATGGCTTCTCCGCCGAAGGACTGCAGCGTCGCGAGCACTCTGCCCGAGACACAGTCGAGTTTCGTCAAGGACCCAACAAGGATGATACGACTGGCACCGACGCCCGACGCGGAGAGATGAGCAAGCTTACCCACGACTTCTCCAACCATGTTCATAATGCCAGCAGCGATGTCCTCGCGAGATTCTGTGCCCGATAGCTTGCCGAAGTTCGACGCTGTCATGTTCACATCCAGTGTTCCTATTGCCCCGCCCACTATGTCTCTCACGATCAGATCCACGCGTTTCGCATCGCCGCGTTTCGCCATGTCGTTCAGGGCCGGGGCGTCGGAGACTCCGAGAAGTCTCTGACCCAATCCCACTATCGTCCCACCTCCCACGCCGGTTCCCCCGACGTGAGTGACCTTTCTTCCTCGTTCTCTAGCCCAGACAATCGCGGTCCCGGTCCCCATGCTTACGACGAGGCCCTCTTCTACGGCCGCCAGTTTGAGTCCCCCGATGCCGATCGCTTGGATCTCATCGACCTTCTTCACTTCGAGGTTGAGCAACGAACTCGGCAGTCTCCCGCTTCTTCACCCGGACACCGCCAAGTATTCTATGTCTGCCAAGTTTTTTGCCGAGTCCACCAAGACTTTCCCAAGCACTCCCGAGACTGAAGCTATGGGGTCCTCAACCGATCGTGAGATAGCAGACCCGATTACTCTTCCTTCTTCGAACAAGATGGCCTTGGTTGTGGACCCCCCTACGTCCACTCCGACTATCATCTGCTCGATCCACCTACCGAAGGTATCGCTCTTTTCACTGCCTCGTAGATGGGTGGCACTAGGACGACCAAGAACGGTATCTCGGTGCAGTACGTCCAGAACGAGAGTAGAATGGCAGCGAAAACGGGCAGCGATGACTGTCCTGCCATTACTGTCAGTGGCAGCGCAAATAGGTAACTGTAAGCCCATATGCCGACTCCGATGTACACACTGCCAAGTGCGAGACCTACAGCAGAGGCCAGACAGAACCTCAAGGTTGCATCATCTCGCTTGAAGAGTCCCCACGCCAATGGGAGCGCCATCACCGCGGAGACAGCTCCCAAGAGAAGAGCGCCAACCAGATCCAATGCCTGTCCCATCAAGCCAAAGTAGAAGTACCCAAATGAGAGCGAACTGAGAACCCAGGCCACCGCGGATAGTGCCTTGAGCCTGCTCCCCGTGATATCACGTCTCGCAGCAATGTATCCGAGCACATAGAAGCCCAGCAGATTCGAGGGCACCCCTACGGTCAGACTTAGCAGGGCGTCTCCATGAGACATCATGTCCGAGATGAAGATCCCGACAGCAGCGCCTAAGCCCCCGACAATGGGGCCGAATGCTACCGCGAAAACTCCGGGAACGAAAACACCAGGCCAGAACCTAACGACGCCGAACACGGGAGCGAAAATCCCCAAGTAAGTGAGGATGCCGACCGAGGCATAGAGAGCACCGCACATCGATATGAGGACCAGATCCCTTGCCCGCATCAATCGAAGGCTTCTTGAGTCGTTTATAAAGTGCATGAGGCTCAGTCTGGAAGGCTCAGTCCGGAGTCGACTTCTTTGACAACAGGAAACATGTTCGTGGTTTTCGCCTGCGCCACTCATTGATTCCGAAGTCAGAGCAATTTCCGCAAGACTCGGAAAAGTTCCTTGAAGTCATGGGCTCCACACCGTTGGGCTGCGGCCTTGCTGGCGAAGTGAGCCGCAGCTACGACGTCCGGTGAGCGCAGGTACTCTGCGATGAACCCAGCCGAGTAGACATCTCCACTGCCCAGAGTATCGACAATCGTCGTGCACTTCACCGAAGGAATGTGGTCACAGCTCAGCTCGCCGTCCTTTGGTTGAACCACGAATGATCCCTTTTCGCCACAAGTTATCACAATGGCCTTTGTTCGCTTCTTGACCAGTTCGTGGCCAAAGGAGAGTGCGTCGCTCCTAGTCTCTATGGGCCGACCGAACAGATGCCCTGCTTCAAACTGGTTGAACTGAATAAAGTCCGCAACCAGAATCCAACCCGCCCAGTCTCGCCGTCTCTGGCCAAACCGGGTGCTTACCTGCTCCCCACCGTGGGCCAACATGTGATAGTCAACGTAAAGCGGGCACTTGGCCCTGCGCCTGATCGACTTCAAGTTTCGCAGCGTCATCTCAAGACCTGTGGGGAAGGTCAACATAGCGATGTCTGCATTCAAGGACTTCTCCAAGTCGACCAGTGTGACGGGCACGATGCTTCCGTCGTTGAAGTGCGTGCCAGATACAAAGTCTAGGTAGCAGCGTGCGTTCTGCTTGTCCACCCGCCTTATGCCCTCAAGTGATACGTTGGGGAAGTGAGAAAGGAGCTTGGCGACATCATCGAAGATGTCCCTTCCCACATTTGCGACCGGCACGATTGCGGCATCAGGCATGAGAGCGCCAAGAGCTATGGTGTTGTAGAGAAGACCGCCCAGAGAAGTCCTGATTCTCTCACCTTGACGCCAGATGAAGTCCTTGGTGATGCTACCTACGACCGTTACGGTTCTCATCTGGGGCACTCGGCGTCACCTTCTTTGGAGTGTGGTCGGACTCTAGACGATGAGATGCTTGACTGCCCAGTTCATGCGCTTTTCTGTGTGTATGTTGAGTTCTTCATGCCCCATGCCTGGATAGACAGCCAGCTCTCGGTCATCTGACGCCAGATGGTGGTAGGTCGCAAACACAGTGGAGGGGGGACACATGGTATCGAGGAGCCCGACGGACATAAGGACAGGAGCCCTGATTTCCGGGGCGAGATTCATGCAGTCGAAGTACGAGAGGGTGTTCATCACGTTAGCTTCCTGGTCCGGATGCGTCTTGATGTAGTTCAATATGTCGATGTATGGTCCGGCAGAGGCTACGTTCAACGCCCTCTCGAAGTTGCAGAGAAAGGGGACGCAGGGCATGGAAAGCGAAACCCCCTTGTGAAGAGCTGCGACTGCAACTGCCAAACCTCCTCCCTGACTGACCCCCGTCACACCTATCCTGTCCAGATCGAGTCCATCTCTGCTCATGACGTATTTCACCGCGCGGTAGCAGTCCAAGTAGACGAGCCTGTAGTAGTAGGAGTCTAGATCCGATATTCCTTTCGTGATGTTCGCTAACATGTTCCCGGAAGCGTACCTCGCATAGTCCCAAGATTCCCCCGAGTGGCCCCTGACATCTACGGCGAACACTGAGAAGCCAAGCATCACCCATCCCAGGTGGTCAGAAACGGTCCCCTTGTTCCCGCCATAGCCGTGATAGAAGATCAGCGTCGGGCTTTCCCCGTTCGCCTCCTTCGCGCGTATCCAGAAGCCAGCAATCGGTGATCTGTCGGCGAAACCGTCGTACGTGACCTTGCTCACATCGAGCCCGTGCGCGAAGTAATCGATCCGTTGCGTCACATCGTTCAAGGGCTGGTCCTCAGCCTGTTTCACGCTCTCATCCCAGAAGGTTAGGAAGCCGTCGCGCCTTGTCAGATCGGGTTTGTACTCCTTCAGTTCGCTTAGCTGAAGATCCACGATGGGCATGGCGGTTGGTGGCAACGCTCAACTGATAAGGGTTGGTGAACGAACGAAGTGCCCGTTCGGAAACAAACTGATCGCAGTCACATCATGACGTCTGCTACTGCTTTTCTCCTAACAGCTTCTCTTCGAGCTCCACGAATTCCTTGTGCTCATGTTCTATCGTCTCAAGCGCCTTCTGAATCCTCTCATGATCCTTCTTCAGTTCCTCAGGGACGGGCAGCTTGGCCTTCGAGTAGTAGTCGAAGAACGCCTCGTGAAGGGCATCGACAGCAAGAAGGGAGCAATGAAGCTTGATCGCAGGCAACGGTTTCCCAAGTTCCTCTATCAAGTCATCCCTCGTGAGTTTCAAGGCCTCTTCCAAGGTCTTCCCCTTCACCATGGTGGTAAGCAAGCTGCTGTTGCTGATCGCCACTATGCAGCCAAACGTTTCGAACTTGATGTCCTTGATTGTCTTCTGGCCCTTCTTGTTCTCCCCGATCTCGATGTACAGCTTCATCAGATCGCCGCACACTAGGTTGCCAGCCTTGCCAACACCATCTGCATCCTCTATCCTGCCAACGTTTCTCGGATTCCTGAAGTGCTTGATGATCTCCTTGGAGTATTGAGACGATGCCATTCCTCACCACCTGCCCTTGAATGGGGAAATAACCCTTAGCCCTTGCACCGCATCAGGGAGAACCTTCACGACGTGGTCTACTTCCTGTCTCGTGGTCCATCTTCCCAAACTTAACCTCAGACTCCCGTGAGCTTCCTCGTGCTTCAACCCAATCGCGATCAGCACGTGACTTGGTTCTAGAGATTCGGATGAACAGGCCGAGCCGGTGGAGGCAGCAACGTTCCGCATGTCGAGCTGAGCGACCAAGCTCTCGCCTTCAATGAAGGCGAACCAGAAGTTTGCTATGGTTGGTAATCTGAGAGTTGGATGTCCGTTGAGGTGGGCTTGGTCGATGTTCAGGACACCCTCGGCTAGCCTGTCTCTAAGCTTGGTCAACCTCTTGGGCTCTGACTCCATTTCTCGTTCAGCTATGTCAGCTGCCGCACCAAACCCAACTATTCCAGCGACATTCACGGTAGAAGATCTCAAGCCGAACTCGTGTCCTCCTCCATGCAATAGAGGTTCGACTCTCACTCCGTCTCTGACAAACAGTGTGCCGACGCCTTTCGGACCATATATCTTGTGCGCACACGCGGTGAGGAGGTCCACATTCATCTCTTCCACATCCACAGGTATCTTCCCCAGACTCTGAGCCGCGTCAGTGTGGAAGTAGACTCCCCTTTCTCTGCAGATTCTCCCGACCTCTCCGACCGGTTCTACGGTTCCTATCTCGTTGTTCGCATGCATCACTGAAACGAGGATCGTGTCTTTCCGTATTGCATTGCTTACTGTGGATGGATCAACGATGCCATAGCGGTCAACTGGCAGATGAGTCACCTCGAATCCCTGCTTCTGCAGCCAACGCGCGGAATCCAGCACGCAGTGATGCTCTATGGATGAGACGACGATGTGCTTCCCTTTCTCCCTGCTTGCGAAAGCCACGCCTTTCAGCGCTTGGTTGTTTGCTTCGGTCGCGCTGCCCGTGAAGATGACCTTGCCTGATTTCGCGTTCAACAGGCCCGAGACCTTGCGCCTTGATTCCTCTACGGCCTCTTTCGCCTCCTGTCCGAACGAATGCAGGCTCATTGTGTTCCCGAACTTCTTGGACTGATACGGCTGCATTGCCTTCAAAACCCGAGGGTCAACTGGGGTCGTTGCTGCATAGTCCATGTAGATTCTCTTCATTCACTCTCACCCCCAGTCTGTGAGGTTGCTGACGTCGGACTTACGGCAGATTGGCAGTGGAGATGTGATAGCTTTGAGGATTCTGCTCCATCTCGTTCATGCACAGAGGACAAGCCAGTGTTCTATAACCGAGTTATATTTAACGCTTTGGACACTTCACCAGTGCCGAGAACACGGCTGACTGCACTCCGAACTCGACGTTCAAGTCTTCATTCGCGCGGCGCGTCGAAGGAGCCAAGGCATTGCTGAGCAACAGACAGACATCCAATTGGGCACCACGTGAGACCTGCAATGTCATGCTTAAGAGAGCCGCGTAACGCCCTCGTCAGATCTGCATGGCATTGGTCTACTTCACCGACGCGAGGTCGAGGAGCAGCAAGGAAAGCCTCATTGAGAAACTCGGAAGGCTCACCGAGGCGGCAGGTCTTGAGGAGGTCGTCAAGCCGGGAGACAAGGTGTTCATCAAGTCCCACATGGGCGCTCCGCTGACCACGCGCTACCTCAGGCCGATCTACGTGAGGAAGGTCGTCGAGCAGGTGAGATCAATCGGGGCCAACCCTGTGGTCGTCGAGACTACTGGCTTAGGCCTGTTCGACCCAAGGGGGACTGCAGAGAAGCACCTGAAGGTAGCGGCCTCGCACGGCTATACTGAGGATGTGATTGGAGCGCCGATTCTGATGGTCGACGGTGAGACTGGACTGGATGCGATGAAGGTCAAGGGTCCGAAGGGCGATGTCTTCCTTGCCGGCCAACTGAGAGAGGCCGATGCGCTGATCAGCCTAGCTCATTTCAAGGGCCACATAGGAGTTGCCTTCGGCGGCGCACTCAAGAACATAGCAGTGGGTCTGTCGTCAAAGGAAGGCAAGCACTATGAGGCCAAGCCAAAGGTGAGCAAGGAGCTGTGCAACTCGTGTCGGGAGTGCTTGGCCGTATGCCCCGTGAAAGGAGCAATCAGAATGAAGGATGACAAGGCGGAAATCGTGCCTGATCTGTGCGTCGGATGTCTTGCCTGCGTGATGAAGTGCGAACCAAAAGCCATATTGGCTAAGAGGAGCGAGCCAAGAGATCTGCAACCCAAGATGGCGAACATTGCTGCAGCGGTTGTGAACAAGGTCGGCAAGAACAAGATGCTGTTCGTGAACTTCCTGCTTGAGGTCGACTGGCTGTGTGACTGCGAGCACTTCCAAGAGGGATGGTCGGACGCGCCGATAGTTCCTGACATAGGAATAGTCGCGTCCACAGATCCGGTTGCTGTCGACATGGCTTCTGTGGACTTGGTGAACAAGGCTCCCGGGATTCCTGGCTCAAAGGCAGAGGAGGTCGGCGCGCTGAACGCTGGAACCGACAAGCTCAGAGCTATTTTCCCGAGCATAGACTGGAGGGTTCCACTCGTAGCAAGCGAAAAAATGGGCCTCGGAAAGATGGAATATGAACTCATTCGAGTCGGCTGAACGGACGCGTGATGATCCCGTGAGATGCCTCTGGTGCTACGGAAACTGAGGACCCGAATGCAGAACGATAGTTTATTAACAACCCGACACTATTAGCACCACTTCGAGAATGAGCGAGAGCTTGTCAAGAGGAGAGCTGTTGCAGATGGCGACAGCGATAGAGAGAGGGGCAGAAACTTTCTACAGGAGTCTGGCTGGGAAGTTCAAGGTCTACGAGAAGATGTTCTCTAGGCTAGCCGACGACGAGAGAGCGCACGCAGAGACGTATGTAGGACTATTGGGAGGAAAGGCTACGATCTCAACGGAGCAGGACAGGAGCATTGCGCTGTCGCACATCAGGGCAATGGAAAGCATGGGCGCAATTGAGTTCCTCAAGACCGCCGGAGCTGGATCAAAAACTGACGACCTCAGGTCTGCAGTGGAGTTGGCACAGAAGCTCGAACAGAACACTCTACTCCTGTATCAGAGTTTGCTTCTGTACTTCTCAGGAGAGGACAGAGACGCTATTCACAAGATCACTGAGGTAGAATACATTCACTTGTTGCAGTTGTCGAGGATAGACTACTTCGAGTGAGGCACAACTCCTCGTCCAGGGCACAGAACGCATGGAGACCATCGAGCGATGACTGAACGACTTCCCACACATCCACAGCATTCGCATGCTGAGAGAAACAGACTCGTGGTTGCACTTGACAGGAGCGCGAGCATGTCATATGACGGGAAGCTTGCTAGGGCAAAGCAACTCGCGGCGGAATCCTTAAGCGCACTGGAGGATGAAGGCGTGTTCTCAGTGATATCATTTGACCACCTCACCGAGGTCTTGATCCCTATTTCTCCGAAGGAGAGACTCGCTGGTTTCCTGGATACCTTGGGAAAGGTCAGCGACAGGGGCAACACGAACATGGGGCTCGCCCTGAAGACAGCGGCTGGCCTGCTTGAGGATGAAGGTGGTCGGATCTTGGTTCTCAGTGACGGAAGGGCGAATGTAGCTCTCAATGGTGCCGGCTCCGAGGGAGATGAGACAGTCGAACGTGAGATCCTTGAGATGGCGAGAGAACTGTCAGGCAAGGGAGTCGTCATATCAGCGATTGCGTTGGGAGGGGATGCGTTGCTCTCTTTCCTAGAGAAGCCCGTGGAGATCACCGGTGGGAGCTTCGCAATAGACGTGAACGGAACGCTTGATCAGCATCTGAACCCCGCGGAGACGGAAGTGGTAGTCCACAGCCTGCCAGAAGAGCTGCCGGCCGGAAAGCCGACTTGGGCCAAGGAGCTGGACACGAGGCATGTGACAGTAGCGTCTTCGGAACTCTGCGCGGAGTCCGAGAGGAGCGGAACTTCTCTTGTCGTAAACCGCGAGAACGGACGAAGGGCACAAGTGTCATTGTTGTCCATAGAGAATTCGGTTTTGGATCCTTACAGGAAAAGAGTACCCAAGACTGCCAGGGAAGTCATGGATTCTTCTGCGATCCTCATCGATGCAACATATAGAAGGGCCTTGAGGGTAAAGGTTGGCCAGACTCTCTCCCTACTCATGTGGGACCAACCGGATGTCTGACGAATCTGCGAAATGAAACACCAAAACTCACAAAACGTATAAGCCTGAAGCAGCGTTTCGCTCAGACAATGGTCAGAGTCCATTCAGCCCGTTCGACCCTTGTGCTGACAGCAAGGCAAGTTCAGGGTCTGATGTCCCGCACAAACGTTTGTGCCCTACAGTGTGGAGACGAGGAAAGAGGGAACGTGAAGGTACACATGGGGCGAAAGGTCAAGTCTCAGACAAGAGCACACTCGGAGGAGGAACATAAATGAGCAACATACCCTTCGAGCACAGAGTGGCAATACTGGGTGTGCCTAATTCGACCGAGCGGAAGTTCAACGTGTCAGTGGCGTGGAACGATGACAATGTCGGACGCCTGAAGGCGCTCGGCTTCAACACAATTCAGATCAACGTGGCTTGGGGCAGCCGACCTGGTGACGAGCCGCTGAACCTCGAAGATGTCGTAGAGCTGCCGTCGGAGCTGCGAGCAGAGCATCCACAACCTGTGCCCCTGCGCTCGGATCCGGCACGACGCGGCGAGCGGCGACGCGCATTGTACGACCGAATCGAGTTGTGCAAACAGGCTGGACTCAGGACGATCTTCCACTATGGCGCACCATACAACGCCCACGCTAGGTATGGGGATGGCCCGCCCAACTGCATCTCGAATGAAAGGGAAGTGGAACGCAACGCACTTCTGCTCGATGTTTTCGCCGGTGAGTTTCCCGGCGTGGATGACATCCTTGTGTACACGTACGACCAAGACGCATGGTTGTGCAGTGAGTTTGGGCCGTGCTCGCGATGCTTAGGTGTACCACTGCATGAACGGTTGACGCCTTTCCTAGAACGCCTCGCAGCGACTTGGCACAAGGCACACCCTGACGGCCGGCTATGGTGGGAGCCTTGGGAACTCTCAGCTGGACAAGCGTTGAAGTGCGTGGAGAGCGTCAGCACGGAAGCCTTTGGACTGGCACTGCACAGCAACATCGCTGAGGTGATGTCTACATTGACCGTGGATCGCTGGCTGAAGAACACGTGCGAGCTCGCATTGCGGCGCGGGATTCCGGTGATCGTGGAGTACTTCCTAGGCGGAACGAGCGAGGAACTCGAACCGTACGTGCACCTATCGCATCCACTCGTGACGCTCCGTGGCCTCCAATCGATCGCCGCTGTGCCCGGTGTTGTGGGGATCAAGGAGTACTATGGTCTGGCTCCTGACAGAGAGGATCCCAATCTGCGAATGACATCGCTGTTCTTCTCCAAACCGGAGGTCGCAGACGATGAGGCACTACTTCTGCTGGCTGAGCCCTACGGTAAGGCGTCCGGCGAAATGGTTCACTTCTGGCAGGAGACTAGCTCTGGTATGGAATTCTTCCCGTGGGACACATCGTGGTACATTCGGGAGATCGGGCGCAGCAGAACCGACCATAGCCTGTCAGCCGCGATGCTGCGCGGCCAGCAGGCCCACACACCAAGCTGGTTCTCAACACGTCGTGCGATATTCATGAAGACCGACAACCAGCAACCCGACCCATGGATGCTGGAGGATGTTCAGCTTCGTTGCCAGCTTGCCGCGGACAGGTGGAATGAGGCCCTGAAGATCGGCAGGCAAATAGAGGGAGACATGCCGGACAACTTGGCCAGTGACTTTCAGAAGAACATTGCAGAACTCGATGGATTGCGACGACGTGCCTTGGCCTATGCCTATCACTTGCGCGAAACAAACCTTGCAGTAGTTCTGCGCAAGCAACATGAGACTGGTCAACCGCCTCCTGGAAGAATCGTGCTCGAACTGGTAAGCACACTTCAGGATGATCTGGCGAACTGCCGCGCAGAAGGTGACTCGGAAGGATGCGGTGAAATCCAAAAGGCCCTTGACCTGCTTGGCAGCAACGTCGACAAGTTCCTGCAGGCCTACTTCCGTGAAGAACCTGATCGAGCCTCCAAAGGCTACTTCAGCGTCACATCTCGGTAGTCAGGACACGTAGTCAGGACACATCGATAGACGAGCGCACGGTTTATATCGACTACCGAACGACTGCGTCCGATGCCTTGCGTAATCGTCTGCGGTTCACAGTACGGTGATGAGGGCAAGGGAAAGGTCGTCGCATACCTGAGCTTGAAGGACAAGCCAGCATACGTGATAAGGGGAGGGGTTGGCCCCAATGCTGGTCACAACGTCAGATACAAGGGGAAGGAATTCGAGTGCAGGCACGTGCCTGCTGGCTTCGTGTCGCCGACAGCTCAACTCAGACTCGGAGCGGGCAGCCTCGTGGATTCGGAGCTTCTGGTCAAAGAAGTAAGGGAACTGGACAACATTGGAGCGGACGTCGAGGACAGAATGGGTTTGGACGGCAACTGCGGGGTTGTCGCCAAGGAGCACATTGACGGGGAGAAGGACAGCGAGTACCTGAACAAGCAGATAGGGTCAATGCTCTCGGGATGTGGGAAGGCTGCTTCAGAACGAGCTATGAGGAAGCTGAAGACTGCAAAGGATATCGAGGAGCTGAAGCCGTTCATCAGGGACGTGGCGAAGGAGGCCAACGATGCCATCGACAACGGCCAGCTCGTAGTGCTTGAGGGGACTCAAGGCTTTGGGCTCTCACTCTATCACGGAGCTTATCCTTACACGACAAGCAAGGACACCTCTGCATCGGCTGTGGCGTCCGATGTCGGGATAGCACCCTTTCTGGTGGATGACGTGTTCTTGGTGGTCAAACCCTATGTTACTAGGGCCGGCATGGGACCGATGAAAGAAGAGGGGGCGGTTTACATTCACGAGCAAGAGGTCAGATCTGGAGTGGTGATCGGGGATCGAAGAAGAGCAGCTAGCTTTGACTGGGAACTTGTTCAGAGGGCCGCAGTGATAAACAGGCCCACTGGGTTTGCTCTCACGAACGTTGACAGGTTATGGTCAGACAATGTGGGCGTGAAGACGTTCGAGGGATTAACAGTTGAGACAAAAGCTTTCATATCGGAACTTGAAGAGAAGACGGGCGTCCCGGTCAGCCTCATCTCGAACGGACCCGAAGTCGAGGACATGATAGACAGACGCGAGGAATAGGCATCTGATCAACACGACGAGTTAACAACCTTATTAGAGAGACAACAATGTGAAACCAAAGTGAAAGCCTGGGTCTGCTACCTCAAGACCAATCCACATGATCACTCCGTCTTCGAAGCAAAGGTGAGGGAGCTGAAAGAGCTCACGAGAGCTGCGGGCTACAGCGTTGTGGGGCAGACGGTCCAGCTTCGGTTCAGGCCAGATTCGCGCTACCTCTTAGGTAGGGGCAAGATCACAGAATTGCGTGATCAGATGGAACGATCAGACGCTGACATCGCCGTTTTCTATGATGTGCTGACCAGCATACAGAAGCATAACATAACGACGACATTGGCGAAGGAGGTAATCGACAGGTACGATCTGACGCTCAAGATCTTCGAGATGGCCTCTTCAGACAGACTGTCGAAACTTCAGATAAGGCTGGCCAGTCTGGAAAAAGCGATACCATACGAGAAGCTGCAGGCGTCTCTGATGTTCAGAAGGGGGCGGGAGCATCCTGGCCCCAAGAGCATGGGCGAGTATGCGTACCACAACACCGTGGCCAACTTGGGCAAGACGAGGGCGTCAGTGAAGGGCGAGATAGAGACCAGAAGGGCTGAGAAGTTGGCTCAGCTGAGGAAGAGGAAGAGGCTAGGTCTTCCAACGGTCTGCCTTGCTGGCTACTATAACGCCGGGAAGACGTCATTGTTCAACGCCCTGACCGGACTGAAGAGAGAGGTGAAGCCGACACCGTTCACGACGCTGGCCAGCAAGTACTACAAGACCGGTAACCTGGAAACCCCGGTGCTCTTGGTTGATACGATAGGATTTGCCATGGACCTTGACCCAAGGCTGATTGCATCCTTCTCGCTGACTTTGGACGACATCAGGTTTGCCGACGTTGTGCTCTTGGTTGTCGACATCAGCGATGAACCGGTTCTTATGCAGCTCCGCATCGATACTTGTCTCAAGGAACTCAAGTCACTGGGAGTGAACGAGGGCCAACTCCTGATAGCTGCAAACAAGGTTGACAGGGTGAGCTCCACGCGCATCGAGGAGAGTGTTGCGACGCTCAAGGAGAAAGCCGGCAGTTGTCCCATCGTGCTGACATCCGTCAAGGAGGGCCGGGGCATAGGCTTGCTGGCTGAGGAAATCGCCAGCCGGGCAAGAGATGTGACACCGAAGACGCCTGCTGCGGCCTGAATCTGCCGTCAGATCTAGCCGGAACCAGATCCACTCGTTGCGTACCGCACGTCCGCGTAGACGAATCCCCGTTTCACCCTTCGTTCTTGTTCTGCGATCCACTCCTTCAGGCCCACCTTCTGCAGTCTCTTGCCATCCTGGATGAGCGTTGGATAGTGCTCAGCTAGTGACTCGATGTGCTCGCACGGATATTTGTCGCACTTCGGACAGACCGCCGTGCCCTTCCGCCTTGCACATTCACGTATCTTGCAGTCCGGAGGCCCACCGCTACCGTTCCTGCATCGGCAGTCGAAAGTGCTCAGGTTCCTGAGGAATCTCCAGAACACGGGGAACTTGTCCTTCATCTCGGGCACGTACTGATAGAAGTCATCGAATCCTTCATTATGCAGGCTCTGTTGAAGTTGGCTTGCCTGCTTTGGCAAGGTCGAGATCAAGATGACTGTCGTCGGAAGAGGCAGTTCTCCAGGATCTGTGAACAGGCCGCCAAGTCATATAACCTCATCGCTAATCGAGCAGGCCATGAGGCCGATGATCGGCGCATATCTGACGACAAGAGGAATCTCCAATCCCAACGAGGCGCGCAGGATCGCTTCCGAGTGTTCAGAGCACGGAATAGACAGGATATACCTCCTAGCTAAGGACGCTGGGAGCAGCATGGAATTTAAGACCAAGACGTGTAAGTCGAAGGTGAGCTCCGGCTTCGACCCCTTCGGAGAAGTTGTCAGGAGCTGCAACGACGTGGGAATACAGGTTCACGCGTGGTTCTGTCTCTACGCGGAGAGTCCCTCGGATCAGAGCGACTACCTCCGCTCGCATCCCGAGGCTCTGATCGTCAACAGGCATGGAAAGAGCAACATCGAGCAGCCAGCTTGGAGCACGATCGGTCCGCAATACAGCGTGCACTGGGTATGCGCGTCTCACGAGGGGTACCGGGAGTACCTCGCCTCACTGATGAGAGACGCGATTGACGGATACGAGATCGACGGCGTTCACTTGGACTACGTCAGATATCCAGAGGAGGTCGAAGGCAGAACGTACTGCTACTGCGAGAGATGCAGGGCGAAGTTGAAACGAGAATATGGTTACGAGCTCCCGGTAAATGATGTCATCAAGAACAGGTACTACGTCTCAGTGATGTGTGAGAACGTGTCGGAGTCGGTCGAACGTTTCTCCGAGGTCGCAAGGTCAGGTGGCCGAGAGATCTCCGCGTACGTCTTCACCGACTACGTCACTGCCATCGAGGCGTGCTATCAAGACTGGCCGCATTTCTCCCGGTTCCTTGACGTTCTGTGCCCCACCGTCTACGAGGTCTCTCCCGAGTACGTGAAGACGCTCACGAAGAGGGCGAGGTCTGTCATTGCCCCATCCTGCCGATTGACTCCGGCCATCATGTCCTCCGACGAAGTCCGCAGATCACTAGATGGGGGCGAAAGATGGAGGAAGGAGCGCACGCCGGAATACGTCTTGTCAGTGGCGAAATCCTGCG
This sequence comes from Thermoproteota archaeon, assembly GCA_041479945.1. Taxonomy (GTDB): domain Archaea; phylum Thermoproteota; class EX4484-205; order EX4484-205; family JAAOZO01; genus JBGOYZ01. Next base: position 14,844 of record JBGOYZ010000018.1, read on the forward strand.
TAGATGCCGGTTCAGACGGATTCGTCCTGTTCATCTATGATTCCACCCCTCATGCAGTCTTGGACGTTATTGGTGACGAGTTCCACTGAACTTGGCCTCGGCGCAGGAGTCAGCCAATCAGAGACAACAGGATCGCCTTCTGCGCATGCATCCTATTCTCGGCCTGTTGCCACACAGCTGACTGGCTGCCGTCCATCACGTCGTCCGTCACCTCTTCCCCGCGATGTGCAGGAAGGCAATGTAAGAAGATCGCACCCTCAGAGGCAGCCCTCATAACCTGATCGTTCACCTGATACGGCGCGAGAGCACGCTTCCTCGCCTCAGTCTCATCTTCGTTTCCCATCGAAACCCAGACATCTGTGTACACGATATCAGCGCCCGCGACGGCCTTGAGTGGATCCTTGACAACAGCGACTTCGCCCCCGGAGGCCTTGGCGAATCTGCTCGCAGTTGCCACTATGTCCTGTCTTGGCTCGAAACCAACGGGAGTAGCGACTGTTACAGACATGCCCATCAGGGCTGACGCTAAGATGAGAGAGTTCGCAACATTGTTGCCGTCACCGAGGTAGGCAATGCTGATGCCCCCCAAGTGGCCGAACTTCTCCAACATGGTGAACACGTCGCCAATGGCTTGACAGGGATGTTCGAGATCCGAGAGTCCGTTTATCACGGGCACACTCGAATGCTGGGCTAGGTCAACCAAGATACTATGCGATGTCACGCGAGCCATTATGCCCGAGACATACCTTGAAAGCACGCGACCTGTGTCAGACACCGTCTCCCCTCTACTCAACTGCGTCTCCGACGGCGAGAGCGTAATGGAGTGCCCTCCGAGCTCATGCATCGCGACGTCGAAGGAAACCCTTGTTCTGGTGGACGGTTTCATGAACAGCATGGCCAGAGTCCTCCCCGAGAGCGCTGCCTTCCACTTTGCGTGGCCTCGTTCCGCTTTCAGCGTCTTCGTCAGCTCAAGGATACGCGATAGCTCATCGAAACTCAGATCAGAGACGGAGAGAAGATCCCTTCCTCGAAGATCGACCATGCCACACGCTGCGACGATGTGGCTTTATCCTTTAGTCCGTCTTGTGAAAGTTGGTCACGCGAGGCTCTAGTACTCCAGATCCTTCCTGAGCTGCTCGTACTGTTCCTTCGTTATCTCCCCTTTGGCGTATCGCTCCCTGATTATCTCAAGAGCGTTTGACCTATCTGACATGCGCATCCCGTAGTGTTCCCTTCGGCCGAAAGCTATTGCTGCCAAGAAAACCAGAACCAGCAAGGGCACCAGAAACATACCGAAGGCCATGCCATGTCCCATCATTGGCATCCGGACGTATCCGCCCAGTCCAATCCATGGTCTGTACAGGAAGAAGCCAAGAACCAACAGTATTCCACCTGCTATCAGAACAACCGCCAAATCTCTACTGTTCATCTCTTTCACCCGAATCTGAGTATATCACATGGTTATACTTAAGCATAGCGGAAGAATCGTCCTTGCTGGAGGGCGATCCGTCGAGGCAATCGCTGTCTCTCAAGGATATTAGCATCTCATTGCGAGTTGAGCGATAATGTCGAAGGTCATAGCAGTCAAGGTCGCCTCGAAGGCTTTCGACGATGAGATACTCTCGAGCATCAGGAATGCAATCGACTCCCTCGGTGGCCCAGATGAGATCGCACAGCCCGGTGATTCGGTCTTGGTCAAACCGAACTTCTGTTCCACTTCTGTTGGTCAGGCTGTCGACAGGAGATTTCCTTGGGCCGTGGCGATGCTGTTCAGAGAGATAGGATGCAAGGTCGCAATAGGGGAGAATCCGGTTGTGAATGTCTCGTCTAGAGAACTCTTCTCGTCGCCTCACATAGTCGAGCTTCAGAAGAAGACAGGAGTGGAGGTCGTGAACCTGAGAGCCGAGGAGATGGTGAACGTAGACATACCGGATTCCAGGTCATGCGGCACGATCGCCTTCTCCAAGAGAGTGCTTGACGCCGACGTGGTCGTTGGTGTTCCCGCCATGAGAAGGCACCCCATGACCGGTGTGACGCTGGCTCTCAAGAACATGTATGGGACTATCGCTCCGAGCTCCAGATTGAGAGTGCACAAGAGCAACTTGAGTTGGGGGCTGGTTGAGATCAACAAGGTAGTCGGTCAGAAGCTCATAGTGATGGACGGCACAAACATCGTGACCAACGGTTCTATGATCCCCTTCGGCTATGTGTTCGCGAGCATCGACCCGGTCGCAATAGACTCGGTCGCGGCCACCTGCATGGGCTTCGATCCCGGGAGGATAGAGCACATCAGGTACGCGAAAGAGGCCGGACTTGGGGAGATGGAACTAGACAGAATCGAACTGGTCGGAATCACCACGGAAGACATCCAGAAGTTCAAGAAGGAGAACGCTCCGAAGATCGTGAATTGGCCCGACCCAGCAGAGCTGGCAAAGGAAATACCGGGTCTTGAGATCGTCATGGGCGATCCTTGTGGTACTTGCGCGCGGACACTTACAACCGCCTTGCTGGACCTGAGGCAGGAGAAGATCCCCAGAGAACCGGAAGTTGCTGTCCTCATCGGACCGGATGCGAAGCCGGTCAAAGGTAAGGTCAACGTGATAGCGGGCCGTTGCCTCAGAGACCTCTCCGACTCCGGAACCTTCGTTGATTTCTGCCCAGCTTACGCCAACGACATCAAGAACGCAGTGAAGCTGGCGAAAGGACTCAACAGCAGATTTGAGTACATGTGGGACGAGATCTTGAGAACGAGGGAGAAAGACCTGCCGGGCGCTTAGATTACTTCTTCTGGAGCTTCAGCGCGTCTCTGACCACGTCCTCTATGGTTGGCTTTCCTATTTCCTCCAGTTCGTACCGCACCTGCACAAGTGGTTTGTTCAGCTTGGCGACTTCGGTCAGTCTCACGGGGGTTGCGCTCACTACCAGTTCAGCAGCTGCTCGATTGATGGTTTCCTGCAGATCCTTGATCTGCTGCTCACTGTAACCGACTGCAGGGATCGCGACTGACAACCGTGGGTACCGCTGGAACGCATCCTTTATCGCACCTACCGCGAATTCCTTGGGGTCAACGATCTCGCGAGCCCCGTTCATCTTGGCGGCATAGTAAGCGGCGCCGTACGGCAACTCACCGTGAGTTATCGACGGGCCATCCTCGACCACGAGCACTGACTTCCCACGGATCGCATTGGGGTCATCCACGATTATCCTTGACCTGCATTCTATGATGGCGGCGTTGGGATTGAGAGACTTGACGTTTTCTTCCACGATCTTGACGTTCTCTGCCTCGGCTGTGTCAACTTTGTTGACCACGATTACGTCCGCCATCCTGACGTTTGTCTCTCCTGGGTGATAGAGGATCTCGTGTCCAGCCCTGTGCGGGTCAACGACCACAATCAGGAGATCAGGCCTATAGAAGGGAAAGTCGTTGTTGCCACCATCCCAGACTATGACATCGGCCTCCTTCTCGGCCTGCCTCAGGATCGCCTCATAATCCACGCCGGCGTACACGACTGCACCACGTGCGATGTGGGGCTCATACTCTTCTCTCTCCTCGACAGTGCACTTGGCCCTGTCCAGATCCTCGGGTTTTGAGAACCGTTGCACTCTCTGCGCCAGAAAGTCCCCGTAGGGCATAGGATGCCTGACGACGACCGGCCTTCTTCCCAACTTGTTCAGGACTTCAAGCACCTTCCTCGAGGTTTGACTCTTCCCACTTCCCGTACGAGCTGCGCACACGGCTATTACGGGTTTTGACGACTTCAGCATCGTGTCTGTCGGTCCTAGCAGCATGAATGAGGCCCCTGCGGCGAGCGCTTCACTTGCCTTGTGCATGACGTGAAGGTGCGAGACGTCCGAGTAGGCGAACACTACCGTGTCTACGCCATTCTCCCTTATCAGCTTCGTCAGATCCTTCTCAGGATAGATTGGGATGCCGTTTGGATAGAGATCTCCAGCTATCTCCCTAGGGTAAATCCTGCCCTCTATGTTCGGTATCTGAGTGGCCGTGAATGCGACCACTCTGTACTCGGGATTCCCCCTGAAGACGACGTTGAAGTTGTGGAATGCGCGGAGCCCGGCAGCGCCGGAACTCAGTCGCGTCCCGCCGCCCCCATGATAATGACCTTTCGCACCTTCACATCCCCTTCACCTCATGGGTTCGAGTAGAACGAGATCGAAATCGCTCCGAGTGTCTGCCCATGTTGAGTCTGTTGGCGGCTCAATCCAGAAGCCACTTAAAAACCTGAGTCGCTACCTATTCGCGATTATTTCGTCTAACGCTCTGGAGTTCTCTTCCGAGGCGCGCACAGCATCTTGGAAGGTGGGTGAAGCAACGGTCGGATCGAACGACGGGAAGCACTCGACGTTCAGGTAGCCGTCGTAGCCGACACGTCTGAGTTCCTTCATTACATCGGGCCAGTTTACGTTGCCCTTCTTCAAGTGCCTGAACCCCGAGAGGCCACCGGCGGACAAGTCGAAGTCCTTCACGTGAACGCAGGCAATCATGCCCTTCAGTTCTCTGATCCATTGGGTTGGGTGACCTAACTCTAAGATGTTACCGATGTCTAGGTAGGCCCTCACATGATCGCTTCCGGCAGACTCGACGAACTTCCTGAACTCCACTGGCGAATACAGGAACCTGTTCCAGACGTTCTCCACTCCGACTGTCACTCCGACCTGCTCAGCGTGACTCGCCAAGGCACGTATGAAATTGACCGAGTGATCCCAGACCCGTTGATAGGCAAGCTCCGGGACATTCACTGCAGGCACGACCAAAAGGACTTTCGCCCCAAGATCGCTGGCAAGGTCCAATCCGAGTTTCCCGAGTTCAACTGCGCGCTCCCTTTCGTTCGCGTCCTGACTGGCAGGGTTGTGTTGCCAGAAGACTCCGGTTGCCACAGATGGGATTTCCATGCCCTGGGACTTCACCGTCTCAAGGTACCTGATCCTCTGATTCCTGTCGAGATCCTGTGGGCGAATCTTCTCCTCGTCATAGGTGAACTCGATGCCATCGTAGCCGATGTCCTTCACGATCTTCACCAAGCCTTCCCAACTCGGGGCTCCTTCAGAGCCCGGCCATGACACCGACCACAGGTTCAGCCCCTTCTTCATGGATCGACTTGCCACTACGGGCGATCAAGTTATAGATATTTCGGCGGGGAGTTTGATAGGTTGACTACCTTGGAAATGCGAGGTCCCATGCCTTCCGTTGAGGAGTCTGGCACTGAGAGAGTGGCGAAAGAATCAGTACCAGCCTAATGTCCCTTCCCGCTTGGACCTAGTCACTCCCCACTGGAACACCTTGTAGCCGATTGGGAATAGTATGACGGCGAATATGGACCCCTTCAGGAATTCGATCAGGATGTTCGGATCCAAGAGCGAAGGATTGGTCAACATGGACAAACGACAGAGGTGATAGACCCATGTCTGAGGAAGGAACCAAGAGATCGTTGAGGCGCCGGGGAAGAATATGGTATCGAGATAGACCACAGGGAATGCTATTCCTGAGAAGAGGTTCTGGAGGACGTTTATCGCCCACGTGATTGGATCTGTGGACTTGGTCACGATCCTCAAACCGGTGGAGATCATGGCCAAGCCCATCAATATGGCAGCAGAGATCGTGAAGGCCACAATGACAGAGGGTATGTTTGCATTCAGCTTCACGTTGAAAAAGTAGATGCCGATAAGAAGGTAAGGGATGAATGTGAGTATGGAGAAGATGTACGTCCACGCAACGTTCCCGACGACGAACACAGTAGTGCTTACACCTGTCATCATGATGGTCTCAAGTGTCCAGGGGTTCAGCGCCTGAAATCCCTGCACCAGTGGCATTATGAGGTTGCCGATGGCTATTCCCACCAAGAGGAACGAGATGTAGTCGCTACCGTACATCTCGGTAACCGGCTTCTGCACATAGGCAGCACCTACTCCCCATGACAAGACGCCTATGAAGACATTGATGATCTGCGTGATCATGACGGTCCTGTATGTTGCCCAGCTGTAGAAGTCCCGCTTTGTGAAAGCGATGATCTGTCTCAGTTCTATCGAGATGTCCATCCTTCTGTGGCCTCCACCTATGGCCTCCAAGCCCGTTGCTCTTCAGACCGCCCGGTGATGGCCATGAAAGCGTCCTCCAGACTCGGCTCCTTTGTGTTCACTGTCTTTATCTTCAATCTTCTCTTCATGATGACGTTCAGGATGTCGGAGATGTCCATGTTCTTGTTCACTCGTATAGATATCCCCTTGAAGTTCCCTTCTTGATCCACTTCTGGTGTGGCGCCGTGCACGCCGGGTATTTCCTCCAACTCGTTGATCATCTTCTCGTGCTCGTCGTTGAAAGTCGCGTCAACAAAGGTGACCTCGAAAACCTTCTCGTCGAACATCATGTACCTGATATTGTCGGGCGTGTCGCATGCGGTAATCTTCCCTCGGTCGAGGATTGCTATCCGATCGCACATGCCTTGGGCTTCGTACAGATTGTGTGTGCTGAGCAGAATCGTCTTTCTCTCCTCCCGGGCTAGCCTGTCGTGCAGCAGGTTCCGGAATTCCGCCGCGGATGCAGGGTCCAAGCCCAATGTTGGCTCATCGAAAAGCAGTATTGGCGTGCTCCGGAGCAAGGCCCTGCAGAGCAGCAGCTTACGCTGCATCCCGGTGGAATACCGCTGGTAGCCGTCATCCGCCCGATCCTTCAGTCCCGTGAGATCCAGAAGGTAGTCAATCCTCTCTTGCGCTTCGGTCTCGCTCAGTCCATAGAGCAGAGCATAGAACTCTAAGTTCTGTCGTCCCGTCAGCCTCCAAGTGAACCCTCTGCTCTCGGGTAGGACCGCTTGAAGGTTCTTGAGCACCTCAATAGGCTCCTTCTTGACATCGAGTCCGCGGACATAGGCTTCGCCCTCGTCGTGAATGACCAGAGTGCAGAGGATCTTGATCAACGTCGTCTTGCCAGCGCCGTTAGGTCCCAATATTCCGAAGGTCTGACCCTCGTCGATCTTGAGGTTCACCCCTCTGAGAGCCTCGACAAAAGGCCCCTTAGACCTTCTGAGGACATTAAGCAAACCACCGAAAGAAGTGATACTTCCAGGGCCGCGACCGCCAAAGGGGCCCCTCTCGCTTCTGGCACTCGTCGGATATCTCTTGACCAGATCGATGGTCTCTATGGCATGCCCCATGGTAGTCGCCTTTTCCCACTCCCAAGCGCAACCCAAGATATCCAATCCTAATACAGATTTCGCGATGCGCGCGCGAAGACTCGTACGTCACTAGGATCTCGGCTTGAACACAAATCGAACCGCGACGAAGCACAATGCTGCGATGGAGATAACAGTAGCTATCCCTACGAATGAACCCATGTATCCCATCCCCGCCCCGAGTGCGAAACCTGTGATGATGGGCCCGAGGGTCTGACCCACATCCATGGTAGTGCTGAGAAAACCGAGACCTGTCCCCATGAGCTCCTTGCTGGTCAGTTCGCTTACAAGAGCAGGCGTCGACGATGTCACCATGGAGAAGCCGGTCCCATACACGATTGCGGCCAAGAGAATCAGGTAGAAGTTCGTCGTGAGCGGGAACATCGTCAACGCGATCGCCCCAACGATGGATCCGCCGATTATCAGTGCCC
>JBGOYZ010000019.1:0-21575 GCA_041479945.1 Thermoproteota archaeon
CCACTTGAGGGGACCGCGGATGAAGTCCCAGCCCTTCCCGTAGGGCGCGGCTAGGTCCACGAAGGTGATGCTTCCGAGCCGCTTCCCCTCCTTCAACACTTCGGCGAGCCTCTCATCGAGTCTCCCGCAGATTCCAACGGCCACGTACAGCAGGCTCGGTTTCTCTCTCCGAAGAACTGACAGCAGCTCATCTGGATCGAAGTGCCAGCTGGCCCCGAGGTCGACATGGAATCTTCTGTCCTCCCCCTTCACGACAAGTATGGCGTCGGATGTGGTTCCGACATCTTTGACTCTCTTGAGGTGGGTGATGACTCCTTTTTCCTTGAGGGTCTCCTCCACGAAGTCGCCGAACACGTCAGTCCCAACAGCTCCGACTAGGCCGACTTCGCCCTGCGCGATCCCCAGCTGAAGCAAGTCAACCGATACGTTGGCCGGATGCCCACCAATGGCTAGACGTATGCCGATGGGTGCGAACGTGATCTCGCCTGGATCCGACACCTTCGGAAGGTCAGCGGCTATCACGTCCGCCACGAGGAACCCCGCTGCGAGAACCAGCAAGCCCCGCCTACCTCGCTACTCTATTCCCTCCCAAGTTCCTAGCTCAGAAGACCTGATGATCGCATCCATTATTTGGTTGTTCTTCATGCCATCATAGAAGGTGGCGCCCAGCGGTGCAACGCTTTCGTCATCGACGATGCACTTGATGAGGTGATAGACTTCGTGAACCATCGCGTGTTCCCAGCCAATGATGTGACCATGCGGCCACCACCTATCATAGTACGGATGGATGCTTTCAGTCACTGAGATCGTCCTGAATCCTCTCTCATCTGCCGGGTCCGAGTTCTTGTATATCTCGAGTTCGTTCAGCCTCTCGAGGTTGAAGTTTATCGTGCCCTCAGAGCCGTGGATTTCGATCCTCTGGAAGTTCTTCCTGCCAGCACAGAATCTGGACGCTTCCACGCTCCCAATGGCACCGTTCGAGAACTTCAGCAACGAGATGAACGCGTCATCAACGTCGACTTTCCCTGATCTCTTGGGATCATCAGGCAGTGGCCTCTCGCCTATGAAGGTCTTCGTCATTCCGCACACCTGTGATACTTCTCCGACAAGGAATCTGGCCAAGTCAAGAACATGGGCCCCTAGGTCGCCTAATGCTCCGGCTCCGGCGACGTCCTTCCTCAGCCTCCAGACCAGCGGGAACTTCGGGTCCATGATCCACTCCTGCAAGTATGCCCCTCTGAACTGCAGTACTTTGCCTATCTCACCTCGCAGGATCAGGTCCCTGGCGAACTGAATCGCCGGGATGAACCTGTAGTTGAAGGCAGTCATGTGTTTGACCTTCGCCTTTTCTGCTGCTTCGTACATCCTCTTGGCTTCCGCATGGTTCATGGCCAGCGGTTTCTCGCACAGGATGTTCTTCCCGCTCTCTGCTGCCTCGACGCAGGGATCCAAGTGGAGGTTGTTCGGCAGACCGTTGTCGAGAATCTGCACCTCGGGATCTGAGACCACTTGCTTCCAGTCGGTCACGGACTTCGCGTATCCGTACCTCCGTGCAGCCTCCTCAACGGCCTGTTTGTTCCTGCCGCAGATCGCCACTAAGCGTGGCTTGGCAGGAGGGGGATAGAAGAAGAATGGCATCCTGATGTATGCGTTGCTATGGGCCTTACCCATGAAGGCATAGCCCAGCATTCCCACGCCGATGTCCTCGACGGGCTTCGCCTCGCCCGTGGTTTGGCCCATGGTCACGAAACCAACCTTCTTCTCTTGCTGGGGCATTTTGGGTTGTCGGTCTCGCCTAGACTGATAAGACTTCGGAGCATATCCGGGCTTGTTTAGTCCAGATCAAGCTAGTTCTTGCGATGAAAACAGGAAGAAAACAAAAAAAACACTTCGGTTCGCTATGAAGCCAGAGGTTCTTAATACCTTCTATGCTTCTGATAGCATTCCTTACAGTATACTGGCCTGCCCTCTGTTGGTTTGAACGGAACTTCAGTTTCCTTACCGCAATCTGAACAAGTTACCTTGTGCAGCTCTCTGGGCCTGCCGTATCTTTCGCCACTCATACCTTTTCACCTCCTTCTGTTTTATGTCACGCGAAAGCACACTTCCGAAGTTGTGCCTCGAATGTGAACCTCCGGTGCAGTTGATGGTGGCTCTGGGTCCTTATTAAGGGTATGCTTCTGCGATGTCTGCGAACGCGGGTTAGACGTGCTGTGTATTCTACCACCAGACCTTCTCGAGTGGCGCTTTGATGACCAGCGGCTTGAGGTAGGCTATCGTCTTCTCGCAGCCGTCTTCCCTGCTCATTACAGGATCTTCGTGTTCGTAGGACAGGACGTAGTTGTACCCGACCTCAAGAAGGGCGGTCATCACCCGTTTCCACTCCACTTGGCCCCACCCGACGACTCGGAACCTGAAACCTCTGTCCGGTCTCATCCAGCCACCTGTCGGAATGACCCCCGATGTTGAGAGATTCTCCTTTGGCAGTTCTGCGTCCTTCGCATGCACGTGATAGATCCTGTCGCCAAAGCGCTTGATGAAGGCAACCGGGTCTATCAGCTGCCAGATGAAATGAGACGGGTCGAAATTGAAGCCGAACTCCTTCCGCCTGTTGACCGCCTTGAGCGCCATCTCTGCGGTTTCTATGTTGTACGCCAACTCTTGAGGGTGAACCTCGTGAGCGAACTTCACGTCGTGCTCTTTGAAGGTATCCAGAATCTCCCCCCATCTCTGAGCGAACAGATTGAAGTAGCCCTCGTACATCTTCTCATGGGCTGGCGGGAAAACGTACCAAGCTCCCCAATTTGGGACACCTATGAACCCGTTCACTACAGGGACATCGAGAGCAGCTGCGGCCATTGCGGTCTTCTTCATCCTCTCGACACCGTACTTCGTCTTCTGTTCAGGCGTTCCCTTGAACCAGTCATCGGTAGACGAGTCCTGAGGCCCAAGCACCAGTTGCCCCTCCAAGTGGTTGCTCAAGGCGGAGATCATCATCCCGTGCTTCTCCACTGTCTTCTTCAGCTCTGAGGCTCCACCGCTCAGCACCTTGTCGAGGTCTATGTGATTGCTGCCTTTCCATGCGGCGATCTCCACCGCCTCGTAGCCCAGACCGGAGACATACTTCAAGACATCTTCCAGAGGCTTATCATTGTACAACACGGAGAATACGCCGATCTTCATGTTCGTTCGGTAGTCCAAGTGAGATTCGGAATATAACGCTTAGAGGGCAAAGACGACGCAAAGGCCTTAACTACAATTCCCGTGCATCACCCCGTATGGAGGTTCCAAGACCTGAATACCCTCGTCCTGACTTTCGGCGATCGGACTGGCTGAACCTAAACGGCCCTTGGCAGTTTGAGATTGACCAAGCGTGTAGCGGAGTTGAGCGCGGGTTCACATCAGGTAAGGAATTCTCGAAAGAGATCATCGTGCCGTTCCCTCCTGAAAGCAGGCTTTCGGGGATTCACGAACTCGACTTCATACGATGTATCTGGTACCGGAGACGAGCGAAGTTGCAGGACTCCCATCAGGCGAGTAGGTGCCTTCTGCGGTTCGGGGCAGTCGACTATGAGGCCGACGCTTGGGTGAACGGACACTGGATCGGCCACCACAAAGGGGGCTATACGCCCTTTGCCTTCGACATCACCGGAGCAGTCGGACATGGAGATGAAGCCGAGGTTGTAGTCCGTGCGTTCGATGACAACAGGACGGGCCTACAGCCGTGCGGTAAGCAGAGCACCAAGTCTGAGTCGTGGGGTTGTCACTACACTAGGGTGACGGGCATCTGGCAGACCGTGTGGATGGAGCAGGTCCCGAGGACCTACATTGACCACTTCCGAATCGTCTCGAATGCTGGCGTTGATCACGCTTGGCTCAATGTCGAGTTCGCAGGCGATGTCACCGAGGGTCAGATATGCGCTTCTGCGCTGGCAGACGACAGGGAAGTGGCCAAATCAGAGGGTCCCATTGCGTTCCCTTCGACTAATCTGTGCTTGGAGATTCCCCAACCGAGAATATGGAATCCAGAATCCCCTCAACTCTACGATCTGATCCTGGAACTGAAGCTGGACGACGGAGAGAGGGATGTGATCCAGTCATACTTCGGCTTCAGAACGATTGGGATCAGTGGCGATAGGATCATCCTGAACGGCAGGAAACGTTTCCTTCGTATGGTTCTGGACCAGGGATACTATCCGGACGGAATCTACACAGCACCGTCTGATGATGCACTGAGGCGAGATATCGTGATCTCGAAAGAGATGGGCTTCGATGGAGCGAGACTGCACCAGAAGGTCTTCGAGCCTCGCTTCCTCTACTGGTGCGATGTGCTCGGATATCTTGTTGCAGGGGAATACGGGGACTGGGGCGCCGAACAAGGGAGCACAGCAGCCAGAGAAGCCATCATCAGCGAATGGCCCGAAGCTGTGAGAAGAGACCTGAACCACCCATCACTGATTCTCTGGACTCCTTTCAACGAGAGAGCGTTCGAGGAAGGCGACGTGATTATGCCCGGGCTGCTGAGGCAACTGGCGGAGCTGACTCATGACCTAGATCCCACCAGGCTCGTAATCGACACGAGTGGCCACATTCACGTCCGATGCGACATCTACGATGTTCACGACTACGAGCAGGATCCGAAGGAGTTCAGGGCTCACTTCGAAAGGTTCGGCAAGACTGGCTCCTATTCCGATCTTCAGCAGCACTACAAGGAGCAGAGCGACCCCTACCGTGGCCAGCCTTTCATGGTGAGCGAGTACGGGGGAACTTGGTGGAGCCCAGAGGCGCAAGAGGACGAGAAGCTATGGGGATATGGAAGCAGACCGAAGTCGAGCACCGAGTTCATTGAAAGGTACCGCGCCCTAACAGAATCCCTCCTTTCGAACCCGAGGATCTCAGGTTTCGCGTACACGCAGTTGTACGATGTTGAGCAGGAAGTGAACGGCCTCTACACGTACGATCGAAAGGCCAAGTTTGATGCCAAGATCATACGGGAGATCAACACTCAGCGTGCCGCAGTCGAGGAGCAATAGCACACCCCGAGCGATGTCGTCACTGGCCTATTGCGGGATAGTAGATGAACAGGTGGCCTATTCTGTCGCTCTCTCCCATATAGATCTCTCCTGATGAGCCTGTGACCATGCAGTCGAATTCATAGCCGCGCCATTCCTGGTCTGAGTGTGCCAGTGGAATTCCCAAGTCGCGCAGGTCTCCCGACGTTGGGTCATACTTGAAAAGGTGGGCGACTCCGCCTACCCTTCCTGAGATGCCGTAGATCTTTCCGTCGCGCCCGACCGTGATCGCTCTGGTTCGGGGCTGTGAAGTGGGCTTGCCCAGAGAAACGACCCGTCCTGCGGCAGGTTCGAACAGGAACAGCACGCCGTCCGCAGTTCCCCCTCCATACATCTTCCCGGAGGACCGGTCGAGTGCAATGGCATCAACCTTGTTGTAGAGCTGACGCCCGGCGAACGAAGGTATGCTGAGCCCGAGTTGTCTGATCGCTCCTTTCTCGGGGTCGAATTCGAACAGTTGCCCCCACCTCTTTCCTCCGTACACATGCCCGTCGCATCCGACGACCAAACAATCTGAGAACTCGCCCAGCTCATCTACAGGTCCGATTAGTTTGTGAGAGCCGCTCTCAATGTCCAGAGTGAAGAACGTGCCCGTGGTCGATGTGAGGCCGTATGCAGTGTTCCTCGCTTCGTCATAGGTCAAGCAAGCTATGCCCTCGTCCTTCTTGGGCAAGTCAAGCGATTCGAGCGCTGGCTTGGACGGTCCCCATGTGAGAGTCTCTTTGTAGTCTGTCACGAAGCTCACAATCTTGCCTGATCCTAGACCTCCGATTTCTTTTCGCGTGGCCGCAACCACCGTCCCGTCTTTGCTGACGACTACGGATCCCTTGGCAATTGAATCCTCGTCGAAAGTGCATAGATCAGTCACCCTGTCGACTTCGGGATCGTAGATGAACAGATGCGAACGCTGACCTGAGGTCGCGCCGACAACCCTGCCCTTGAGATCAACGGCAAGTGAGGTCACTGCGGATTCGCCGGGAGGGATGGGCTTGACCACCCCCTTCCAGCCCAAGTGCCGCATCACGATCCTGCCTTCCCTCACGTACGCGGATCTGTCGTACTCGCTTATGGCCGAGCCCAACATTTGCTCTTTCTCGCTCGGCTTGCCCGCTGACGGAGGGCGAATCTCGAACGGAGACTCAGGCCACTTTCTCCTGCTCAGGTCGTCCTCTAGTGACATCATCCCCACCTCCTCACATTGGCCAGAGTCCACATCCCGCTCTTGCCGGCCTCAGGTGTGTAGGCGAAGATCCCCGTCGGTCTGCTCGGGCAAGAAGCGAAGTATAGGTCTCCGTCAAAGCCGGGCGTCGCCTTCGCTATGTATTCCGCAAGAACCCCCTTGGAGTCCATGATGGGACCCAACTCCTCTCGTTTGAGCGTCTCTGTGTTCATCCTGATCAGATACATGCCCTTGGGTTCCTTCCAGTGAACATACGTGGCATAATACAGAAAGCCGTCAGGCCCAAACACCAACCCGCCCGTGTGGTGGTTCTGAAAGTCAGCCCAAGCTGGTCCAGCCTCATCTGGCCTGTACGCCCACCCTAGGTCGTGGATTGTTCCCTCGGGTCCATCCGATGGATCGTACCTGAACAGGCGATTGTCTAGGAGTCTGATGTCAACGTTCCAGTGCACTCCGTAGATGCTCTCACCATCGGGCGAGGGAGTCGAGTCGTAGATCAGGTTGTTCGTTCCATCGCGATACGTAGCATAGGGAAGCCTGACATCTAGGTGTTTCAGACTGTCGTTGTCAGGGTTGTACTTCACTAGGTAGCCCAAATCGTCCACAGTGTACGCATTCTCGTTCTTGTCCAGGAACACGCTCTGGGGATTGATGTCACCGATGCGCCCCAAGTCCGTGTACTCGTTCGATTCCAGGTCAAAAACGTAGAAGTGATCCCGTGGATAGGTGACGCCAACCAGCTTCTTGTGTTGCTCGCACAATGCCATTGCCCTAGATCCCTCGTTCGGGGACATGCTTCCGAAGTCCTCGGCGCCCCCAGTCGCGGGATTGTAGTTGAAGATATGGAATCCCGTGAACATCCTTTGAGGGTCGTCCCAGCAATTCCATGGCCTCCAGACGAAATCGCCGATCGGAGCTCCAGTACAGTGGGTTGCCCCGTACAATGTGCCGTCACTAGATGGTATCAGGCAATAGTGGATCTTGCTGTGAGTAGCATGACCGTTGTCAGGAGGTTCATGCAATGCCTCAGCCACTTCCAGAAGGTAGTTCACGCGGTCTGCTTGGGGATCGTATGACACGAGGAAAGAACTCAGACCGCCGGTCATCTCTCCGCACACTCCGACATAGATACGTCCGTCCTTGCCTGTCGTAATTGACCAGCAAGTGTCATGAATGGGCAACTTGGGGAAGAAGATGGGCTTCAGGACCGAATGTCTGCTTGTGTTCACGCCGGTTGCTCCACCTGCTTGCGTTAATAGGCGTTTGAGTGGCGCTTTCGTGCGAAAGTGATTGATAGACTGAGGCTAGGATCTCCCCAGATTACAGCTGGCCGCGGACGATTGGGCCAGGAGGCGTCAGGTGGTCCTGGACATAGTCAAGATCGCGGGCCTGGACAACGGCGCAGTCAAGGAGATCGAAGGGATAATCGACAAATCCGGTAGATTTGACAAGGGCCTGGAGGAGTTGAGGCGCGAGTTGCCCAAGCTCCAAGAGGCGATGCGGAGACTGACAGAGGCTGGCACAGTCAAGAAGCCGGAAGGCTGGGACGAGACTCAAGGATCTGGGGAGGGCTAGTGAGACCTAAGTGAGTTATTCAGCCTCCCGTGTATTCTATCACGAGGTACGCGTAGTGCCCCTTGTGCTTATCGAGACACTTCCATATCTTTGGCTTCGGATGGTTGTTCGATAGAGTGAGTGAGGGCTACCAGGGCCTTTTCCCCTGAATGAGTCTAATCGCTACAATGACGATGGCGATCACTAGCAGTGCGTGAATGAGACCCCCAATCGTTACATTACCGACAATCCCCAGTAGCCAGAGAACCACGAGAACAACCGCTACCGTCCAGAACAGATCCATTGTAAGACTTTTCCCTTTGGAAAAGTATATAAGTTTTTTCGGCTACGTAACGCTTGGCGTTCTCCAGATTGGTGAATGCACCCGTCTCCTCTTGATATATTGCCAGGTGACTCTAGTCCATCCCTTCTCACTCCAAGGATCACACCGGAGCCAACTTCCGGACCCTGATCCACTTGCCTTTCTCCTTGACTACCTCCCAGATCAAGGCGTCGCGCGCGTGACACGAAGATTTTAGTACAGCACGACAGAGACGGTGGCAGCCCTCAAGCCTCACGGAAAGCACATGGGAAGACTCTTGGGATGGATTGGCAGGGCTCTGCCTTGCGGTCCAACACAAGGGTATGTGTTCGAGATGAGGCGAATGAGAGCGGGCAACCCTCACGGAAAGCAAGTTGGGAAACACTCGGGGCGAGCAGCGTTGTCTGCATTATCCTCGGTGGAGAAGAGTCGCGCGCGTGTTGAGTTCCAATCAAACGATCATAAGGGGCTCCAACCCTTCCCGATTGTCTATGAGCTTCGGTAGGAGGGGGAGATACAATAGGGGGAGCTACGGTGGAAGAGAGAGGCGTGCTAGCCCTGAGAGGACAAATCCCATGATCATGGAGTTGATTGAAGCGATACGAGCCGACGTGAAAGCCATCAAAGAAAAGATAGGAGCCTGACCAGAGCTCTGAGCGGTCTTATCGATCAGAATTCCGAGGTATGGGAGGAGATTTCGCTTAGCGACAGATTCTACACAACTGGTCAAGGCCTTGACTAGCGCACTTGGGTCTCACTAAGCAACGGACGTTCGATCACCTACTTGCGACGATTTCCGCCCCCTTGAGCAAGCCATAGGCCGCGAACTGATATTGGTCGGTCCAGTCCTTCTCCGTGACGAACTCCCCGGGACCAGTCCAGGGAAGCTTGTCCCCGCCTCTGTGATGCAACGGACCAAAGGTGTTCCGCAACGAGCTGACTACCTCGATGTCCAAGACATTGTCGCCCTGCTTAGTCTCCTTGGTTATGTCCAGTTCCCAAGGTTGTTTCCATATGGGGCCGACCAAATGCCCGTTCAGTGACACCGAGAACAAGGTGCCTATTGGGTTGGCCAACCTGAGCATGCAACTTGTCTTTCTGGACGCGGGCATCCTGAAGTGTTTCTGATATCTGATCGTTCCGCTGTAGAACGGGTAGCCCTGATCCACCCAACTGCCATCTTTGAGCTTTGCGGGTTCTCTCGTGATGACCATGGTGCAGGGGTCGGCCCTCTTCACGCCGAAGTCTCCCACTAGGAAGATGTCTTCGATTTCCACATCCAGATTGTAGCTGCAACTCAGCTCCAATTCATTGATTCCTTTCCTCACGGAGTTCGTTATGTTGACCTTGCCGAACTGCTTGTCCCAATGCCACTCACTCGTGTCGGTAGAAGTAGGCTTGCCGTTGACTCTGAGACTGTAGTGGTGCACCTTTTCCACTACCAAAGCCAGACTCTCTGGAAGATCCTCAATGTTGAAGCTGAACTTCATCTTGATCTCAACGGGTTTTGCCGTAATCCCTTTCCGTATCATTGACCAGGGTTGGAGTCCTACGTAGGGCTCAAGTCCCGCGGCCTTCACGACCTCCTTCCTGACCTTCCAGACAGGAAGCGGGCCTTGCCACTGGCCTCCATTTATGCTGTTGGTGCAGTAGTCCAGAGTCAAGGAGTTCGGATGATTCCTCTTGAAGCTCCAACCATCATGGAGTCCTATGAATTGTTCAACCTTTCCTCTCTTTGCCTTTCTTGCCAGCTTCTTCGGCTTCGGACCGCCGACCACGAAGGTGTGACTTCCTGATGGCGGGAAGACGGTCTCGACCTGCGTCCAACCACCTGCATTCATTGACTCAACGGGTACGACGTCACCGGTCGCGGCGTCCCACTCTGTAACAGGTCCTGCTGCTTTGACCGACACTTTGGCCGGAATCGCGAGATCCCTGTTCTTGCTGCTGAGGAAAATGATGTGCTGACCTCCCGTGATGCGATGTTGGCAGTAAATGTCCGATATCTCATGACCTTCCTCATCTTGAACGCTGACATCCCGTTCCATGCATGAGCCTATTGCTGCAAGTAGTGCGTCCCTCTCATTCAGCACGGAGCGGACGTTTGGATTTGCGAGCATCTCGATGAATTCCGTGGATGGTTTGGCGTCCACCATTGAGGGTATCTGCCCTACGAAGATGAGCTTGCCACCGGCCCCGATGAACTCCTTGACGAGTCTCACGGTGTTGGATGACCATGTCAGACTGGGCGGGACGATCACGAGTCCGTACTTCATCTTCCCGACCTTGAGGAGCTTGCCGGCCACCTCCGCGTGATTTTCCATAATGAACTCGTCGCCGAAGTCGAAGTCGCGGTGTCCTGAAATGAGGTGATCCAGTACGACGGACAGTTCCGTGCTGTAGCGGTTTCCTTCAGCGTTCTTCTTGTACCAATCCTCTCCCTGCAGGTTGACCTCGTATGTGGCCCAGGCGGAGGATATGCTGTGCAGAACCAGTATCCCGACCACAGGTTCACCTTGGCTCATCATGAGCGCGCATCGCGAGAGATAGTCATTGATCAGCCTGTACTGTGGCCAATATGGCTGATGATAGCTGAGTGTTGGTGGATAGTCCCTCTTGTGGTCGCCCGTCATGGAGTAAAGGGTCAGATGGGGGACGAGGAACGTTATGCCCAAGACGAAGTGGAAGTCAGAAATCCATTTTTGGTCTTCGAAGGTCATAGTATGTCCGCTGCACCCGAATATCTCGCACATCACCCTCTTGCGGTCGAACTGGCGGCTCGCGCTGGAAACCTGTTTCAGCGTTAGCGGGCTCGAAATGTTCCTGCACAGGTGGTCTATCCCGGGAACAGGCATGTACTCGTAGTGAGGCATTGCGGCCCCAATGACTCTTACCTGATTCGGAAGGGTGTCCTCAGACAAATAGTGGCCAGTCAGCTGCAGGCCGACCTTCTCGCTCCCGGATCCTAGGGGAATTGTCCAAGCTTCGATGAACCTCCGCGTGACGGTTTTCCAGAAGTCGTGCCTCACCTTTGTGCTCTCGCTGCCCTGAAGGAACAGGTACGGCAGGTTCTCCACTATGTCGTATCCGTTCTTCTCCTTGAAGTATTCCCTCAAGGCTGCGGTCCAAGGAGGTCGGCCGCTCGACGAGTAGTTGGGCTCATCCGTGAATATCCCGGGCATGAACTCGCCGAAGTCCTTCCGGAACTTGTTGGCGTACGCTTCATGCGTGACCTTCAAGAAGGCCTCGGTGACCTCCGGGTTGAGGAGATCGACGTAGGTCTCCCCATTGTACCAAGGACTCTCCTTGTCTTCCACCGAGAGGAACGCAAGGAGCTCTCCCCCTCCGACGGGTTCCCCCCAAGGGAAAATCTTGGATAGGTCTGTGATCTTTCCATCAGGCGTTGTCTTCACAGAGAAGACGGCCAACAGGTCGAGGTTCTCCTTCAGCGAGGCAAGTTCGGACTCGGCTACTTTCCTGAACTCAATGCTTCTAGCCCTGAAGTTCCTTGATCTCTCCGGGACGAGTCCACCGGCGAACCCGCTCGGCCACTTGTCTTCGTCATAGAGCCAAGATTCCATGCCAATTCTCTTTCCCTCGTCCAAGCAAGCTCCGATCATTCTCATCCATTCCTCGGACAGATACTCGGTAACCAGACCAACCCTCGAGTGCATGAAGTATCCTCCAAATCCCTTTTCTTTCATCTCCCTGACCTGCCATCTCAGTTCTTCCTCCTTCAAGGCGTCATTCCATGACCAGAACGGAGAGGGTCTGAACTGCTTTGGCGGGTCGCGAAATGCCTGGACTAGGTCACCCGTCATGCTCAGTTCTAGCTTTTCTGGGAATAAAGCACTTTGGCTGAGCGGGAAACGCTTTTGTACTCTGACGAAGGCTGTTCCGATGAATTGTCTGACTTTCAATTCTATGAACTTGAGAAGATTCCGGAGGGCCAAGTGTTCTTCGACGGCATGCCTGATACGGGCCTCGTTGGAACAATCGCTGCTCAACACATCGTGGCATCCAAGAACATGACGCTCTCGACTAGGATAGACTCGGATCTCCTGCCCCCTGTCGCAGTCGTGAAGAACATGGATCTGCTCGAGCCGATGGCCCTGTACAGATCAGGAGACCTTTCAGTCCTCACTTCGGAGATCCCCATACCGACCGAGATAGCCAAGCCCTTTGCGAAGGAGCTGGTTGGCTGGATCTCAGGCAAGAAGTTCAGGGCCGTGATTTCACTGGGTGGGGTGGCCGACCCGAAAAGGCCTGAGACGGACAATCCCGAAGTCCTGTATGTGACGAACGCCGCGAAGGTGTTCTCGTCGGAAGTCGATCTCAGCAAGCTCAAGCCACTTGACTCTGCCTTCTTGGTTGGTTTCAAGGCTGCATTCCTGCTGGAGTGCTTCAGGGCCCAAGTGCCCACTCTGGGTGTCTTTGCCCAGTCCTTCCCGAACTACCCGGACCCGGGGGCGTCTGCATCAGCCCTTGGTGCGCTCAGCAGCATGAAGGAACTCAAGGTGGACTTGACAGAACTCGTGAAATCAGGGGAGGAGATGCGTGTGAGATTCAGGGACCTGATGAGAAGGACTACAGGCGAGATGGAGAGGGCACAGAAGTCGAGGGAGTTGGAATCGCCCTCGCTCGTTGTGTGAGGTGAGCAAGATGAGCTTCTGGCTTTTGGATGAATCCGATGACAGGTTCAGGAAGATGATGGCTGAGGCGAGGAGAATGGAGGATCGGACCCTCAGGGCGTTGAAGGAGTTCGAGCATGCGCAAGGTTGCATGGTTCCCCTCTATGAGCTTAGAGCGACTCCTGAAGGCTACACGATAACCGTTGACATGCCGGGGGTGAAGAAGGACGAGGTGACTCTGCTCTTCCAGGGTGACTATATCGCAGTGACCGCGCCGTGCGTATCAGAGGCGGAAAAGAAGAGGCAGGGGAGGAAGGTCCGGTACTTCATTGATCTCGCTCTCCCGCGTGGCATGGACGAGAAGAGCATCAAGGCCTCGATGAAAGGTGGGCTGCTCAGGATAGACATGAAGAAGGCCGTGGGCGGCCGTCAGCTCAAGATAGAGTAGGCCTGAGACCCAATCCGTCAGTCCTATCTGCCGAATCTCTCCTCTTTCCAGACGTCCCCGCGTGGGTGATACCCTCGGGACTCCCAGTACCCGGGCTCGTAGTGGTCAGTGAACTCGATCTCGCGGAGGAATTTGGCGAACTTCCAGGCGTAGATGCCCGAAGCCACCAACCTGAGCGGGTAGCCGGCCTTAGCTGTGAGCAGGGCCCCGTTCATCTTCGTCGCGAGAAGGAAATCATGTGTCTTGATGTCCTCCACAGATGCGACTGTGGAGTAGCCGTCCGAGCACCTGAGCACCAAGTGGGTCGCAGAAGGAGTCGGCTGTGCTAGCTCGACTATCTTCTTGAGCGGCACCCCCTCCCACCTGATGGCCTTCACGGACCATCCCTCAACACAATGCAGATCGTCAGTGATCTCAATGGTACCTACTCTTTTGAGGTCATCATATGTCAACTCCAGCGGGTTCTTGACCAACCCGTGAACCTTCAGTCTCCAAGCCTTGATGTCGATCTTCGGGATGCCGAGCTTCGCGTATTCGATCACTTCGTCGGTCCACGTCTGACCAGGCGGGAGTCTGTCCTCAGTCAACAATCAGTGAGAGTCGTCGGTGAGGAATTAAAGCTTGGCTCGATTGCCTAGACGGTCATTCCCTCAGTCGTCCCCTGTTCCGCGATCTGCTTGAACATCCTACCGCTCTTCAGAACTGTTCTCTTCTTGTCCCTCATGTCAACTGCTATCAGGCCGAATTTCATCCTGAACCCTTGTGCCCATTCATAATTGTCTGTGAGTGACCAGTGCAGATACCCTCTGAGGTCGATCTTCTTCTCATCTAGCAGATGTTCCGCAACCTTGAGATGCTCAAGCAGATACATCGGTCTGTACGAGTCGTCGGAATCTGCGGTACCGTTCTCGGTTATGTACATCGGCCGCCCGAAGTGTGAGGCCTCGATCAGAGACTGGCCGAGTCCCTCCGGGTACAGCTCTTGTCTGAACTCAGAGGTGGGTCGTCCGGCGAGTGAGACTGACTTGGGTTCACAGGCGTATCCGTATCCCTTGACGGGGCTGGGCATGACACTCAGGCCTGCGAACACCCTCGCGAGAATCGAAGACGTGCCCCTGACGACGTACCTCGTGTAGTAGTTGACGCCAAGCCAGTCCAACTTGTTCCCCAAGTGCGAGATCGTTTCTCCGCTGTCTTTCGCGCCGTTCAAGTTTGAGTCGAACCAACCGGACACGGTTGCCTCGACAAACAACCTGTTGTGGATTCGGTCCATGAGATCCGCGGCCTCTTGGTCTAGGTGGTTTGATGGATCCAGTGGTTGAGCCGGGATCATGTTGTGGATGACTCCGACCCAAGCAGGGCTCGGGCTATCGCCGTCGGCCCTCTGAGTGTCGAACTCCTTGATCGCGTCATATGCCCTCGCATGCGCGTTGACCATGTTGCGGGCGACCCGTTTCGCCGTCGGTATGTCCATGCTGATGCCTGGAGGGAAGCCGGACTCGGACTCAAGATATCCCTCTTCAGCCACGACCATCGGTTCATTGAAGGTTGCCCACATGTCGACCTTGTCGCCCAGCTTCGATGCGACCAGCGCGGCAAACTTGGTGAACTCCACGACGGTCTCGGCATCATACCAACCCCTTGGACCTCTCCTCAGCTTCGAGTCTCTGACTTCGATGGGATCGTGGATCCAAAGGGGAAGCGTGAAGTGGTTCAGGCAGACGACGACCTTGAAGTCTTTAGATCTCAGGTCATTGACTATGGTCCTGTAGTACTCGATGGTCTCGTTGTCCGCGATTCCACCTAGAGCATCCAGATCGGTCTGATCGATGTCCACCTTCGAGATCGTGCCATCTGATGACGTCTCTACCCCCACCCGCACGCCTGCGGTGCTCTTCGGAAAGACCCTGCTCCACTCAACGCCTATTCTGTACGCGTTCATTCCCATGCCCTTGGCCATGTCGTGATCCGACCTAAAGAGATGCCAGTAGTCTATTCCATCTTCAGGGAGGTCGCCACTGACGGCTTTGCGTTTGATGTTAGTTGGATCGTGTACCCACTTGTACCAATCCGTATTGGGATCCAGTGCTTCTCCGGAGGGGTCTCCCATCTCGAATTGAAAGCCTGCTTCCGAGGCCCCCCAAAGGAAGTCACGCCTGAACATGGTGACACACTCCTGTCCTAAGCGATTTAAGCCCTCGAACCATCACATCGGACTATGTCTCCACAACGAGTTCAAGTCGTGCGACACTGGACGAGATCGGCATGATTACTGAAGCGTGGCTCGATGTCTCCGCCTTCAGCTGTCCGGATTGTCATATGCACTACGTCGAGGCCTCTTGGTATGCTTCGGAGATAGGATCTGATGTAGAGTGCGGGAGATGCCACAGGACCCTCAACACAAAGAAGAACCTGACAGACAGAGCGCTGCTCAGATTCCAGTTGGACGGGCAGGGCACAATGGTCAGCGTGGGGCTCTCCCGGCCTAGAGATGGTGCTGCTGAGGAAAGGAAGCCACCGAGTCGGCGCTAGGAGAGATCTGGGATGCCTCCTCACGAGAGTAGAGCCTTCCGAAATCCTTCAGGCAATCCACAACCACGAAAGACCGACAAATCGCCGCGTCCTAGCGAAGTGCTAATGGATGCTTCTTGCCGTGTCGATGATGGGTTTCAGTGCTTGCCGAGAGTCCTTCGTTGGCTTGAGCTCCAACCCGACATAACCCTCATATCCTGCGTCGCTTATCGCCTTCAGCACGTTGGCGTAGTTTATCTCGCCAGTGCCGGGCTCATGCCTTCCAGGGACATCTGCCGCGTGGAAGTGCCCTATCATGCCGATGTTCTTCGTTATCGTCGACATGAGGTTCCCCTCAGTGACCTGTTGATGGTAGATGTCATAGAGCAGTTTCACATTTGGGCTTCCGACCTCTCTGACTATGTCAAAACCCTCGGATGACGACGACAGGAAGTACCCCATGTGATCTACGAGTACGTTCAGGGGCTCTAGTACGAGCGCTACTCCCTCCTTTTCGACTGTTGCAGCTGCTCCTCTGAGGCACTTCACTATGCTTTCGTGTTGCTGGCTGCGAGGAACCCCTTTCAGCTCATTGCCAGTTGTTGCTATCAGTGTCTTGCATCCCAGATCATGAGCTATCCTAGCCGAATCCTCAACAGCCTTGACGAATGAACCCGTTGTGCCTCGGTCCACGATGTTGACCCTTGGGTCGACACCGAAGGCTGCTGTCTCCAGACTGTATTTCTGCTTTCTGCGCTTGATCTCATTGATATCTTTCTGTCCCCAACTCCAGAATTCAAAAGCAGGCAATCCGATCTCCGATACCTTGTCTATTCTATCTAAAAAGGGGACTTCAGTGAAAACCATCTCTATACATGCCGAAAGCTTGATCATGGTGTGTCTCTTGTCCTGTCCTGCTTGCTGCGGACTGAGATTCCATATAAGGCTTGTAGCGACCTGAGCTACTCAGGTGAATGATCTTGAGATCGATTGCTCCTAGCATACCGGAGTCAGCGATAGCAAGAGAAGACCGTTCGAGAGATCAGTTCAGGGCAACCACCCATGCAAGGGAAAAACCAGAAATACCGCTGACACACTGAGAGGCTTTGCGTACGAAACACATGAAGCCGAAGATAGGTGCACAACTCATCGTCTGGGGAGAAAGGCAGGCAAAAGACTTGGGTGGCGTCCTCAAAGAGGTCGTTTCTCTTGGATACGCTGGCGTCGAGATGGGACCCGGACCACTCGAAAGGCTAGAGAATCCGAAGGAACTCTTCACGTCGAATGGGCTTGTTTTGGCCGCACTCCACGTTGGCGTAGGTGACACGAGAATCGCGGAAACCTGCCTGCAACTGCTCAGGAGGTGCGATGCGCACTACCTACTCTTCAGCGGAGCGGGAGGGCGTGGAAACACTGAGAAGGAGTACAGAGAGAACTCGAAGTTCATGAGGACTATTGCGGAGAAGAGCAGGGATCTTGACATCAGGGTGTGCTACCACAACCATTACCAAGAGATCGCAGATGGCGCTAGGGGAATCAAGATCATTTGCAGAGAGGTAGAGCCCGAGCTTCTCTCGCTCTGCGTCGACACGTTCTGGGTTCAGTACGCGGGAGCTTCGCCGGTCCAATTCCTGAAGGAGAACTTGGATAGAGTCTCGTACCTCCACCTGAAGGACCTGAAGGAAAAGGAATTCGTGGAGCTTGGCCAAGGCGTTGTGGATTTTCCGGGCGTCTTCAAGGCGATCGAAGGAAGGAAAGTGGAATGGGCGGTTGTGGAGCAGGACAGGACGAAGAGGACGCCCAAGGAAAGTATGCAGATCAGCAGACTGTACTTGAAGGAGAAGCTCGGACTCTAGCGCTCCACGCGCGATTGATGGAACCTGCCTCCGAGGCACCCCAAAGTAAGCCCCGCCTAAACATGGTGTGCTGAGTCTCTCCGTCGGATGGCAGGGTCTCACCAGCTCTTCGACCTGACCTCCGTGTAGCCGTTCTCTTCTCTGCCTAGCACAAGGTGATGGTCGACCAAGTCTGATATGTCCTCGTGAGCGACTATGAAAATCTGGCTGAACGTCGCCCGCATCGAGTCCAAGACCTCGAAGATTCCCTGTCTCCTGCCGTAGTCGCTGCTCGAAATGCACTCGTCCATGAACAGCGAGTACCTGTCCGAGCCTACTCTTGAGTCCAGAATGGTCTGAGTGAACGCGAGTCGAAGAGCTATCAGGAACTGGTCCTGAGTGCCTCCGCTGAACACCTCGCGCTCCTTGTAGTCGCCCGCCTCAACCGAGAACACCTTGAACTTCAGATCCTCTGTCACATCGAAGTCCGAGTATCTGCCGTCAGTCAGCGTGGGCAGAACTTGGTTGATCGCCAGCTTCGCCTGTGGTATCACTTTCTCCCTCAGTTCCTTGCCCGTCTCCCATATCTCCTGCCTCGCGGTGGACAGTACATTGGCCCTGCTCTCCAATCGGTTGACCTCTTCCTCAAGAGTCGGAGCTCTCTCGAAATCAGTCTTCAACCTTGATAGGTCCGCGTCCACCTGCTCGATGAGTTTCTCGTTCGTCTTGAATTCACTCTGGGCCGAGTCCACCCTTTTTCTCAAGTCTTCGTGATTCCTCTTTGCGGCGGCATAGGCAGCTTCGGTGAACTGCAGACCTTCAGTTGCTGGCGGCTTGGATGTCAATAACGACAGGCGTTTTTCCTCCACTTTTCCTATCTCGTCTGCCAGCAGACGTTGTGATCGCTCGAGGTCCTCCTTGGTCGTCTTCTCGAGCTGGGTCTTCAGACTGGCATGCGCTCCTCTGAGTTCTTGGAGCGTGTTGTGTCCGGTCTCACGGGAGAGAAGCTGATTCATCTCATCCCTGGCAGCCTCGGCCTTAGCGCCGTCCGTGAATCCGGACCGCCTAGTGAGTTCGTCTAGCTTCGTCCTGACCTCATTCACGTTCTTTCTTGCCGCCTCCGTCTCTCCTTCCAGTGCAGATGCGCTTGCCACACGCGCCAGCACCTGATCAGCTCGATTGTAGTCTCGAAAAAGCAGACCAGCCAACAAGACAGCGACACAGGTCGGGACCAACAGCACAAGGTTCCAGACAAATGCCCCCGCGAACGAGGCAATGGCTGTGAGCCCGAACGAAAAGGACAGCAACAGTGACCTGTTCTTCCTGGCCGCTAGGGCCTCCCTAGTCATCTCCCGGTCTTTCTGCGACAAACCCAGCTTAGACAGAGCAGCATCACGTCTCCGTGAGGCATCTTCCAGAGCATCAGAAGCCTTGACTTCGTCGTGTTCGAGCTGGGAAAACTCATCGCTGATGGCTGACAGCTCCTCGATCCTCTTCGCATGCTTGGCCATGAAGTCCTCGAACTTCATCAGTTGTGCTTTCTGGCCCTGTCTCGATTCGAGTTCTGTCTCTATCCTCTTGAGCTCACCGGTTTTCGCCTTCGACAACTTGCTCGTCGCATCATAGGCGGCCAGCCACTCGTATGCGTCCAGCGTCTCCTTGGCCTCAGCAAGTCTCGGAGTCATCAGGCCCATCTCTTCGCGGAGCTGGCGGTCCCTATCCTTGAGCTTCTTCCTCTGGGCTGCCTTCTCCTTGTATGTGTCTCTGTTTCTTGTCACGACTTCGAGCTCGATCCGCTTCTCGCTGAGTTCGCTCTGCAGTGACGACATGTCTTGGCGGATCCTCTCGGAGGCCGTGTCAAAGATGTCGATCCCCATCACCTTGTTCAGCAGTTCCTCGCGCTTGGCCTTGGCGAGATCTCTGAGCGCGTCGAGGTCCTTCTGCTTGATGAACACGAGCTTCGTGAAGGAGTCCCTGTCCATGCCTGTCACTTGCTCCACTAGCCTGTCAATCTCCGTGAGGCTTGAGACCTCAGTCTGAGGGTTCTCGTCTCCGTCGGTCAGCTGGACGAGCTTGGCCGTGTGTCGACCGTCGACGGATATCCTCCTCGTGAGCTTGTATTTGCTGTCGCCACACGTGAACTCTATCAGAAGGTCTGCGTGTGGCTTGCCCCACGAGACGATGTTCTCCCTAGCCTCCTCTGCGATGGCCCCCCTCTTCAAGCCATACAGTGAGTATTCGACGCTCTGGAGCAGCGTCGTCTTTCCCGTTTCGTTCCCTCCAAATACGCCGATCCTGCCCTGCGCCGGGAAGGTCAGGTCGATCCGCTCGCTAATCATCTTGAAGCCCTCAACGCTGAGCCTGTCCACTATCATGACTGCCCACCAAGGTAGCCCAGGCCGACCTCCTTCGCCTCGCGCAGCAGCTCAGCCTTTGTTGTATCAGTCGCCGAGTCCTTGATGAGCGCATCCATTCTTGTTGTGAAAGCCTCCAAGGGCGTCTCTGTTCTTCCGGCGAACACCTTCCCTATCCTGCTGATCTCAAGCTCGCTCTTGTCGACCGTCAGGAAGAAGAAAGCCGAAGGACCGGCCCGATAGACGTCGCTGAGCCTCAACTTCGAGTAAGTGCTCTGAGGTATCAGACCGTCGAGCTTCAGGCGCAGCATTGCTTCCTTATCCTTCTTCCGCATCATGAACTCAAGAATGGCCTTGGTCGGGTCATCCGACTCCTCTCCTGAGATCGTGAAATGCTCGTCTCGCATTGGCCGTGTTTCGAGCTTGACGAACTCGCACTCTGAGCCCTCCCCATCGAGTTCCACCCAGTAAAATCCTTTGTTGTCGTTGATCTCGGCCCAGGTCAGCTTCTCGATTGAGCCGGGGTTGGACACCAGACATCGGCCTACTCTTCTGTCGAATGCATTGTGGTAGTGCCCAAGCGCTAGGAAATCCAGCCCCTGCGGAACGTCCTCAGGTGCGAACGGGTTCTGTGAAGCCAACTGCGGCACGGAGGAAACGACATCGAGTCCCTGCAATGACCCGTGCAGCATCAGTACGTTCACGTCCCCATCAATAGGGATCCTCTGGCCTGCGATGGGATTCTCGCCCTCCCTTTGTGAGAAGTATGATTTCCCTGAAATGCAAACCCTCAGCTCGCCCACCTTCAGAGTCCTCTGTCCTATGACGTCCGAACGCGAGAACACTGTTGCCAAACCAACGGTGTCCAACACGTCAAGAGCGAGGGTCGGGATTTCCGGGACCTTTGGCACATCGTGATTCCCTCCAATGATGAAGACGGGGATACCGTGCCCGTTCAAATCCTTCAGTTGTCGGGCCAAGAAGTCCCTGGAGAAGTTTCCCGGCATGACCCTGTCGAACACGTCTCCTGAGATCAGGAACAGATCCGCTCGGTTCTCAATGGCGTAGCCGACCACCTCGGAGAAGTTGTCGTCGAGGTCCTTCTTCCTGACGTAGTTGCGGGCGATGCTGCCCACGTTGAAGTTCCTGTCCAAGTGAAGGTCACTGCAATGAACGATCTGCACAGACATCTACTCTCCTTTCCCTGACTGAACAAGGCGATCTGGACTGCCATCAACATAAGCTTTCGTCTGGTGAAGACGATGTGCGGAGCAGGAAGGCAAGAGAGGCAGAATGGTGCACAACTCAGTCCAGCCTCACAAGCTAAGGCACTCTACCCGAAAGTAGAATTCCATGTATCACTCCCCTTATAAGCGGCTGTCTGATCTCAGTGCAAAACAGACACAAATGTGCAAGAAGCCCGATTATGCCCGGCTTCCGTTGGCATCCGACATCGCCGAATGCGTCGAAGCTTTCCTAGACGAGAGTTTCGCAGTGGCGTTCATGAAGAGCCCAGACGGACGGTATGAGTACGTGAACAGGAAATGGGAGCAGACGTTCGGGAGGACCTTGTCAGAGGTCAAAGGTAAGACTGATTTCGGCCTGTGGCCCGCGGAGATCGCAGAGAAACTCGTTGAGAATGACAAGGAGATACTGTCTTCGGGGCGG
>JBGOYZ010000020.1:0-20977 GCA_041479945.1 Thermoproteota archaeon
CCATTTGCTCTTCAGGGGCAAGCTCCTCCGTTGCTGCAGTGTAGGTGGTGTATTTGACCAGCTCATCTTTCAGTTGGTACAGCATCTCCTTGAGAAGCATTCTGTGCCCGTCCGACCACTCGGGGAAGCCCGCGACCTTCAGCTCCACTCCAGAGAACTCCCCCATGCTGGTGGGCCTCACGTCGACTAGGTACGTCATTTTCCTCTCCGCCAGAGCACCCCCAAAGGACTTGTAGTCCACCGTCAGCCTGTCCACAGAATCGACCTTTTTGTGCCCCATTATCCACAGCCCGTAAGCATATGAAGTGGTGGGTAGATTAACGAGTCCTCGCAGAAATGTCGAGAACCTCCTCCACCCCGTGATCTTGATACGCATCGGGACCATTATCAGGGCGTCGCCGTTCGGGTCGAACCTGATCTCACCGACCTCACGCTTGAGGATTTCCCTGCTGGGCACGATCTGGAGGATCGCGGACCGTGCGGGGACAATGGACCCCAGTGCGGTCGTCAGCATTGAAAGGAAGAGCACCAATAGCAGCGGGGTCAGAGTGTAAAGCTCCGCCCTTATCGCAGGAGAACTGACACCAAGCCACGCAGAAGCTGCGTACCCAAAGGCGTATCCTATCGCTCCGCCGAGTGCGCCCAGAGTCAACCCTTCCGCTATGAACAGGTTAGTAACGAAGCTTGGGCTCGCACCTAGGCTGCTGAACGTGATGACTTCCTTCTTTCTCTCGATTACGGAATTCACCACGACATTCATGACAACCAGCCCGCCCATCACCATCAGCAGCAGCTGAGATGCCCAGGAACCCAATGCAACCGTTAAGGGTAGCGATGCGTAAACAGTCTCCAATGATGAACCCGAAACCACACCGAACCTGTACGAGAGAACTGCGTCGACCGATATCCGGGCCTCGGGCTCGACATAGGTCATCCAGTCCCTGTTCGCCAGCGTGACACCTTGGAGTGCCTCGGTTGAAGCGTTCTCTGATTTGCCTATCACGCCGAGATCAAACAAGCTGAGGCCAATCTCAATGGCCTTGCTTCTGTCCAGTATGCCTATGAAAGGTCCGCTAACAGTGGTCACGGAAGCTCCTGAAAGTGAGAAGCCCCCAGTCAGTATCGGAACGTTCAGTAGGAGGTCGACAAGCGTTCTGTTGTCGGGTCCAACGACAGCGCTGGGTTGGAAAACGCCTGCCACTCGAACCTGCTTCCCGTTCACGTTCACCCAATCAGCCGATGCCAACGCCCCGGTCGCAATGTCTGCTGAAAGGAAGATCTCACCTGACAGGTTGCCAGTCTGCGAACTGAGTGGCACCCTTGTGATCTCGCTGAGCCTGTCTAGGTCCAAAACCACCAGCGCTCCCCCCACCGATCCTTCAGCGATGGACAGGCTCGCCCTACCGACAGACAGAGTGGTCCACGGATCGAGCTTCGCTACTTCCGCCAAGTAGCCGGCCTCTCCGGGACGCAGGGGGCGCAGTCCCTCCATAGTCCTGTCGCTCGCCGAAGTCCTGACGTGCACGGACCACGTGGCGAACGCGGAAGAGAAGGAATAGTCCTTGGTGACCGCGGTCTGCGATGTGAGAACGGGAGATGTGGTCTTCAAGGCCACGGTGGGGACTACCGAGGAAGCAACCACAACTACTGCTACCAGAGAGAGAAAGCCTCTGAGCTTTCTAGCCCTTATCAGCCTCATCGCGGTCGAGATCGCCAATCCGTAGACCGTTTGGGCGCCAGCTCGTCTGAATATCATGTATGCCTCAGCCCCGACCAAGACGACGGTAATGACGATGGAAGGTATCGCCTTCACGTCCGTCTCGATGGAGATCGCATAGATCCTGAGTGCAGGGTGGGCCACAAAGGAGACTGCCAGGACTCCGACGAAAACTGCGACAATGTAGGAGAATTTCCCGTTGAAGGCAAGGTGCCCAACCATGGCGGAGATGACGAACAGGAACATAATCACGATAGGTGCGATCAAGTAGACCGCGAAGAACGTCACGTCGTTCCTAGCTTGTCTGATTTCTGCCGTGAGTTTCATCGCATTGGAGAAAGAGAACCCGAAGGTGACCATGTCACCTACTGCGAAGGATTTCAGCGCCTTATCCAAGTCCCGTTTTCCTTCGTCTATCCTGTCAATGGTCTCGGGGTCATCGAGGAGGGCATTGAGGAAGAAGCCCTCGTCGTCGTTAAGCCAAGTCAACGATGTCGTATTCAGTGTCGATATGAGTGGTCTGCCCACGTCCACGAGTCCGGACTGTGTTGTGTTCAGGCTAAGAGTGAACGGGATGTCCGCGCTCGTCGGGGTCGGTAGGGCAGGCAGGACCACAGTAAAGGCTCCCGAGAGTTGTGTTGTGCTCATCCAAGCAGGGACCAGGGCGGATGAGCTGTCGCCCGAAAGATGATAGGTTGAGGGAATGTCGAAGGACACGCTGCTGAGCAGTGGATAGAACGCGGTCTGGTTGAAGGTGATGAGTATCGCGCGAGACATCTTCAGCTTGACATCGACTGTTGCTACTCTTGTCGTGTAGTTCATGTAATCTGTGATGATTGAGTAGTCTGACTGCGCGGGCGAGGAGTAGAAGTAGTCTCTGTATTGTTGGCCTACTGTGTAGAACCTGTAGGACGAACCCACCTTCTCGAATCTCCAGTTGTAGGGGCGGTTGTATTGTGTTGTGAGGATTGGCACCACATATTGAGGACTATCCGTTGTGAAATAGTCTATCCAGTAGGAGGAAGGCGGGTTGTCACTGGCGGCTATGAGAGTGCCGGTGACGTTCTGCGCCAGTGAAAGGTTCCCGGAGAAGGGGATTGAGGTGTAGTTCGCCAGTCCGCCCAAACCTATGCTTCCGGAGATGATCATCGGCTCCGGCGCGAACGAGGGATCCTGGCTAGCCGGTACCAGTCTAACTACATAGTTGATCGTCCACGGTCTGGCTTCTTGACTGGATACCGGAACAACGAGCAGCTGCATCGCTACTATCATGGCAAGCACAAGGCAAGCGAGAACTCGACGCAACCCACCGCCACTCGCCTGCGCCCGATTTAATGGTTTCGATTCCGTTCAATGTATGGTTTCATGTCCAAAATCATTGAGCAATCCTTAATTACGAGCAACGCAGAGAATTCGCAAGTTCACCGATGGGACTACTGGATTATCTGACGAGATACTCATTGAGGGATCTCAAGGCCAGGCCCACTAGAACCGTCCTGACGATTCTCGGCATCACCATAGGGATTGCGTTCATGGCGTCTCTCACGAGCCTGACTCTCTCGATGAAGACGAGAGTGAGTGAGGACGTCGAATCTCTCTTGGGCTCTGCCATACTTGCCTCTGATGTGGACATGCAGCCGATGCCGGTATTCCATGCTTCCACGATCGCCCAGATCCCTGGGGTAACGTCCGTAGTCCCGATAGTGATAGGAGGAGGCTACACCAGAAAAGAAGCCGCGATATTGATCGGAGTTCCTGTTTCTGAGATGTTGTCCTTCGTGCCATCCCCCGATGGCAGGTTCCCCTCATCAGACAGTGCATTGGAGTTCATCACAACAGATCTAGGAGCTTCTTCGATGCGACTCAGGATCAACGACACCCTGAAAATCACTACGCAGGTATACGTGGGAGGGATCAATCTGAAACTGGTTGGCACGACCGAGATAGGTGGGTTCTTCCAAGGACTCACTGCGGGCAGGGGATCAGTCATCGTCACTGGTCTGGCGGCGGCTCAGTACTTGCTGAACATGAGAGGGTACGCGACTCACTTCGTGATCAGGGTCGCTCAGGCTGATGTTGCGGACGAGGTCGTACGAGATGTGAAGGCTACCTTCCCACGGCTCAAGGTCCTCACTGAGAAGGATCTGTTGGCCAACCTCAACAACATCTTGGATACTTTGGACGCACTCATGCTCTCCGTCAGCATGGTCAGCCTCGCGGTTTCGGGCCTTAGCATAATGAACTCGGTCGGGATGAGCGTGGCAGAAAAAAGAAGAGAGATAGGCGTTCTGAAGTCTATTGGAGCTGAGAACTGGCACGTCCTGTTCATCTTCTTGCTGCAGGGCGTTGTGATGGGTGTTGCCGGTGGGATCCTAGGCGGTCTCGGCGGGTATGCCCTTGCGTACTACATAGTGACGGAACTTCTGCCTCGCATCATAGGGACCGCGCTCCAATTCCCATTCGTCTACGACATGGGCACCTATGCAAGGGGGTTCGCCATAGGACTCCTGATGAGCGCCCTCGCGAGCCTAATCCCATCGTGGGGAGCTACGAAGGTGAGACCGATTGAAGCACTTAGATACGAATGACATCAAGCCGCTAGTATGCAAGGGGGTCTCGAAGGACTACAGGCTCGGAGGCTCGGTCATACACGCGCTCAGGCAGACGAATCTCGAGGTCGGACGCGGCGAACTCGTGTCGATCATGGGCCCTTCTGGATCGGGCAAGTCGACTCTGCTTCACATAGCTGGAACGCTTGACAGGACGGACACGGGGAAGCTGTTCATCGATGGGCAGGACGTCACGGCCCTTCCTGAGAGCCAGCTCTCGGTGGTCAGAAGGGAGAGAGTGGGTTTCGTGTTCCAGTTCTTCAACCTCGCAACCCAGCTCACGGCCGTGGAGAACGTGAGCCTCCCGATGTTGCTCTCTGGGAGATATACCTCGAACGAGGCCACAAGCAAGGCCGAGATACTGCTAAGGCTGACAGGGCTCCCGGATAACAGACACAGGAACACGCCTCGACAACTGAGCGGCGGTCAGCAGCAGATGGTGGCAGTTGCGAGATCTCTCGCGAACGACCCGGCCTTCATACTGGCGGACGAACCCACGGGCAATCTTGACGCTGACTCCTCAGCAAAGGTGATGTCAATAATCAGATCGTTGAATGCCGTGATCAACCTCGCTGTCATCATAGTCACGCACAATCCGGAGGTCGCAGCACACGCAAACACAGTGAGGTTCATGCGAGACGGCGAGCTCATGAATACTGCGCCAGAACCATTCCTCTCCTCAATACGCGCAGCCCGACGTGAAAAACTGGGGCCGCCAGTCGAACTGGGCGCGACACTAAGCAGACTCTTCGAGATTGAAGAAGGGGCTTGGAAGAGGAGGTTCGTAGACGGTCAGGTCTCGGAGGAGAAACTCGTCCAGAATCTTGAGAGGCTGGAGAAGATGAGGCAGGAGAAAAGGCGATGAACTCACGGGAGGCTTTCGCTCTGATATCATGTCTGCTAGTATTGTCAGGAGTGGTCGCAGGTGTGCATGCACCAGACAGCCCTGGCGTGGAACTCGCCGGGCAAGCCACCTATTCACTCCAGGTTGACCCAGTAGCCGGGACGTCGACCGCCTCCTTCTCATACGTGTTGGAGGTCGACAACTCTGACCCATCAACAAAGCAACTCGCGATATCACTGACGCTTCACGATGTAGATCCGGCATCACTGAGCGTCGTCAGCGGAGAACTCACGATAAACAGTAGGCTGGATCTCGGAAGGTATGTGGAGCTAGGGGTTCAGTTGAGCGCTCCTCCGGGTGAGTCTTCTTGGGAACTCGCTGGAACTCCAAGGTCGTTCCCGTTCGAGGTCAATGAGAGTCTGCTTGTCAACAACGGCCCTCCGAATGTGACTCGGGCCGGCGAGTACAGGTTTCTCTCCGCCAATGTCGGCGATGTTCTGCTTTGGAGGGTTCGCCTCAGGAACACAATGCTGGGAACTGAGAACAGCTCGCTCAACCCCCCAATACCGGTGACCCTCGTCGTGAGTCTAGACAAGAGTTACTTCGAGTTGAGAACCTTGACGCCACATCCGAACTCCACCACAACAGAGGGAGCCAACTACTGGGTGTTCTTGCTGGGGGGAGAGAGTGTGGTCGAGGTGGAAGCCAAGGTCTCCAAGCTCTCGGACTGGGGCGTCGCCACGGTCACCCCATTCATCATATCGTATTCGTCAGACCAGCTGCCCACGATGGTTCAGAGGATGCAGGCAAGGCTTGACAGTCTGAACTCGACCGAGGAGTTCTTCGAGGGGATCTGGACAACGTCAAACGAGACAACTTCCGCACTGTCAGACCTGTCCGGGTTCCTGGATGCGATCAGCAAGGGAATGAATCTGACTGGTACAGCGAGCTCAACAATAGGCAATTCCATTCTGTCAGTGTCGGCAGGATTGCGCCAAATAGTGGGCGGGCTGGCCAACTACTCTAACCTCGTCCATGCATTCGGTGAGCTCGCCACGGAGCAGAACATCAACAGGACAATCACGAACCTCAAGGGCAACCTCACTACCACCATCGCGGTGCTTGAGGTCACAAATTCCTCCATCCACCAGCAACAAGGAATGCTCTTGGCTTTGAATGCCACCTTGACTGCCCTAGTCGAGACCACGAACGACACGGCTCAGGTCATCGCCCTAAACCAGGCGATAGCGATGGTCACGCAGATCTATCAGCAGAATGAGCTGACTCTCCAGAGCATCCAGCAATCTCTACAGAACTTGGTGCAAATGCAGAGCACTCTCTCCCAGATCAATGTCAAACTGGTTGCAGATGAGGTCCAGACGTTCGTCAGGTTCTACGACAGCTTCGCGTTCAGCGTGTCGGGTTTGCTGTATGACCTTGAGAGAGCGGGCAACGCGTCTCTGCAGGTGGGAGCCGCAGATCTGAATCAGAGTGCGCTGCTCCTGAACATGTCGGGCGAACTGATGAAGGGCGTGAACCAGACCAGAACGAGTCTGGATGACATGTGGAAGGTCATCGCCGACATGAAGAGAAGTATTGATGACCTCGAGAGTGACATCTCCGCCCTATCCGCTGAGAGCCTGAGGGTCGACCTGACCTCTCCACAGATCGTTGCGTCCGATGTCCGCACTTCATTCGAAGCCAGTGCCGTGGCAGAAACGGACTTGTTTGTGCTGCTGTCTCACGGGGAAGGATCATTCGTCAAGTACGTTTCGTTCCAAACTGGTCTTGACGTTGGCATGTTCATGCGACAAGGGAGCGGCAACTGGACGAAGATCAATGACTTGGGATCGCTAGACACTTGGGAGTACAGCGGGCTCACTTACATCTCGGTCTTCTCGAAGTCGGACGGGCAGTACTTGGCCTTGGGCGGTCAGAAGCCTTTTCGCCTTGTGCTTCCAGCGGGAGCCACCGTGAACGTGTACAATGGCTCACAGGTCACCAGCCTTATCGAGCAGGTTTCGGCGAGCGTGTTCCAGCCTGACATCGCCAGACAAATGGGGATCGTGACGGATGGGAACCAACCTCCTCCGCCCAGTGGGGGGCAAACTTACCCTGCGATTGACGTGATAGCAGTCGGTGTGATGCTCCTCCTTCTGTCCTTCGTGCTGCTGACATGGAGAAGGGCTGGCGAGATGAAGGAGGAGAGAAGGAGAAGACTGGAGGAGCTCGGACTGTGAGAAGGCCGTGCCCACGTCTAGGCAAAGGATTCGGAGCCTCCCTTCTTCGGGAAAGACAGATTAGGAGCGGATTTCGGATCAGCCCATGGCTTCAAGCACGGTCTACTTCGGTTCGGTGCAGTCGCGTTCGTTGGCACCGGAACACTCTTTCACGGCCAAGTTCACTCAGGTGATAGAGAAACTCGGCGTAGAGAATAGGATCAAGGACAAGTCTGTCCTCATCAAGATGCATTTGGGTGTAAATGTCGGCTTCAGCACAGTCAACCCGTTCCTTGTGGGTCTGTTGGTGTCCAAAATACGGAAAGCTGGCGGGAGACCATTCATAGCGGACAGCCTCGAGTGCTTCAAGGGCGCCACGTCCCGGGGATACACGCCAGAGGTCTTGGGGTGTCCCGTCTTCCCTATCGCGGGGCCAACTGACAACTACTTTGTGAGGAGAGAGCTGAAATACAAGAACGTCGACGAGGTGGAATTGGGCGGCCTGTGCAAGGACGCTGAGGTCATAGTCACGCTCTCTCACGCGAAGGGGCACAACACCGTGGGATTCGGGGGAGCCATCAAGAATCTTGCGCTGGGCAGTTTCACGACCCGAACCAGATCGAAGATGCATAGTGTCATGCAGTACGACAAGTACTGGTCCCCCGAAAAGTGCAGTGATCCGGAGCTTCATGTCAGTGCATGTCCCTATGGCGCGATCTCGATCAGCAAGAAGACCAAGGGCGTCAGGATAGAGTTCGACAGCTGCAATCAATGTAGAAGATGCGTCGAGGGCAACCCCCATGGTTGCTTGGAGATTAATCCCGCGAACTTCCACGCGTTCCAGGAACTGATGGCCCTCACCACGAAGGAGGCACTCGCCAACTTCAGCAAGGACGATAGGTTCTTCATCAGTGTAGCCACTGACATCATGCCCGTCTGCGACTGCTGGGGGATAACAACTGGCTCTGTCTTGGAAGACCTTGGCGTGCTCGGGTCAACAGATCCCATTGCCTTGGACAAGGCGACCCTGGACATGTTGGCGAGCAAGAGTCTGATCAGAGAGAATGTTCCCCAATCCATGGAGATCATCGAAGGAGACGGTCTGCATCCCTTCCAGAGGATACACGGGCCATACAAGGACCCTTACGCAGTGATCGAGTATGCCAACAGACTGGGGCTGGGCTCGCGGGAATACACTATAGAGGAGGTTATTCCGCAGGAGAAAGAACACAGGTTCTCACATGCCAAGTTCCCTAAGCTTGCCCAGAGAAGCAATGTTACGAGAAATGACTGAACTAAATCGGACGGTTCAGGAAGCTTGGTGTGGTTATAGACATGGAATCTCCTGAGGAGTTCGAGCACAAGCTCAAACGATTCATCGAGTCAAACGGGATCGATGCAGAGCAGCTGATCTTCGAGAGTTCTGTTCACACGGTGGAAGAGGCAGCTGTCGCCCTCGGGCGCAGTGCATCCGACCTCATAAAGAGCATGGTCTTGATTCAGCAGGGCAAGATCTTCGTGGCGATAGTGTCGGGAACCGATCGGGTCAGTCCTCGAAAGATCGGAGCGCTAGTCGGATTTCCGGCACCGCGCGCCGCCACTCCCAGAGAAGTGTTGGAGCACACAGGCTACCCCGTCGGAGGAGTCCCACCATTCGGTTATGGTGCTGCAGTCTTCATAGATCCCAGAGTACTTGACAAAAAGGTGGTGTTCGGTGGCGGGGGATCACCTAGGGCCCTCCTAAAGGTGCAACCAACCGATCTGCTGCGCGTGACCAAGGGAACCGTTGTCGACGTGCGTGAGACCAGTGAATTGTGAGGATAGGACCGATTCACTCCAGAGAGGAAAACCTGATGACTTGCGATCAAGACGAACGGCGAGTCAATGGAAGACGACTCCTTCTGCCCTTCAACTTCTCGATGTCGCTTGACGGAAGAAGAGGACACGGCTTGCGAAAAAGAAGAGGCGGATGATCGCTGTGCCCCCCATCTCGAAATCGAATACTTATATACGTAAAACAGCCTCCTTATGCAGGTGCATGCAAAAATGATGAAAAATAGCACCAGAATCATTTCGACTGCCCTAATCGCACTACTTGCTGGCGGAATGGCCTTTGCTTTCATTCCAGCACAAGCTGCCCTAGTCTACAATGAAGGCGGAGAACTCAAGGTGGGTGTTCCGAACGCTGCCAACGCACCGTTGATGACAGTAAAGCTACTTGTCACCGTTGGCAACAACCCGATTTCAGTGGGAGCGAGAGACATAATCTACAGCCTCGCATTCCAGTGTCTGGCTGCTACTCTGCCAAACGGCACATATGTCCCCTTGCTAGCAACCAACTGGTCCGCATCCTCCGATGGCCTTGTCTACACGTTCAATCTCAGAAACGCAAAATGGAGCGATGGGATCCAGTTCAACGCCACCGATGTCCTTTACACATTTCAGGTGTACAATTCCTCAGTCAGGCTCGACGAGTTCGCGATCTGCCCATACGTCTCTAGGATCGACATACTCAATGCGACCGGTATCAGGTTCACATTGAAGCAGGCATTCGGTCAATGGCTCGACTACTTCCTCACCTACGTTTGGATAGTCCCGAAGCACGAGTTCTTGACCCCTGCAGCTCAGACAGGCTCTGACGGTTACAACAAGAGTTTCACGATTGGCACTGGTCCCTTCCAGGTCGCGAACTTCAGGCCGGGTGACACCAACATACACTTGGTGAGGAATCAATACTACTGGGGAGGCACACCACACCTTCAGAACATAACAATCATGTTGCTTAACCCTGACGCAAACATCCCGGGGCTTCTTCAGACGAAACAGCTCGACCTCGTACAGCTTACCGGTGGAACTATGGTACCTGCAATCATCTCACAATCAAACTGCACTGTCGACATCTACCCGAGTCAGGCATTCGTGGGTGACCAGGAAGTTGGAGCAGGTGTTGTACTCTTCAACTGCCTGAGAGCTCCCTACACTGATCCGCTAGTGAGGAAAGCCATCGCGCTGAGCATAGATACGCCAGCTGTCGTGAACTATGCACTAGGAGGGTACGGCGCAGTTGCCAGCCCTGGTGGTCTGCCAGCAGACTTGACGAAATGGGTACCATCAGACTTGGCACCATGGACACGCAGCATAACTCAGGCACAATCGTTGCTGCAGCAAGCCGGGTTCATCAAGGGAGCGGACGGCTTCTACACCTTCGCGAACGGCACTCAGTGGAGACCTGTCATGACTCTGAGGGCGAGAGGTCCGTCAACGGTCATCGCTGCAATAATAGACCAGAACCTGAAGGAAGTAGGAATCAACGTCCAGACCCAAGTACTCGCCTCTGGAACTGTGGTCAATAGCTGGTACTACGGGACCTACGAGTTCTCAATACTGACGACAAACAGGCCCACGTTCCCTGACTTCATCCTGAACATCTTCAGAGACAACCCAGGAGGGGTCTCGCCAATTGGCGTCTATCCAGCCTCGGACTACCACGGTTGGTGCAGATGGGCTAGCGCGGAGCAGACTCAAGCACTCGCTGATGCCAGAACGGCAACGACATATGCCGGCCAGTTCACCCAGTTCGCCATCGCTCAGAGAGTCATCGCGGATGAGGTTCCATATTTCACGCTCTACTACCAACAGACTCTGTGGGCCCGCAGGACTGACACCTTCGAAGGATACGACACGCCAGTCAGCCAAGGCTTCATGCTCCCAATGGCCGGACTCGCCATGGCCCTACACCTACCGAGCCACGAGGTCACCCCGCCGCCTGACAACACGATGTTGTACGTTGGAGGAGCCCTCGTGATCGTCGTGGTGGCAGCAGCCCTCTACTTCCTAACAAGAAAGAAATAGGCGCAGTCGAAAGAGAAAAAAGAAATGATCACGGCAAGGTATCTCGTCAGGAGGACTTTGAACTCAGTCCTGGCCTTCGTCGTAGCGGTCGTGTTCATCTTCATCATCCCGAGGCTGATGCCCGGAAGCCCGACGGACCAGTTTGCGTCCCAATACAGGCTTCCCGGGCCAGTCGTCGCGGAACTGAAGGAGATGTTCGGCTTGGACAAGTCGATCGAGACGCAATTCGTGCTCTACATCAAGAACGTCTTGCTCACTTTCCCGCCGAATTTCGGCCTGTCCTACAACTTCTACCCCGCGACCGTTTGGTCCCTTCTGGCTCAGGCCTTGCCGTGGACCATTTTTCTTCTGGGCACCTCTTCGATACTAACCGCTATTCTGGGAGTTGCACTCGGCATGATGTCCGCATGGTATAGAGGATCAAAGCTCGAGGCGTTCATTTCATCGAGCTCAATGTTCATGCTGAGTGTGCCGTACTTCTGGGTAGCGATGATCTTAGTCTTGTTTTTCGGCGTGTTCTTGAGATTGTTCCCGTTCGCCGGGGCAGTTTCTCCTAGCGCCGTATACAACGGGTTCAGCATCCCCTGGCTGTTTGACGTATTGTATCATGGTGCACTGCCCGTCCTGACTCTAACCATCGGTTCCTTCGCGAGCTACACACTGATCATGAAAGACAACATGATGGCAACTCTGGGCGAGGACTACATCCTGACTGCCGAGGCGAAGGGAGTCAAGAGGGAGGACATAATGATCAAGCACGCAGCCAGAAACGCTGTGTTGCCGGTGATGACCCTTTTCGTGCTCCGCCTCGGATTCTTGGTAGGCGGGTCCATTCTCACCGAGACCGTCTTCAGTTATCCAGGAATAGGGCTTCTGCTCTACGGTGCGGTCACAGGGCTCGACTATCCACTGATTCAAGGTGCGTTCTTTGTGTTGGCATTCACTGTCATTCTCTCGACTCTGGTGGCCGACATCCTGTACACGGTCCTAGATCCTAGGATAAGGTATTGACGGGATGGCTGTAATGCCGAGTGAAACGACGCAAGGTTCGGCCAAGAGGAAGAGCGGATTCGGCGTCACCGTCTTTGCAGTAGACGTGTGGAATCACAGGAGAGGAAGAATAGGAGTTCTAATTGCGGCCTTCTTTCTAGCGATTGCATTGTTTGCACCTTGGCTAGCGCCGTACAACCCGTACAAGTTCGGAGCTCTCCCCTATCTGCAACCGACGCTGGAGCACTTACTCGGCACGGATGGAATCGGTAGAGACATCCTGAGTCAGCTCCTTTGGGGAACGAGGATATCACTCTTGATAGGGTTCGTAGTAGCTGTCTCAGTCATAGTCATAGGTGCTTCCATCGGTCTCGCTGCGGCCTACTACGGAGGCCTCATGGATGAGCTTCTGATGCGCTTCACGGATGAGCTGATGGTCTTGCCGAGTCTACCTCTGATGATCTGGATGGCGACCATGCTCGGACAAAGCATGTGGAACACCATTATCGTGCTTGCTGTCTTCGGGTGGCCCTCAATGGCAAGAATGGTTCGATCCGAGACCCTCTCAGTCAAGCAAAGGCCGTTCGTGGATGCTGCACGGGTTTCTGGGGCATCCGACCTCAGGATAATGGCACAGATAATACTGCCGAATGTCGCCCCTTTGATAGTGGCAAACGGGATACTGTCCATAATCTCGGCCATTCTGGGTGAAGCCTCTCTGAGCTTCCTAGGACTCGGAGATCCATTCAACATGAGCTGGGGGACGATCCTATATTTCGCCCAGATTGAGGGCGCCTTCTACAACAACGGTTGGGCTTGGATCTTGGCACCAGGCCTCAGCATAGCCGCGATAGGTTTGGCCATCACCTTCATCGGATCGGCGATCACAGACATAGCGAACCCGAGGTTGAGATCCACTTGATGTCATCGGAGCCCATAGTCGATGTCTTGAACCTCAGGGTCAGCTTCTGGGCGCGAAGGGGCGAGGTGAAGGCAGTCGATGACGTGAGCTTGCAGGTGAAGAAAGGAGAGATCATGGGACTGGCGGGCGAATCCGGCTGCGGCAAGTCAACGACCGGCCTCGCCCTGATGCGTCTGATAAAGCCTCCTGGCGAGATCAAGGACGGACGAATCATCTTCGACGGGGGCACTGACATCCTTTCCCTAAGTGAGGAAGAACTGCGGTCTTTCAGATGGAGGAAGATATCCATGGTATTCCAAGGGGCCATGAACAGCCTCAACCCAGTCATGACCATCGGATCTCAGATAGCAGAGGCGATTAGCGCGCACGAAAGCGTCGAGGGGAAGGACATGGAGGAAAGAGTCGCCAAATTGCTGGAGCAGGTCGGCGTTGATGCTTCACGCTCCAAGGACTATCCCCATGAGTTCAGCGGAGGAATGCGACAGAGGGCAGTCATCGCGATGGCGTTGGCGCTCAGCCCAGAGTTGTTGATTGCGGACGAGCCGACGACCGCGTTGGACGTCGTCGTGCAGAGGCAGATCTTGGATCTGATGATAGACATGCAGAAGAGACTCAACCTCTCGATGATGTTCATCACACACGACTTGGTGGCTCTATCTGAGTTCAGCGACAAGGTCTCGATAATGTACGCAGGCAGGATTGCCGAGGTGGCGCCGACCTCGGAACTCTACGAGTCCCCCCTCCACCCCTACACTCAAGGCTTGCTCGAATCACTTCAGGGAATCGCGACCCCGGGCAAGAAGCTCTGGTCCATACCTGGGGCTCCACCTGACCTCGCGGCTGTGCCCAAGGGATGCAGGTTCAGGCCCAGATGCAGGTACGCTTTTGACAGGTGCGTGGTTGAAGAGCCGGAGCTGTTGTCTCCGAAGGAGGGCAGGTCAGTGGCATGTCATCTGGTGAACAAGTAACCATGTCGACGACAGCGTCAAGCGAGACGAAGGTGACCCCGCCGATGCTCTCAGTGAAGGATCTGTACGTGCACTTTCCTGTCTCTCGAAGTCTCAACCTCTTTGCGAAGAAGAGGTCAGTGAAAGCAGTGGACGGGATCTCGTTCGACCTCGCGAAGGAGGAAACCATGGCCTTGGTGGGGGAAAGCGGATCCGGAAAGACCACCACGGGTAGGGTCATAGCCAAACTCACGCAACCCACGGGCGGGTCGGCCGAATTCGAGGGTGCTGACATACGGAAGCTCAACGGCAGCGAGCTCAAGGACTACAGGAAGAGAGTCCAGATGATGTTCCAAGATCCATATGAGT
This sequence comes from Thermoproteota archaeon, assembly GCA_041479945.1. Classification (GTDB taxonomy): domain Archaea; phylum Thermoproteota; class EX4484-205; order EX4484-205; family JAAOZO01; genus JBGOYZ01. Next base: position 14,470 of record JBGOYZ010000020.1, read on the forward strand.
CGCTGAACCCTCGTGCTGCGATCGTGGATCAAGTTGGGCTTCCACTGGTGGTCTTCAGCATGGTGAAGACGAGACAAGAAAAGGAGGACGTCGTTTCTTCCCTCTTGGATAAGGTTGGGCTCAGCCACGGGGATATCCTCTACAAGTACCCGCACCAGCTCAGTGGGGGCGAGAGGCAGAGGGTCTCAATAGCTAGGGCAATCGCGACCAATCCCGAGCTTATTGTGGCGGATGAGCCGGTCTCCATGCTCGATGTTTCGGTGAGGGCAGGAGTCCTGAACCTCATGCAGGAACTGGCAACCACTTATCATCTGTCATACCTTTTCATAACGCACGACCTCAGTGTCGCGAAATACATGGGCAGGAGAATGGCCGTCATGTACTTGGGTAAGGTGTTCGAGCTTGGCCCGACCGCCGACATCACGTCAAAGCCGATCCATCCTTACACACAGATGCTTCTTGAGGCAACACCGAAGATTGGCCCCAAGAGCGTTGGAGGGGTAGGAGCTCGCGGGGAGATCCCTTCTTCGATCGACGTGCCACCGGGCTGCAGATTCCATCCGAGGTGTCCATACGCGACTGACATCTGCGAATCCGAAATCCCTCCGCTCAGGAATCTGATGGGGGCTCACTCCGTTGCCTGTCACTGGGCGGAGAAGTTCGTTTAAATCCGGAGCCCTGCCGTATCGCTCAGCTTGGGGGTCCTCCTCACTCCTATAATCAAGAGGAAGGTCATGCGGCTTAGAGACCTCTCAGGAAGATCGCTTGCAGTTGACGCGAACAACGTGCTCTACCAGTTCTTAGCATTGATTCGAAAACCGGACGGCAGCCTGTTGACCGACTCCCAAGGAAGAGTGACCTCGCACCTGATAGGGCTATTGTTCAGGACGACACGGCTGATTACGGACTACGGAATGAAGCTGGCGTTTGTCTTCGACGGCAAGCCTCCTTCGTTGAAGGGAGCTGAACTGGAGAGGAGGAGAGAAGTGCGCGAGAAGGCGCTGGCGCAATGGCAGGATGCGAGAAAAGCCGGGGACTACGCCAAGGCTTTCTCCAAGGCCGTCGCATCAAGTAGACTCTCCCGCCTGATGGTGGAGGACGCAAAGAGGTTGCTTGACTTGATGGGGCTCCCCAGCGTCCAAGCCCCTTCAGACGCAGAAGCTCAGGGATCTTACATGGCCTCCAAGGGAGACGTATGGGGAGTAAACAGCCAAGACTACGATTCGCTGTTGTACGGTGCTCCCAGATTGGTGCGTTACATCACGATAACCGGGAAGGAGTATCTGCCAAGCAAGGGAAGATCGAGACGGCTGCTGCCGGAGCTGATAGAACTGAGATCGGTGCTGGAGGATCTCCAGCTGTCGAGGAGTTCACTGATTGACCTGGCGGTGCTCGTCGGGACGGACTTCAACGAAGGAGTCCGCGGCATCGGGCCAAAGAAGGCGCTCACGCTTGTTAGGAGATACGGATCGATAGAAGCTATGCCGGGCGACGTCTTGGCCAAGGTCACTGCGAACCTGGAACAGGTGAGGAAGACCTTCCTAGAGCCGGAGGTAACAGATGAGTACGGGCTGACTTTCCGAAGGCCGGATGAGGAAGGTCTGCTGGAGTTCCTCTGCCGTGACCGAGGGTTCTCACCGGAGAAAGTCCGGGCAGTCGTCAAGCGGATCAATGCAGCTAGCCTTCGTGACCAATCCTCTTTGGCCACTTGGATGTCTGGAGGTTGATGCGCCTCCCTTCACGGATTCGATGTGTCCCTCGTGACCGCGGGATCGGACTATTTTGCTGACAGTTCTTTGGCCCTTTCGGTGAGTTCCTGCCTCTTCCAGGCTATGTCTTTCGGGATCAGATAGGAGGTCAACCACAGCAGGACAGCACATAGCGCCCAAGTGATCGTGACTATGATCAGTATCGCTGCCTCAAGCCCAAACATGTCTGCAAGATAGCCGGTCAAGAGGGGTGCAGATGCCGAGCCGATGTTCTCGAAGAAAACCTGCAGCGAAAGTGCACTGCTTCTCACTCCTGGCAGCGCGACATCTTGGATAGAGGCAGAGACGTTCGGGCCGGCCATCGGGATGAAGAAGCCAGTCAGTCCACCTAGAACTAGGAAAAGACCCAGACCGCCCCTGACCGCAACGGTGGCGTCGAACAAGACCAGTCCAACTGCGACCGCTACAGCAGCGAACATCGTCCTACCCTTGAGAGATCTCTTGAAGGCCCAATCTCCTCCGATGCCCGACACTATGTTCCCTCCCACCATGGCTAGGAGTGCCACGAGCATCACAATCAACTGCTCGTCAGCTGTGAAGCCTCTGATCTGTGCCATGTATAGCATCAGCCAGTATGATAGTATCTGCCACGGGAACACCCCGAAGAACCCCTGCGTGAACAGCAGTATGACTGACTTTCTCTCGAAGAGCTTCCTGACCGATTGAAGAGAGAAGGTTTCCTTCAGCTTGTCCTTGACCTCTGCCAACTCAGGCTCGGTCACACCTCTGGGTTTGTCCTTGATTGTCAAGAAGATGACGGCGGCCAAGATCAGCCCTGGCACTGCTGTGACGATGAACGCGTTTCTCCAGCCAAGGGTCGTCCCTGCTATGGTTCCGATGATCACGCCCAGGAGCGTCCCAAATGCGGTCGAAGTGTTGACGAATCCCACCGCAGTCGCTCTCTTCTCAGGGGGGAAGCAGTCGCTCAGAAAGGAGTAGACCCCGCTGTAGGATTCGTTGTCTATTCCAGTTAACGCTCGGGTGATCACAAGCTCTGTGAAGTTCCTTGAGAAGGTCGACAGAATCGTCGTTACTCCCCATATGGCGCTTGCGAGCGCGACCAACGGCGGCCTCGCGAACCTGTCAAAGACATAGCCCCAAACTGGCATGAATATCACAGCCACGATCACGGAGCCCGTCTGGATTGCGCCCAACTGCGTGTACGATAGGTTGAACTCAGCTTGGATCAGGCCCAACAGGGGAGATATCAGGAACTTGTCCGCGTTGTGCAGCATCATGAACAGAAAGAACATGAAGGCCACATACCACGCTTCGCGAGGGATTTTCACGGACTTCTCTTGGCCCATGGACATATGTCCTGTGTCTGCGAATTTAAGATTCATGGATGCAGGGGCTGATCGCCTTCGAAGTGCCCTAGACTCATGTCGCCATTTGACACGCCAGCATTCGACTGGAGGCACCAGTCAAGACTAAAAAGGTCACAATGATTGCCACAAGTGATGACGACTGTCGAAAAGATCAGGGTTCTTGTCTGGTCTGAGTTCACTGAGCCTAAGGAGGTCTATCCTGAAGGGATTCACGGGGAGGTCGCTTCGTTCCTCAACTTGCATCCCAACATTACTGCCAGGACTTCGCAGCTCTCTGAGGTCGCATATGGTCTCAGTCAGGAGGCTCTAGACGGAACTGACGTGCTGTTCTGGTGGGGGCACGCGAAGCACAACGAAGTCGGCGATGATGCGGTCGAGAGGGTGGTGACCCGCGTGAGGGATGGAGGGATGGGTTTCGTTCCGATACACTCGTCACATTTCTCAAAACCGTTCATTGCGCTTATGGGGACCAAGTGCTCCCTAGGGAGCTGGGACGAGGACGGTCTGCCGGAGCGGGTTCATGTCGAGACCCCCGGCCACCCGATCTCGAAAGGGATCCGAGACTTCATCATAGAGCGCACTGAAACCTATGCTGAACCCTTCGATGTTCCGGCGCCCAAGGATGTCGTCTTCACGTCCGTTTTCCACGATGGAACGAGGTTCAGGTCTGGGCTCACTTGGGAGATAGGCAAGGGCAGGATATTCTACTTCAGACCAGGCCACGAGACCTACCCTATCATGATGAACCCAAGCGTCCGACGGATCCTCACGAACGCAGCTCTTTGGGCCGCACGGAGGGTCTAGTTGTGCAAGGGTTCGTACGCACAGATGCGAATCCACATCGACGGACAATCATTCCAGACGCTGGACCAGCTCAAACAGCACACGGGGTGAATCCCTGCGGCTTGAGTGTCTGAGCCTTGAAGTCAGGTCGCCTGTTGCTTTGCCATAGCCGACATGTCACTTGTCAGCAGGAGTGACTATCTGATTTGCGGCAGTACTGGTGCTCTCTGGAATGCCTCGGCATACTTCGACCCTGCCTCAACTCCTCTCACTATCGCCAGCGCCTCGACGTATTCCATGATCCTGGGGAACGCTGTCAGTTGTGAGGCGTACAGTGACATTGCTCTCTTCTTCTTCTCCATGAATTGCGTCATGTCCACGAGGAAGGATGGAGATGTGAAGAGATCCCACACTTCGAAGTAGTACACGGACGAAGTTCTCCACGGTTTTCCCAGATCTAGGTAGTAGAGTTGCGAGGCATGCCAGGCAGCCTCGGTAGTTGTGGATGATACTGATGCATGAAGGTGATGCCTGTCCTGTGGAGCGTGAGTGAAGACCAAGTCGGGCCTGAAGTCCCTCATTTCCTTTACGAGCTTCTTTACTACATCCCTTCTATCGGCAACGTCACGTATGCCCCAGCTCTCATGCGCGAACCCCAAGTACTTCGAGACCTCCTCCAGCTCCCTATATCTTACATCCTGTCCTTGCGTTTCATCGAGAACGCCTCTGACGCTTTCCCCTCCTAGGTGAAACACGATGACTTTCACAGTCTTTCCTTCGGAATGAAGCTTGCTAATGGTCCCTCCTGTGCCGATTATCTCGTCGTCAGGGTGTGCAACGACCACAAGAACCTTGCTCGGCACACTCTCCATTACACTAGCCGTGAAACTTGGCGGAGGATAAAAACTCGCAGACGAGACGCTGTCAAGCGGTGAAGAGGGTTATATCATCACGAGCGCCGGTCATGACAACGGGCTTGGAGCGATTCTGGAGGTTCACGCCGAGGTTCGGCCCTGAGTGGGGATCAGGTGGTGTGTTCGGTCTGAGGTACCACAAGGGAACTCTCTACTTCAATCTCGCATTCGAGGCCGAGGCGCATTTCGTGAAGGGGAAAGAGGTCAAGGTCTACCACTATGATCTGGTGGGCCCCGGCCCAGCCTCGGGCGGCGACACGTACAACGCGGTCGCGGCAGTCGATGACGACATCTACTTCGGCGGATGGGTGCACACCCCTGCCGTCATCTCGAAGGAGGAAGGGACACTGCATTTCTACAACAAGTTCTCTCACGTTCACAAGTACAACATACAGGACGACGAGGTCAGCCTTCTGTGGAAGGAAGGAGCAGGTGACAAGCTCGGTTGGGTCGGCGAAGTATCCGAGATTCTGCACAACCCCGTGCAAGATGAACTGCTACTCGCAAGGGCAGATGGGGACAGGAACCTCGGCATATACAACCTCTCGCTCCGCGACAACCATGTGGAGAGAATATCCGAGGACCCGGGTCTGCACGGGACGGTCTTCATGGACCACGCCGCATTCAACACGGGTGGCCTCTTCATGGACGGTGCTCAGCTGATCAACCTACATGACCACCGCACGAAGAGATATGGTTTCGATCTCAGCGGGAAGGCATCTAGGGATGGTGGATCGACTTCGTTGACTTTCGTGGGCAGTCTGTCTTCAGCTTTTGGGCGGCTGTTCGCTTTCGTCAGGAGTGGCATTGTCGTCGGAGATCCTCTATCGGGCTCTGAAGAAGATGCGTTCTCCTTCGTCAGGTTGTTCGACTTCCCTGGCTGTCAGGTCTCGCCCTTCAGGACGAACTCATTGCCGGTTGGAGGAGGCATTCTCACCGCGTACAATTCCCTGCCTGACACATTGGGATTGAGCAGGGCTCCAATAGTCATGCCGTCCGTGCTGGTGTACGTGACACCTCCATCAGTGAGGGTGGTGGCAACTTTGGGATCCAGAGTGACATCTCTGGAGAGCTGCTCCTCGAAACTCCTCGTTGCGGGAAACACTATGCCCAACGTCTCATCGTACAAGACCACTGCCTTGGATTCCGGACACAGGGACATACTGCAGCTGAGTCCAGATATCCTGAGCAAACATCCTCCACCACTTGACATCGCGTTGACCGCAACTGACCTCGGGATCTCTCACTGGGGTGGAATACCCCTAAGCGGGTACCGGAAGACGAGAATGACAGTTCGGGCAACGAAAGCGAACACCCTTGAGGTATTCGAGTATGACCTTTCGCTTCCTAGTCAACCGGAGGTTCAACGGGAGACGGTGAAGCTGTCACAGGGCAAGAACAACGGCGACCTGAGCAGCTTTGACGGCATAGTTTCGTTTAGGTTCGCGGAAGCAGATCCGCAGGCGAGGATCGGCATACACCTCTCATAGGCGCGCGCCGTTGCTTGGAAGCTGTGAGAAAGATGCTCGCTTATATCGGCAAGTCTGGTGACCCGATGTATGAAGTCTGAGGAGCACAAGTCCCTGTACTTCAAGAAGGCAGGGGAGGAAGCCACGGAGATGTTGTTCAAGTTTGTCAAAGACTGCGCGAAGAAGCGAGGCATCAAGGACCTCGTGGTTGCTTCGACGACCGGAGCGACGGGAGCAAAAGCCTC
>JBGOYZ010000021.1:0-20735 GCA_041479945.1 Thermoproteota archaeon
CCAAGCGTCGACCACGCGGTTCCGCCTGACGTACCATATGAAGACTACTTGTACTATCTCGACAGATTGAAACCTATGCTGTCATAGTCCCGCCAGTTCGACCTTTCTGGCACGCAGGAGCCTCTTGACTTCGCTCATGCGGGGCATTCCTTTCACCGTACCCGGTTTGCTCACCTTCAGAGCACCGACTGCGTTAGCCAGCAAGGCAGCCTCCTTCAGGGTCATTCCACGTAGCAACCCGACGACCAAGCCAGCCGCGAACGCATCGCCTGCCCCGGTGTCGTCCACGGCCCGGACTCTGAAAGCCGGCACGTGAATGATCTCAGCCTTAGTTGCTACTGTACATCCTCTCTCTGCTTCCTTTACGGCTACGACTCTGACGCCAAGCTTGAGGAGGTCCTCAATGGCCGAGTCCTTGCTCCTGCGGCCGGTGATGAGAAGAGCTTCTTTCTCATTCGGAGTCGTGATGCTCGCGAGACTGATGAACCGTCCGGTGATCTCTGCGGCACGTGAAGGGTTCGCCCAAAGTGAGGAGCGGAAGTTGGGGTCATACAGTATCAGCCTGTTCTTCTTCCTAGCCGATCTCACTGCAGCCAAGGCGAAGCTCCTACTCGGAAGTCGTCTGGCGCAGGCCTCGCCAAGGGCGAGAGCCCTAGCTCCCTCGATGTAGGTTTGCCGCACGTCGTCTGCTGACAGAGTGGCTTCTGGGCTTGAGTACCCTGGGAACCTGTAGAAGTGATACTTCTTGACGCCCTTCTCGTCGACAGTGTAGGATGACAGACCAGTCCTGTAGCCCTTGATCCTTTTCGCGTTGGAGACGTCGATCCTCTCATCCCTCAATTCCTTCAGGACGAATTTCCCGAAATCGTCAGCTCCAACCGCCGTGAGAAGCCCCACCTTAGCCCCCAGTCTAGATGCGGCGACCGCCATGTTAGTGGCCGATCCCCCGATGCTGAGGCCGAAAGAGCCGACTCTCGACAGATCTACGTGAGTTCGCGAGGGCACCAGCTCAACGAAGGCCGACCCCAAGACAACTACATCCATCGTCTTGGTGGAAATGCATCAAGAGACGGTTAAAGCAGTATCTGCGTGCGAACCAGGCCCAACGGACTGAGGGTCACGTGTTCATCGGGTACCGACCGTATTGGGTCGCCGCGTCCATCAATGCGTTCATGTGGTCTACTGGAGTCTCGGGCGCTATGTTGTAGCCGTCTCCGAGAGCATAGCCCCTGCAAGGTCCCAAGAGTTGAACGTAGAACTTCGCGGCCTCGATGATCTCTGACACCGGGCCACTCAAGATCAACGATGGGTTCGGCCCACCGTAAAGGAGCACCTTCCCTCCCATGACCTCCGCTATCTTGCCAGCGTCTGTCACCCAACCGAAGCCGTTCAGACTGTGTATTCGCTGCTCATTCATCAGCAGTGTCAGTAGATGGTCTATCTTCCCACACAGATGGATGTCGCGAAGCTTGGTCCTGAAGGCGTCGTATGTCCTCTCATGGTAGGGCAGTGCAAATGTCCTGTACTGATCCGGCGAGAGGAAGGCAGCGAAGTCGTCTGCGATTCCCATGCCGCAGTCCTCGGAAATCCCCGCGTCCTCTCGGAGCCTCTGGTTGAACTCTATGATCTTGTCCGTCACGATGTCCATCATTGCATGCACGAACTCAGGCCTCAATATGACATCAGTCAAGAGTTGCGTGGACCCTCTCAACCATGCACAGTTTGTGAACGGGCCGTCCGTGCCCATTCCACTGCTGACGGTCAGCGGAATCGACCCCCCTCCCCTCAACGAGACATTAATGCCCTGAGTGAGTTTCGCCATTTCCCGGCGATACTCTGGGATCTTGCCGGTGAACCCATTGCTGTACATCTCCATTGCCTCAAGAGCTCCCAAATCCCCGTCGTCTATGATGATGGGTTTCTCGACCCACGGGAAGCCCTCCACGAACCTGATCGCACAACCTAGGCCGCTTGCCTCTCTGACATTCTGGAAGTCCGGGCCCACAGCGATCCCGAATCGATCATCCCTGACATTCGCGAATACCCATTCAAGCGCCTTCGCTTGAGCGTTGAGCATCATCTTCGGCGACGAGAAGTACTCTTCGAAGGAAAGGCCAAGCTTGGGTAACCAGTAGCGCGTGGCTATCCCCAACATCACAGGAACCCTGTCCGGCTCCTCAAACTTGTCTCTCGCCTGCCACCTAGCCTTCCTTTCTTCCAGCTGCTTCGCCGACACAGCCAGTTCCATTTCACCGAGAGCCGACACAGCCTCCACGCCCTAGACACGGGAAGATAGCGTTTTATCCCGTCGCAGTATAGACGCCCCGTGAACGGCTGTCAGAGGTTCATGAGTGCACTGAGGTTGGAAGAACCCGATACTCTCCCCGTGTGGGAGCTGCTCATGAATGACCCTTCCGTCGAGAAGCTGAGGCCAGGGGCGACCTATGCAAAGGTCGTGGAATGGCTGGACCTAGATGGCATCACTGCTGGAGAGACGCAGAAGCTTGAGGCCGTGGGTGAAGGCATGCTTAGAGATGAGTGGGGGATTGTCTGGAAGCTCGGTGAAATAGGTGCGACGTATCCCTTCAGTGGGCCAATACGGTCGGAGGAGGATCTTGATGCGTATGAACCTCCCGACCCGGAAGCCTCGTGGAGGCTGGAAAAACTCGAAGAGTACGTCAGAGAATTCAAGGGAAGGAAGGCGATAGTCTTCCTCGGGCACGATTCGTTTGAATTCTCGCACTACCTTGTAGGAGGGATGTCGCGACTGTTCACCCTATACGTCAAGGATCCGAAACTCGTCAAGCGTCTCGCTGACATCGTCTCCGAATACAAGCTCAGAGTGATGGAGAGAGCGGCCGAGGCCGGTGCGGACGTCCTTCTCACAGGGGACGATTATGCGAACAAGAAGGGTCCATTGATGTCTCCCGATCAGTTCAGGGAATTCGTTCTTCCCAGCCTGACTAGGGCCGTTCAGACATCTCACAGGCTCGGTGTGCCCTTCATCAAACACACTGACGGGAACCTGTGGAGGATCATGGACTCAATAGTTGGCTCAGGCATTGACGGACTGGACCCATTGGAGCCAGTCGCGGACATGGATATCGGGAGGGTGAAACGTGAGTATGGTCGCAGGATATGCCTCGTCGGGAATGTGGACTGCTCCTACTTGCTGTCCTTCGGAACCCCTGATCAAGTCGTCGAGGCCGTGAAGGAAACCATAGCCAAGGGTTCACCGGGAGGGGGACACATCTTGGCATCGAGCAACAGCATTCACCCGGGGGTAAATCCACAGAACTACCTCGCGATGATCAAAGCGGCCAGAAAGTACGGTAGGTATCCCATTGACCCGGCCCTCATCAGGGACTACTCAGGCAAGGACTATGCTGCTTCATACTCCTAGGTAACGTGAGAGCACATTGGCAGTTCGCTGACATCAGCTGCGGAAAACATATCAGCCCGCGTCTTGGATGTGGCGCATGCCTTACAGGGTAGGTATAGTTGGGACTGACAACTCCCACGCCATAACCTTCTCTCAGATAGCCAACGGGGTAGATCAGGCTAATCATGTTCCCGGGTTCGAGGTGACCCACCTCTTTGGACTCGACAGCAAGAGGAACCAAGAGGTGGCAGAGAAGGGCAAGATATCGAACATTGTCTCAAAGCCCTCTGAGATGCTGGGGAAGATTGACGTGGCTTTCGTTGAGTTCAGACACGGTGGACTGCACTTGAAGTACGCCAAGCCGTTCATTGAGAAAGGAATCCCCGTCTTTGTGGACAAGCCCTTGGCTGCAAGTACGGTGGATGCACGCAAGCTCCTCCAACTTGCCAAGAAGAAGCGCATTCCATTCGTGAGCTTCTCGACCCTGAGGTTCGCTTCCGCTGTACAGGAGTTCAAGAGCTTGTTGGCGGCTGAGCAACCCTTGTACTTGTCAGTGTTGGGGCCTGGAGACCCAAAGAGCGAGTACGGCGGACTGATCTTCTACGGCATTCACCCGGCTGAGATCCTCAATGAGATCGCAGGTCAGGGGGTCAAGGAAGTGATGGCAGTAAGGAAGGACAGGAACGTCAGCGCGACTTTGCTTCACACCAAGTTCGTGGGCAACATCCGCATATCTCCCGACATTCCATATCTCTTTTCCATCGAGGCAGTCACCAAGAAATCCATTCTCACCAGGAAGGTGGATACCACGACGTGCTACAGAGACGGCATGATCAAGCTGAAAGAGATGCTTGACAACAAGAAGTGGCCCCTGACTGACAAGGACATGTTCGAACCAGTGGCTGTGATCAACGCCATAGGGAAGAGCATGACGAGCGGAAGGCGCACCAAGGTGGAGCAGCTGGCGCGGTAAGCGGGTTCCGTCCTCGGATCGACTGCCTCGGAAAGGCGCGGAGGGGCCGAAAGAGGTAGTGCTCGCCCTCAGGAAAGCTTCATCACTTCGATGACTGGCTTGCCACCCACGATCTCGGCTTCCAGCAGACAGTTGTTAGGCAGATGTTCCCAGCCGTCCGCAGTCAACCTCTCAGATGCCAATACGAATTCGTCGTCCGTAAGGCGGTATTGCAGCTGAAAGACCGGCGTCTCGCTGCAGATGGCTCTCCCCGCGTCTCCTAAGTACCTCTCATAGGCGTAGAGCCTCTTGCCGTCACTGAACATGATGTTGAGGCCTTTGTATGGAGTTCTATCAGAGGCACCGCTTCTCCTCTGAATGTCCCACAGTCCGGCTTCGATCCTGCCGAAGGCCTTCTCGACGTTACCGCAACTGTCAATGCATTGAAGCAGATAGGCGAAGAGAACCTCGCTGTCGTTCACACCCTTCACTAGTTGCCTCCGCTCGCCCAGCGAGGCAAGTACTTGGTCAGGTATGAAAAGGGTCCCGTTGTGCACGAAAAGCAGACCCGAGTGGTAGAAGGGCTGCGAGTTCTCCTGAGATATCAGCTCAGACCTTGGGAGATGTTTCGGGTTGCTGGCCTTCCTGACGTGGGCTATGAAGAGGTTCGATCTGATTGGCCTAGTGATGGAGTCAAATCCCGGATCCTCATACACTGCCTTCTCGCTCTTGTGGACCGTCAAACTGCCATTCGAGTAGTAGCCTATCCCCCAACCGTCTCCTTGATCGCCCGTTTCGGCCTGCCGGTACAATGAGAACTCGGTCTCTTTGAAATACCTGTAAGCAGGGACGGGTTCAGACGATAGGACGGCGAACATTCTGCACATGCTGGTAGCTACCCGGTCAAGTGCCTGGAGATGAACGTTTCGGAGGTCGGCTCTTCACACTGGCTTCGAGAGGGCCAGACACAGACTAGCATCTTCAAAGAGGCCATTTGGGTGGGACGGACCGACCTACCTGTAATCTGCTTCGAGTCTTCCCTTCGCCCTGAACTGCTTCTCGTGAAGAGCTTTGACCCTCTCGATCGTGTCGGCCTCAGTTGGAGATTTGTCCTCCCTGATCCTAGTTATCCTAGCAAACCTGAGAGCCGCGCCTGACCTGTACCTTGAACTTCTCTGGACCTCACCGAATGCCACCTCCACCACAACTGCAGGTCTCACATGCACAGTGTGCTCATCCTCAGAAACCTTCACCTCCTGCAGTTTCCTTGTCATCCACTCAAACTCCGAATCGGTCAGACCCTTGAACGTCTTGCCTACGACCTCGAACTGACCTGTCGATTCGTCGAGCGCGGCTAGGTGGTAGTTACTAAGCCAGCCAGTCCTTCTGCCGTACCCCCAATCCGCGGCGACTATCACCAAGTCGAGAGTCTCGGCGGGCTTGATCTTGAACCACTTCTTTCCTCGAGAGCCCGGCTGATAGGGGCTGTTCAAGTCCTTTGCCATTAATCCCTCGTGACCAGCATCCAGAGATTGCCTCATGAACCGCTCAGCCTCCTCCGCAGAAGATGTCACGATTCTAGGTGCCGCTTCAATCGCACCCCTACGGGCAAGGAGGATTTCCCATCTTCTCAAGTAGGGAAGGTCGATCAAGAGCTTGCCATCGTCGTATAGCATGTCGAAGAGGTAGAGCTTGACCGGCACTCGCTCTTGGGCTTCCTCTACGCCTCTTATTCTCCTGAACCGCCTCATCAGATCCTGGAAGGGCAAGGGCCTCCCGTCCCCGCTGACTGCGATCAGCTCGCCGTCAAAGACTGCGGTGCTTGACTTGACATTCTCTTTGATGAGCTCGACGATCTCCGGGATGCTATCAGTCACATCGCTCAACCTCCTGCTGAACACCCTCACTCGGCCTCGAGACTCATGGATCTGAACCCTAGCCCCATCGAACTTGAACTCGAATGCTATCGGGGGGCTGATGCCGTCGAAGACCTCCTCGATGCTGTAGGCCATCTCAGCAAGCATCGGTTTTATGGGCCTGAATAGCGACAGCCCTACTCGCTGAAACTCCTTCTTGTCTTGAGTCAGTGCCAAATGAGCAGTCTCGCCGAGGTCACCGAGGAACATGTGGGTTCTCCTGACTGTCGCCACGTCCAGAGCAGCTGTCTCCGCTATGGCCTCGAGCATCAAGCCTTCGCCCACGCCGTGTTGCATTTCTCCGAAGACATCCTTCACTATCCACTTGCGCTCGAGTTCAGTTGCCCTGCCCATCAGCGATGCGAACAACTCCTCCTTCTTCTGTCTCGACCTCTTACCAGAGGAATCCGCCATTGCCTCAAAGGTGTTCCTCACGTCGAGCACGGTCAGAGGACGATCAAGCAGCCTCAGCTGGCCGGAACGATGAAGGGACTTCGAGACCAACTGATACCCAGCATCAAGGGGCTTGGAGTCCTGTTCCGGGAAGACGGTGCCGACAATGAGCAGGACAGCGGGCGATATCTCGCCAGATCGGAGGTGCTTCAGGAAGGTCGAGATCAACCGCTTTTTGTCGTTTCGTCCCGAGGTCGCTGCCAGTTCCTCGCATAGTTCAGCTAGCTTCCTGAAGGCTGTCTGACCTGATGTGCTCAACCATGACAACGTGTCTGCGCGGGATAATAATCGTTGGGCTCTAGCTGAAGATTCAGAGACGACAGATTCCTCTTTCAGGCGATGAATAGCATGACGACTCTCGGCACGACTGCCACCATGTAGACTCCCACCGTGAGGAAGTCTAGCCCTCTCTCTGGGCTTACTCTCCTCGTGAGCACCAGAGCGGAGACAAGGGTCACAGCTGCCGGAGCCAGATAGACCGCGAGACTCGTTGACATGGACAGAAAGGCGGCCAGCAAGACAAGATGAACCGCCGCCACCGCGAGCATCAATCGCCTTGAGGACTCTTCTCCCAACCACCCGACTGTGGTCAGTGTTCCCGAGATCGAATCGGCCGCAATGTCGCTCAAGTGGTTCCGTAGCTCGAAAATGACTGAGCTCGTGAACATCGAAGCGCTCACAAGAATAGCCTCCTGAGAGAACAACTCAGGCGTGGCAGCGGAATGCCCGAACAGGAACAGTAGAACCCCTAGCATAAGCCCGTGCGAGACCACATCGGCCACCGGCCTCCCCTTCAATCTCAACGGGGGGACGGAGTACGCCCAGCCCAGCAGCACCAAGACAAGGTAGAAGCCCAAGGATATCAGATTGGCCATTGTCACGGCTATGGCAAGGCCGCAGAGGGCAATCGCGATGGAGAGTGCGAGCGCCTCGCGAGGACTCAGCATTCCGGAAGCGACGGGGTTCTTTTTCACTTTGGCGGGATCGAGTCTATCTCCTTCTACGTCGGCATAGTTGTTGATCGAGAAGCAGAAGGCCAAGAAGAGCGCGCAACTGACAGCGGACTTGGCCATGAGCAACGGATCGAACGCTGAGGATGGTGTCGCAACTATCCCAAGGGCGTAGCCGACAGCGCACATTCCTAAGTAACCGAACCAGTCCCTGGCTCTGACCCCTCGATAGTAGATGTTCGCTTTGTGACGAAGAGGCTCTATGCTCTCAAGGGCCATGTCGTTGTTGCGCTGGCATCGGTGTGGGGGCATATAATACTTTACCGACGAAAATATCCCCCAGACTTGCGTCAAAGGTCTCAGGCCTGCCAAGCGCCAGTGCGCCGGTCAGGGCCCATCAAGTCGGCCCGCCATCCAGAGGCCGTGACAGTTGCGCCCTCGAAGTCGTCAGTTGTCGTAGGCGTCGTAGCCGAAGGGCTATCTTCAGCCCGTTTGGCGACCACATTCACTCCCTTTCGCTGCCAATCGGCCTTTAATACGGCCCGCGGCGAGACTGGCACCCATGAAGTTCGGCCTTACGGCCCTTGACTTCCCAACGGCTCTTGGCTCTATCTTCGAGGGAGGATCAATCGATCTCACCCGGTTCAGCTATCCCCAAGTAGTCCGAGAGGCTGTCATGGCGGGCTTCAAGCACATTGAGCTGACGCTTGATGCGATCCATGCCTTGCCGGGTTCGCTCTCGCGTGAGAGGACCAGGGAGCTCTCGAAGATGAAAACTGACCTAGGTTTCACGCTTTCCGCCCACCTGCCCTTGTGGGCCGTCGAACCAGCCTGCTTCAATGAGAGGATAAGAGTGGCGTCTGTGTTGACGTGCGCTGACGCGATTGTCCAAAGCGAGGAGCTCGAACCTATGTACTACGTGTTCCACTCGACCGGTGCTCTGGCAGCGGAGTTCAGTCGCCTTCCCTTCCCGGACTACAGTCCCATGATCAGTGCTACCATGGCGTCGTTCGCCCTGAAGAGCATTCTCGAGATATTGGAGAAGACGAGGATAGACCCGAAGAGAATCGGACTGGAGAGCGTTGAGTTCCCTCTTGAACTGACTGCTGCAATGGCAGAGGAGACCGGTTGCTCACTTGTCCTTGACACGGGTCACGTACTGGCTGGCTTCAGTGGACGAATCCAGCTGCTCGATGCAGTGAAGGTCTTTGCTCCGCGACTGATCGGGATGCACCTCCATGATGGATCTAGACGGAACGGACCGGACGGTTCCTCCATCGTGAGGGATCACATGGCCCTAGGGAAGGGGGACATGGATGTGCGCGGTTTGCTGGAGGCGCTAGGCCAAGCGGGGTTCAAGGGCCCAGCGGTGTTCGAACTCTCCAGAAAGGATGCTCTCGCCTCACTCGAAGTGGTGAGGCACATAGCTCCTGATATCGTCGAGTAGCCACAACGCCATGACAATCACTCAAGCATATGTCACGCCCAGACGCTTGTTGCTCTGAATCGCTGAGCGCCGCCTAGCGTTGGCGAAGACTGACGTGGATCCAGTGCTCGACAAGTCCGGAATTCACGTCCGAAGCTGCACTCGGCAAGTCTTTTTAGTGGACTGCCCCTTGCGACGCCTGCCAACTTGATCAAAGGCCCGGGCATTCGTCCTATGTATGGAATCGCGGTGGTGTTGATCGTACTCTCTGTCGGCCTGAGCTTGTGGATTGATGGCGAAGTGGTTGCGAGGCGATACATTGAGTTGACACTGACTGACGGCGTCAAGTCATCCGTCGCGGTGTACACCCCGCAAGGCAAGCCGATCGGAGGCGCTCTCCTACTTCATGGTTTCAGTGGTTCCAAGGAGAACTTGGCCTTGCTTGCCAGCTCCCTCGCGAGGGCCGGCTTCGTTGTCTTCGCCCCGGACTGGAGAGGCCACGGCGGAACGGGCGGCATGCTGGACGCGGAGACAGCCACTATCCTCAACGACGTGAGGGTCTATTCCGACGCCATCAGATCCATGTACAATCTCTCATTCACCTTGATAGGAGGCCATTCGATGGGAGGAGGCTTCTCACAGATCGCTGCCTCCATACTGCACCCGCAATACCTTGTTCTGATATGCTCCGGATCCATGCCAGGCACGTTGGGTCCTCTCCTGGAAAGCGGCACCAAGACCTTGCTAGTAGCGGCGTCATTGGACACGGTGGTGAGTCCTGAGTCAATCACTGCATCGGCTTCCCAGACTGCCAACGTCACAGTCGTCCCGGGAACGACTTATCGTTTCCCCAATGGCGGTAGCATTCAAGTCGAGTTGGTAGACAACTACGATCATCTCCTCGTCCTGTACAGTGGGCCTCTTTCCGAAGAGGTGCTTACGTTCGTCGGTTCAGATGCCAGTCCTCCCTTTCTGGAGGTCATAGCGAGCAAGATCGTTGCAGCGATCCTGTTCATCACTGGAATGGTCATTGCAGTCCCATCATCCGGAACGATTCCCTCCGCGGCAAGATCCCAAGAACAACAGACGGCGGGAGTCTGGCCAAGGGTACTGGCCTTGTACGGCTGTGCCGGTCTTCTGCTTCCTGTGGCTTCGGCCCTCGCTCTGTTGATTCCCGGGGTTGGGACCAGCTCATTCTTCGCCGGATTCTTCTTGAGCATCACGGCGGTGATGGCATTGGCGACGAGGCTCCGATTCGTCCCTCTTGGCGTGAAACCTCTGAGGCCCGACGCGAGAAGCACGGGATTTGGCGCTATCTGGGGTCTGCTCTATGTGGTTGGGCTTCACTTGATAGTCGGGAGTGATCTGATCAGACTCCTACCCTCAACGTATTCTCTGGTCGCGATCGTGGTCACTGTCCCAGTGGCGGCGGGGTTCGCCTTCCTAGAATCCTATGTTCTTGACGCGACAGAGGGAAGAAGACCAAGGTGGCTAATCGGAATAGGCACGAAGATCGTGTCCCTAGCCTTTTCTCTTGTGACGATACTCCTCATATCCGGATCGATGGCGGGATTCTATCTCATATTCGCCTATTCGGCGTTGGTGTTGCTCCTTCCGCTCTACATTGCTGAGTCCAGACTTACGAAGCGCTCTGATTTGGGTCGCTCCGCGTCAGTGGCCATGTTCATTGTTGCCCTATCGCTCCTCGCCGCGGGATCAGGAGCACGGATCTGATCAACAGGTTCCTCCTTATATCGAACGGTGGCCGAGCCGGGCAGAAGACGATGAAACGCAACCGTTTTCAACGTGAGCGGATGATGGAGGAGACCACAGCACAGCGTGTCTATTCGAACAGGAGGTTCGAGAGGATCGTCCTAGACCCTCCAAGCTTCGAACCGGGCTCGTGGAGGGGGGCAGGCAACTGCATGAGAGATGAGGACTCTGGAGTGTTCTGGTTGGTCACAAGACCGAGAACACGGAAGTTGAGGGGCTACGCGTTCGAGATATACAGATCTGAGAATGGAGAGGACTTCTCATTGCGTCATACTACGTCTAGGGAGGCACTGTCAGCCCTACTGAACCAAGAAGTGCTCAGCATAGAGGGGCAACAGCTTCTGAGAGATCCGTTGACCGCCAAGTACTTCTTGTATGTGGCAGTTGACATCGGACATGCTTGGCAGACAGCACTCCTGTCATCTGGCGATCCCTGCGGTCCTTGGAAGTCGGAGGGGATAGTCATACCAAGAGACCAGACATATGACAGCGTTGAGGCGCGAGATGCAGTCATCAGCTTCGTGCAGGGACAATACGTTGCCCTCTACAAGGCGAGCGACGGCACGAAGGTCAACGCGGCACTCGCGGTGAGTCCGGACGGAAGGAACTGGCACAAACTCGGTCTCCTCAGAATTGACGGACGGCCGCAACCGGCGCCGCATTTCCTGAGTGGGAACATCATGGATACACGTTCCGGCCCGCTTTTCGTCGGCTTCGAGAGCGCCGACGTCGTGAAGGGAGCAGCCGTCTCGAGAAAGTTCGTATCATATCTTGTTGATCTCAAGTCGACGAACCTGGTGCCTGTATTCTCCACGATCTGGAAGCCCTTGTCTCCTTATGAGAGGACCGATTTCCCGATCCACAGCTACAGCGACTTAGTGCCGGATCCTGACAGGAACAGACTCCTGTTCTATGTGGAAGCCATAGACCCTAAGCATAGCGCGGAGGTCGGACTGAACCTAGAGGTCGACAGAGTCCTGCTCTACTCAGTCAGCACTCTGACCAGCGATGTCAGCGCTCGTGTCTTCCCGACCTCCCGGCTGGTCGCCTAGAGAGACTGTCGAGAGCGAATCAACGCTTGTGCTCTGCCATTAACCGTACCGCTGTTCTCGATTTCGTGAACAGATCTTCCCGCTTGTGAGGCAGGAACGTGGCATCCACGTATTCCTTCTGGAAACCTGCGACCAGATTGAGCTCAACGGGTTGCGCGGTCTTCGAGACCAGCTCGGCATCCCTCCACATTCCCTTGTCCATCAACAGAGCACACGCCCCCATCCCGGAACCATTGCCGATCTGAGTAATCCTGTCCGACGACATCTCCGGCAGCAATCCCACGATCATCGCATTGACAGGGCTTATGTAGTTGCCAAACGCTCCCGCCACGTAGAGACTCTCGATGTCTTCCACGCCGACCTTCATCTTTGACATCAAGATAGAGGTTGCAGCGTAGATGGCTGCCTTTGCCAGCTGGAACCTCCTGATGTCACCTTGGGTCAGAACGATGTCCCTTCCATCCGCTGAGTCCCTACCGTTCGCAATCACGAAGGCATTCTCTCTTCCATACTCGACAACCCTGTTAGACGTTCCAGCTGAGATCCTGCCGGAGGTCTCGAGCACTCCCGCGGCCAGCATGGCCACTATCGAGTCAACGACCCCGGAGCCACAGATTCCCCTAGGCTTCGCGCCCGCTATTGTCCTGTAGAAGACCTCACCTGTGTCGCGATCCATCGCCACGGATTCTATGGCTCCGCTCATCGCTCTCATGCCTCGGGTTATCCCATAGCCCTCCAGTGCTGGGCCGGCAGCGCAAGAGGCGGTCAGCATGCCCTGCGATGAGCCTATCACGACCTCGCCGTTGGTGCCCAGGTCTATCAGCAGAGAGGTCGAGTCCCTCCTGTGCATACCTGAAGCCAAGACATCGGCAACGACATCTCCCCCCACGTAGCCGCTGATCAGAGGGAGCGACCTCAGTTCGCATGCTGGGTTGCCGGACAGACCGAGCGAACACGAGTTTACGTGGACTGAGTTCAGGAACGGGGGGATGTACGGGGCCTTTGAAATTGCGCCTGGGTCAGCACCGATCAAGAAGCTAGTCATGACGCTGTTCCCCGCTACTACCATGTCGTAGATGTCCGCCGGGGATGCTCCTATGCTGCTCAAGGCCGCGGCAACTAGCCTGTTCAGGGTCTCCACTATTGCCCCCTGCATCTTCGCAAGGTTAGATTCGTCGTTGATCGTGTAGGACATTCGTGTGACCACATCCTCCCCGTACTTGATCTGCGCGTTGTAGTCCGCCTTGACATCCAGAAGCTTTCCGGTAGCGAGGTCAAAGACGTAGACCACAACGGTTGTGGTTCCGATGTCCGCTGCAACACCCAATGCACAACGCGTGGCATTGAGTGAGAACAAGTCGATAAGACGACCTTCCCTGACGACGGCCCGCACCTGCCAATTCGAGGTTCTGAGTATGGTGGGAATGCGCCCCAGCAGAGCAGGGTCATACGACGTTGCTTCAG
This sequence comes from Thermoproteota archaeon, assembly GCA_041479945.1. GTDB lineage: Archaea > Thermoproteota > EX4484-205 > EX4484-205 > JAAOZO01 > JBGOYZ01. The sequence continues at coordinate 13,369 of JBGOYZ010000021.1, forward strand.
CTTGCTTGAGAAGCCTATCCACATCAGGAGTCTGGTCGGAAAGCGTGGGAGCCGAGACTGCCACACTCCTGACCTCGACAAGGGGGGATAGCTTCACCTCGATCGTCTTGCCAGCCATCAGTATCTTGGCGTTAGAAGTTCTAGAAGTCTCTGGCAAGAATACGGTGGCGTCATCCAGTGCTCGGGTCTGGCAAGCAAGCCTCGCCTTCTGACCAACAAGGAGCTGCCACTCCCTCTCTCTGTCAGTGGGTTTCGACACGCTGCCACTGAGAACCTTGATCAGGCACTTCCCGCACGTGCCCCTGCCGTTGCAGATGCTCTCAACCTGCAGTCCTGACGCCCTGAACGCAGAGAGGAAGTCCTCATCGATGTCCACCTTCAGCGTCAGATTGTCCGGCAGAACTCTTACGGCAGGCACGCGCTAGGCCTCCGGCTCTCGATATATAATCGGTGTGCCATCCTCCCAACAACATTAAATCGAGTTGGTGCGGTCTAGCTAGGCAATGCCAGCGGATGAGGTCCTGCTCGTCCACTATTCCGAGATCGCCCTCAAAGGGGGTAAGAGATCCTTCTTCGAGAAGATGCTCGCCAGGAACCTGAGGCGGGCTCTGGGCGGCGATTCATTGGAGGACGTGAAGAGATTGCCCGGCAGGATGGTCGTGCACTTCAAGAGCACGCCCGATCGGGAACGAGTTTCAAGGGACCTCATTAGGGTGTTTGGGGTTTCTTGGTTTGCCTTCGCCAAGCAGACGGGAAGCACCTACGAAGACATCGAGCGGACTGTCCTCCTCGATCTGTCTGACGACATCAAGGCGGCGGGCTCATTCAGGGTCCGGGCGGTCCGAGCGTACAAAGAGTTTCCCATGAATTCCATGGAGATCAACAAGAGGCTCGGAGAAGCGGTCGTGAGGGACTTTGGTACCAAGGTGCAACTGAGAAAACCCACTCTGACCATCGGAGTCGAAGTCACGAAAGGGAAGGCGCACGTCTATGGCAACAAAAGCAGAGGGCCAGGAGGCCTTCCGGTGGGAACCTCTGGCAGGGTCCTCTGCCTTCTGTCGGGAGGGATAGACTCGCCCGTCGCTGCTTGGCTAGCCATGAAAAGGGGGACCCGCGTGTCCTACATCCACTTCCATCCCTTCCCTGACAACGAGGAGGCGATCAAGTCAAAGATCTCCGAAATAGTCAATCACTTGGTCCCCTACTCGGGTAAGACGAGATGCATGTTCGTGCCCACCTATGCTTTCAGCCTCTCTTCCATGAGGACGCAAGTCAGCTATGATGTCGTGCTGTTCAGAAGGTTCATGCTGAGGTGCGCAGAAAGGGTGGCCGAGGAAGGGGGCGCAAGCGCGTTAGTGACCGGTGAGAGCCTGGGGCAGGTGGCATCTCAGACTCTGGAGAACATGACTGTGATTCATAGAGCGATCGACATGCCTGTTCTGATGCCACTCATAGCGTACGACAAGCAGGAGGTCATTGAGCAGGCCAAGAAGATTGGCACGTACGAACTTTCACTGAAGCCCTACAAGGACTGTTGCAGCATAATCGCCAAGCACCCCGAGACAAAGGCCAAGATTGAAGTGGTCGATGAGTTGGAGGCCAAGATGGATGTCGACAGAGTGGCCGAGGAATGCATGTCCCAGGCCACATCAATCACGTTCGGCTGACGGACTCCCGTACGCCGGACGCGAACTACACTTCGATGAGAGTCTCAGTCCTGAGCACTCCTGGAACCTCGCGTATGTCAAATACCACTTCCCTGACTTCACTCAGATCCTTTGCGTTCAACAAGGCCACTATGTCATGACCTCCGTACACTACGAAGGAGTTTTGGCCCCTTTGACCGTCTTGAGCTGCTTCACTATCTCTTGGATGTCTCCGCTGACATCTATGGTGCACAAGCCGAACATTTTTGCGTTCGCCGCGCGGCTACCCTTCTGTTGATATGAGCTTGAGCGCCGACGACTCACGGCCTGACTGTGTGATCTAGATCAGTGTCTACCTGCTGATCATTCCGTCCTCACGTGCAAGTGGTTGGTGAGTGAGATCATCTCGATGTCTGACGGAGGAGCAGAGCGCCAGTCCCCGTCCCTCTCCACGAGCTCCGCCCTATAGAACCCCCCTCTCTCAGCAGTTGTTCTCATCACGTACGACCACTCGTCAGCATCCACCGGCAACGCCTCACAATAACCCTCGTCAGAGCATACTCTCAAACCCAGCCCGTGAGCTCCGCGTGCGTCAACCTGAAGGCTGATTTCTTCGCCCTTCATGCAGATCATCTCGTCACCCATCGAGGCCATTCCCCGACCGTTTTTACCCGCCAAGGTCAAACGCGGACCAGTTGGGCCTCTAGAGATGAAGACCCTTCCTGACCTGATCCCGTCCACAATCGCGCTCGGAGACCTGTCTCTGGAGAAGACCCATGTTGTCGGTGTGCCGACGCTGAAGATGTCCGCCGCACTCGGCTCCTCGAGCTTGTGAAAGTCGCTGCCACCGACAGCAGTGACCCTCTTCCCTTCACCAGCCAACGCGTCCCACCACTGGAGTGAACCAGCGTTCATTGCGAACCAGAGACCGGACCAAACCTCCACGCAATCGAAGTCCCGTGCGTCCTTGAAATCCCACGGCCACAGTGAGCTCGGGTGGTTAATGGAGAACAACAGTCCTCTCCTGTGAGCTTCGTCGATCAAAGCCCTTGCGTCCTCTTGGCTCCTCATCCTGAAGTCGAGCCATTCGCTTGTGTTCCAGATGTTGGCGTGCCCATAGTAGGATGTCAGCTCTTCGCCCATTATCACCGTCAGGCCAGACCGGGCAAGCTGGGCCACCTCACCCCATTGCGAGGTGGTGTTGTGATCTGTGATTGCCACGTAGTCTAGGCCTCTCCTCCGGGCCTCCTTGACGACAGACTCGACGGAGAGTTCCCCATCGCTATGATGGGAATGAACATGAAGATCGCCCTTCAGCCATTCCGGATTCGCAGTCACTGGTTCGGAAACAGGCACAGCAACAGGCATTGCCCTATTCCAGTCCGCCCCAGTAGCGACCCTGCTCAGGGCGACCTGGACCTCACAGGAGCATCCGACCTCTGAGATCTTGTACAGTCCCAACAAGACATGCCAACGCCCTGCAGAGATTCCCCCTGGATAGTAGCTCGGAGATGCACTGTCCCTTGAGACGAAGATTTCCTGCTTGTTTGAACCGCTCCATCCCTTGAATGACCTCGTCTCAAGAAAACCCGTCGGTCCAGGCCCGATCAACCCCAAGTCGATGACGTTCGGGTCGGTGTCACTCCCTCGGTCGTAGCTGTATCTGACACGCACTTCCGCCGTCGCTTCTCCCACGTCGAAGGGCATCAGGAAGTAGTCGCTGACCGATTTCGTCTTCCGTTCAAAGTGGAAGCGACGCAACATCAACTCCGGTTCTGAGCGCATCGAGTTGGGTTCCTACGTCTGATATATACCCTTCTTGAACTCACCGAGCAAACACCGAGGCATCGACCCGGAGCGCGAGGCAACGACAGGAGATACTAGGTCAGGTCCCGAGCGATATGGATGTTCCAGATAGAAGTCCCATATGGCCTTCCGCGAGCGACTGGATGTCATCTAGAACAGCGATCTGTGACCGCCAACGCGCGGCCGTCGTTCAGGGTTGCCGAAGTAAAGTCTTTTCTACTTTCGTGACTCTGAGATATCAATGGTGTGAAAAATGAGTGAAACGAAAGTCGTTAACAGAGGAATCGCCATTGCACTTGGACTGCTGTCCATCCTTCTTGTAGTCGGACTGGGCGGAGCGATCATATACTACACGGGGGTAGTTGCCGGCAGAGACAACACCATACAGACACTCACGGTCGAGAAGACCCAGATTGGGGGATGGTTGGAAGGAAACATGAGCTTGCTCCAAGCGGCATTGATCGAGAGGGCGAGCATCGAGACCAAGCTTGACAACCCCAAGTCTGGCCTGCCCGGAATCCAAAGCAACTTCACCTCAGTTCTAGCTGCTCTGGAAGCACTGAGAACCAGTCAGACCAAGCCTGTACTGGTCATAGATGCAGTAGCTGAGGATGATCCGATCAGGAACACTGGCATAATGGCTCTTGGGATACTCCCGGTGGGCCAACCGCCGGGTCCATACTACCAGCAGGGAAGCGATCTCATTGCCCGCTACAAGATCACTATAACGTACAACGGAGTACCGGTGCAGCCCAATGGGTTCTTCATGGCCGTGCTCAAGAAGACCGTTGCTAACCCCCCTAACGATCCATCTTTCAGGCAATTCCCCGAAGAGAGCCTAGTGAGTGAACTGACAGACGCGTCCAGCGAGTTCGTTGTCATCTACAGGCCCATAATGCCAGGGATAGGAGAAGCAGATGTGTACTACGTTGGTCCTGGAACCAGAGACGACGTAGCCAACTACATGATCGTGTTCAATGCCTTCCTTGCGGTAGGACGCAGCAACATCTGGGGCACTGGCCTCCAGTCTCTCTGCATGCTGGGTTGGTCAATGGATCCCTACTACCCCGTTGCATCCACGGTGCTGCCCGATGGAACAACATACCGCTTCTGGGTGAACCCACTGGGAGCGTTCGTGAGTTGCGATGAAGCAGTGTTCTGGCAGAGAGTCAAGTTAGGCGTAGCGATCTCTCAAGGCCCGGCGGACTAGTTCTAGATGGCGTCGAACCCACGATCGTCCTCCCTCTTTTTTTTCTCTTTCTTCTCAACAATATGCGTTGCCAGCAGCACGCGGAAACAGGCGTGTGTATGCAGGTCACCTGTGGGTTCTCGTTCCGACTCATGCCATCGATCCATCGAACCCGACACGATTACAGGCCAGAAGAACGGGAAATGGGAGCCTACTCCCATTCTATCGTCGCCGGCGGCTTGTGAGAGATGTCGTAAACCACCCTTGTGACTTGCGGTACTTCGTTGGTTATTCTGGTTGAGGCCTTTTCTAAGGTTTCATACGGGATTCTCGCAAACTTGGCTGTCATCGCTTCTTCGCTTTCGACTGCCCTGATTGCGACAGTATAGCCGTAGGACCTCGAGTCACCTTTCACCCCTGTGCTTCTCGTATCTGTCAGAACGGCGAAGTACTGCCAGAGTCCTCCCTCTAGTCCGGCTTTCTCCATTTCCTCGGTCACTATCTTGTCCGCCTTTCTGGCCACTTCGACTTTCTCCCCGGTTATCTCTCCGCAGACTCTAACAGCAAGGCCTGGCCCTGGGAATGGTTGCCTCCAAGTGATCTCCTTCGGCAATCCCAGCTCCTCGGCCACTTTTCTGACTTCATCTTTGTACAGATCCCTCAACGGTTCGATTATGGTCTTGAACTTGACCTTAGTTGGCAGGCCAGCAACATTGTGGTGCGTCTTTATTCTCTCAGAGCGCCTCCTCAAGCCGGATTCTATTCGATCTGGGTGGATAGTCCCCTGCACGAGATGTCGCGCCTTCACCTTCCTTGAGACCTCTTCAAAGACTCTGATGAACTCTCTCCCAATAATGCTCCTCTTGCGCTCGGGGTCTTTGACACCTTTCAAACTTCTCAGGAATCTCTTCCTAGCGTTCACCACTATCAGCTTCACCGGAAACGCTCTAAACGCGTTCTTGACAAATTCGGGCTCGCCCTCCCGCATGAACCCGTGATCGACAAAGACGGCCACCAGATTGTCTCCTATGGCCTTGGAGGCCAGAACTGCCGCTGTGCCGGAGTCCACTCCACCGCTCAGGGCTATTATGCACCTGTCATCTCCCGCCACCCGCCTTATCTCTTCGACTGCGTTTCTGACAAAACTCTGCATGACCCAATTCGGTGTGCAACCACAGATCCTGAGAATGAAGTTCTCAAGGATCTTCACGCCCTTCTCCGTGTGCACTACTTCAGGGTGCCATTGCACACCGAACATGGGCTTGGTTGCATGTTTGAAGGCTGCAACGGGGGAGTTCTCAGTGTGGGCTAAGACCTCCCATTCGCTGGGAAGGCTGAAGACAGAGTCGGAATGGCTCATCCACACCTTCTCCACCTTGTCTAGCCCTTCCATCAAGCCAACGGGCTTGTCGATAAACGCTAGGCTGGAGCCGAATTCCTTGGCGCTCGCGGGCCTCACTTCTCCGCCGAAGAGACGGGCTATCAGTTCATGTCCGTAGCATATTCCTAGGACAGGAACCCCAAGCTGGAGAATCCTGACATCACATTCTGGGGCCTTCTTTTCATAAACGCTCGACGGCCCGCCGGAGAGAATTAGCCCCCTGACGCGGAATCTCTGACCCAACCGCTTCATCTGCGGCAGGGAAATATCGTGGGGGACTGTTTCAGAATAGACGCCGCACTCCCTCACCCTTCTCGCTATCAGATGGCAATACTGCCCGCCGAAGTCAAGCACTAGAATGGCGTCGAGTTTCTGCACGTTCTCTCTATTTTGGTCACAGGTTTTTGGGATATATATTAGAGGGCTTGGGCATCTCGCCGCGATCGGTGGCCGCGAGAGGAGCAATCAGGAACGCCTTCTTGGAGATGCTGACGAAGAAGTCAATCCAAGGCAATGACTGGGGTTCCGTCAGACCCTGTCCTATCGGCGACCCAAGACGGGGTTAAGGCTTATTATCAAACGCCACGATGTAATCGTATGGCTCAAGAGGAGAAGAAGACTCCCGTGGGCAGGATCAAGCACTACTTCGCGAAAATCAACGTAGCCATCGTTGAGCTGAACGGGACGCTGAAGGTGGGCGATGCGATTCTCGTTGAAGGGAAGCAGACGCAAGTCAGGCAGACCGTCGAATCCATGGAGATAGAACACAAGAAGATCCTTGTCGCTCAGGCTGGTCAGTCAATAGGGCTGCAGACAAAGGACCGTGTGAGAGAAGACGACGTCGTGTTCATTGTCTCGTAGCAACTGGTGTAGGCAATCTGCGCACTGTCCGTTAGCGATGTTTTGACCATGCGAAGACTCGGCATGGTCGGGGTGGGAACCTCCCACTCAACCGATTTCGTCTCGATTGTCAACGGAATTGGCTGCGAACCGATAGGGAACGCCAGGGTCGTCGCCGTCTTCGATGATGATAAGAAGAAGGCGGTGGACTTTGCGCACAGGTATTCGGTGGAGAACGTTGCAGAAGACCCAAGCGACCTTATCGGCAACATCGACGGGGCCCTCGTCCTCTACCCCTACTTTCGAGCTGCCGATAACCACGTGAAGTACGGACGCCCTCTGCTTGAGGCAGGCATCCCGACCTTCCTGGACAAGCCGCTGGCCACCAGCTTCGAGGCCGCCTCAGGCATCATCGATTTGGCAAGGAAAGGAGGCGGGCCGTTGATGTCGTGCTCGGCCCTCAGGTACGCTGTCGAACTGGAGAAGCTTGTGAGCAAGTTGCCCG
>JBGOYZ010000022.1:0-16621 GCA_041479945.1 Thermoproteota archaeon
AACCCGAGACCCTGCACCACGACCACCTGCAAACCCTCGGCCCTAGCCTCTGAAGCCAAACGCGTCACCCTTTCGATCTCTCTTGAGGACTCTTGTGGGCCGGGCAGCATGTACGCGACCCCATCAGGGGCATGCGACAGCTTGGAAGCAGAACCGGTGAACTCGACCTGTCTGCCGTCATAGTCTATCGCCCTATTGCCTCGCATTGTCATCGTCCACTGGACATTCCAGCCCGCTATTTTACTTTGCGCCACCCGCGTGGGTAGTCCGCATCTCGGAATGCGGCACGGCGTTCTTGCGTGCTCCTTCGATTCAGAGGGTCAGAACCTGAATAGACAATCGTCGTTTTGTGTCAGCGGCCAGATGCCCGGACCACCAGTAGAGCGCTGGGAATCGCTCGTGTGAATCCATCAGAGGGACTGTTCTTCACCTCGCCCCCCGCCCAGAGTGTTGATGATCCCCCACCATCCAAGTTGAGAGCCTCCCTGCAGCCAAGGTCTTTCATGATGCCCGCGAGCTCCGAAAGAGTGGCGCCGATGCTGCGCCTTTGTCCGGAAGGCATGTTCACCCGTCTGTCGTCATCGATCGTCACGAAGAGCACATGCCTTTCTCGCGTGATGCCTACAGCGCTTCTAGGAGCTCGTGTCTTCACGTCTTCAACGCTCGCATTGAACCTGGTTGGGGCCAGTTTACCCCTCTCGAATTCCTCGACCGCCGGGTCAGTGGAGAAATAGCCCGGCTTCAGACTCACGCCGTCACTGATGAGGACGGGGCCCGCGGCCATGGCATGCTTGATTCCATCCTTCGCATGGTCCGAATGCAGCTTGCACTGCAGCTGATTGGCCCCTCGCGTCGCCAAGAGATTCCTCAACATCTCGTCTGCCAGTCGAGCATCTGTAATTTGGAGGACGAACCCGCTTTGTGGTATCCGGGCATTCCCGCCCTTCTTCACCTCGACAACGAGGTCTCCCGCGACGGCGAAATCAACCACCTGTCCACCCGGGGAGTTTGAGCCGAAGGTGCTGCCAAACACGGCGACTCCCTCACAAGATGCTTGGTTCACCTCGAAGGGTACCGACTCAGAACCGCGCCAAAGTTTGGCCCCTGAGAAGCTCCTGCCTCCGATCAGGAAACTGAAAGAACGCAGGTCGATGATCTCAATGTGGGTAGACCCATCTGTAGACACTATGAAGGTCCCCCTCCGGAAACTCGGAGGAAATCTGACGTGTCCGTCGACCACAAGCAGGCCCACCGGATCATTGAACACTGTGTGCAATGACAACTCTTCGGGAAAGTTGGCGAAGAAACCGCCATTGATCCCCGCCGATGCCCCTTGGTTGACGCATATGTCGGGAAGGCTTTGGTAGTGGGCGGCGAACCCGATTGGCAGAGTGGGTTTGACTGCGACGTACTTCCGGCTCACTTTGCCGAGGCTCGGCGTGACCGATCTGACAGAGTATAGCATTCTGTCCCGCGACATCAGGCCGTCCAAGACCTCAGTCTCAAAGGGTGTCGCATTGGACATCCTGAACGCGGAAGACTCGGGAACGTCAGTTGCAGTGAGCTTGCTAGCGGCGACCGAGTCTTGCACAACTGCGAACTCCGCACCATCGCCACTCAAGATGGTCCTGTCATCCTTGCGAAGGAAGGGTTGACTGAGGCTTCTCTCATCAGCCGATCTGGAGACGACGAGGACATCATCACGAGTCACCGAACCTCTGACGCTTCCGGCGCCCGCAGCTGCGATCCTTCTCAGTGAATCGGCCACATTCAGCAGTGCTCGTTGCCCTCGCGGGTGATCTGCTAGGACCACCCTGATCTCGCCGAACCCAGATAGCTCAACCGGATCTACATCTACACAATGCACGACGACCTTGCCGTCATCCGTGCTGATTGTTTCGACATGCAGTTCAGAGGCTGACCGCAACCCGGACAGCTCCGGTATCAGCGCGGGATATAAGAACCCCGGGCCGAGCCAGACTTCCAGAACCGAAGCCGGTCCTAGTGGGCCAACTGTAGTGCGGACAGCGCAAAACTGGCTCCGATTGCGATGAGGATCACCCCAGTGCCAATCAAGAGGGCTCTGTAGCCCCTGCCCCCAAGGACATTTTTGGCTCCTGAAGTCAGCGCAGATACCGACGTGAATACGACGCCGTCACCCGCGATATGACCCAGATAGAACACAAACAACCCGAGTGGCCCCAAGACCATGGCTTGAACGATTGACGTGATACCTATCGTCAGCCACCAAAACGTCCAATACGGATTTGACGCAGAGGTCACCCCACCGAGCAGAGCCAGCCTCATCGCCGACGTTCTGGTCTGCTTCTCCCCCACGTCAACCACGGTCTCCCGTCTAGACGATGCTTTGAGCGTCAGGAGACCAAAGGCGACCAGCGCCATACCTCCTATGAGCCCCAACCAGAACATGATGCCGCTGAGATCAACGTTAACAAGACCCAACGACAGCAGGACCACCACTGGCAACTCGACCGTCGCGTGCCCGAGCGACAGCATCAAGCCCACTCGTGCGTCGCGTCCTACCGACTCCTTGATCACTGTCAGCAAGAGGGGGCCGGGCGCAGCTGCGCCCGAGAACGCAACCACAAAGGAAGCCAACGCTATTCCAAGTAGATCTATCACGGAGCCGAAAACTCACCTCTGTCTGATGGACTTGGGGTACAAAGCGGGCAATCTTCGCTGCTGTTCTCCAACCGTTATATCCTTTCCTCCCTCGAATACTCGTCAGACTGCAGATGGCGGAATGGTGGAAGGATCGGTTCATCTGGCTCACTTGGGGCGACTACAAGGACTTCAAGCCCGAGGACATCAACAACGTGGTCGATCAAGCTACTAAGAAGGGATGCAACATACTCGAAGTTGTTCCCTACAAGGGAGACATAAACAACGAGTATGCCTTGTTCGACAGTTCGGTACTGCCGAAATGGGACAAGGCTGGGACTAGGGATCTTTTGCAGGAGCAGATCTCGACCGCTCATCAAAGGGGACTGCGGACCAGGACTTACCTGAATGCTCACTACTACGGTGACGAGTTCTACGAGAAACACAAGGAGTGGGCGCAAGTCAGACCGGACGGAAGCCCGATAGACACGCTCTATGGTCATGGCTACACAATGTGCGTCAACTCTGCCTACAGGGACAGGATGTTCAAACTGATCGTTGAGGTGGCGAGGCGGGGTGTGGATGTGGTTTTCTTGGACGGCCCTGCGTACTATCCTGGGGCTTGCCACTGTGACAGCTGTCGCGATGCGTTCAAAGCCGAACAGGGACATGACCTACCCACCAGAGAAGACTGGACCGACCCTCTTTGGAGGAAGTTCGTCATGTTCAGATACAGATCCATCGCTAGGTTCTTGAAGGACGGTGCGCGAGCTCTGACCGATGCGGGGCTCGGCTCGTTGCTCTACAGCAACAACAGCAGCCAAGTCTGGCCGTCTTGGAGCTTCGCCCTGAGCGCGGAGGATTCATACGAAGGGCAGAGCATCATCGGAATGGAAAGCTATCAATACTACACACTGCCGAGCGGGGTTCCCATGTGGTTCCAAGGCTGGACGACGAAACTCGCGAATTCGATCAAGCGAGACAAACCGTTCTGCTTGTTCTTGGCAGCATCTCACCAGCCTTGGTTTAGGGAGAGGATACCTCCAATCGAGTACCTGCTCGGCAAGTTGCAGGGCCTGGCGAATGGAGCGGACATGTTCGAGGATCATGGCTTCGCAACGGAGGCTACTCCCCAAGGGGCTAGGTTCTTCGACGCAGCAAGGGAATACGAGAAGTACTATCAGTCATCTAGGTCGGCGGCAAGAGTCGCAGTCGTGTGGTCGAGGAGAACAGGCGATTTCTTCTACGAGCCTCCCGCAAGAGGCGGAGCCGAAGAAGCACAAGCCCGAGTGGAAGTGGAGAAACCGGCCAGCGTCGCTGTGCAAGCAGGCGACTTCTTAGAAGCTCAAAGGATAACGATGTGGAAGTACGAGAGCGAAAGGAGGACCACGGAGGAGGCGAGGGGTTTCTACGAGGCGCTCATCAGACTGCACATTCCCTTCGACTTGATCTCAGATGTCAACGTGAACGAGCAGGACTTGGCCAAGTACAACCTCCTCATTTTGCCGAACGTTGCGTGCATGAGTGATGTACAAGTGAAGGCCGTGAGAAGCTTCGTGAGAGCGGGGAAGGGTCTGATAGCTTCGTACAAGACTTCGATGTTCACCGACTTGGGCGAGTCAAGGGGGGAGTTCGCGCTTTCTGATGTCTTCGGGGTGTCATCAAAGGGAGAACTCATGGATGTCCTCAAGTGGGACTACATGGTGGTCAAGTCGAAACACCCCATAGCAGAAGGAGTACCTCTGGTGAAGTCCTACGGCACTGAACTTGCCGTGATCCCCAGTCCTGAGCATGTCATGAAGACGGATGGCATCGGTGCACAGGGGGTGTGCGTGCAACTGCAGGCCATGCCGTCAAGATATGGCGACATCACACCAGAGACACCCTACTCGACTGTTACCGCAAATGAGTTCGGATCAGGCAGAGTGGTCTTCTTCCCTTCGGCCTTTGCTGGACAGTACTGGAACAATGGCTTCCTCGACTACCTCAAGATAATCGAGAACTCGGTCAAGTGGGCCGGCCGAGCTGGACGGCAAGTTGAGACAAATGCCCCGGAAACTGTTGAGACCACACTGTTCGAAGGGGAAAGCTTCGCCATGCTTCACCTCATCAACTTTTCTTTTGCTCTCAGACGTCCGTTCGCTCAGGTCTTCCCAGTGGAGGGCGCCAAGTTCTCGGTGGCAGTCGGTCGGAAACCCTCTTCGATGAAGTCGCTCTACGCTGGCAAGAACCTGGACTTCTCATACAAGGAAGGAAGGGTGGAGTTCGTTCTTCCCAAGCTCGAGTTGTACGAGGCTGTCCTCATCGAACAGTGATCGAATGACGGGCTAGACCGGCATGCGCAGCACAGAAGCCCCTGCCACAGGAACGCACACGATCACGTTGTCATCCATCGTCTCTGAGGACCCGTAGAAACGAGCTGAGAGGACATTCAGAAGGTCGATAACGTTGTTGTCCCTTATCAGAACAGCAACGCTCCCTCCCAGTCCAGCTCCGACAAGCTGCGCCCCAAGCACTCCTCTCACGGAGAGCGCCAAGTCGACGAGCGCGTCAGTCTTCTCATGGCCACATCCGTAGTAGCCAGATTGCTTCTGCAAGTCCGGCCCGCCGTGAGCCCCACGACCTGCTCCCTTGGCCAAAGCGTCAAGATAGGCGTCGTCCAGCGGGGGAGTCCACCTCCTCTGACCTTCCTCTAAATGGACGATCTCTCTGTCTCCATTGTGAGACGCCTTCATCAGGAGCCCGAATCCTGCGGGGCTCCTTGTCAAGACCGAACAGGCTACCCTTGACCGCTCGCATTCCGACATTCCGAAAAGTGCGACGCCGCGCAAGCCGTAGCCTTCCGGAGGCTCCGCGTGCTCACGGAACAACCTCTCTAGGTCTTCCTCTCGTGCGCGTAGCACAGCCCGCAGCTCGTCCCTTGTCGCTCTCACTGGCAGTTCCTTAAGCATGCGGTAGAAGTCAGAAAGGCTGATACCCAGGGTCGCCGGATTCATGTCTCTGAAGCGTTTCACATGTGGAACGAACCGCGGACGTCGGCTGAGAAGCCACATCAAGGCTAGATCGTATGTGGCGACCTTCTCATTGAACTTGTCCTTGGCGCCAGATATCTTCGCGGCCTGTACCATGGAATTGCAGACCACCACCCGGATTCCGGGAGGAGCGTCCGCCCAAGACACGGAAAGCGGGAAGAAGCCGATGTGGCACACTTTTCCAGGCTTAGCCCAGATGATCGCGGCATGGTCTCCCATCCCTCCCCTGGTTCCCACGAACCATTCTCCCTCCCCGCATAGTTCTATGAACCGCTCCTCGGACATCTTGAGATCATTGAGCGCCGACAACGCGAGGTATGTTCCGACGACAATGGTGGAGGATGAGGACAGGCCCACGGACATCGGGACATCCCCAGACATGACCATGTCAGCACCCCGGAGTTCTCTCAAGGTGGACCCATCTTTCCTGAGGTAGTAGTTCTGGAGATAGACTGAGGACTTGCAGTACTCCGACCAGTTGGGCCCAATGCCCTTTCTCCTCCTGTCTTCCAAGTTCGATTGGGCCCACTCGCGCCACTCAGCGAGAGAAGTCATCCTGTGGGCCGGCCCACTGGCCCGCAGGTCGAACGAAAAACCTGCATAGCCTTGATCGACGTTCGAGACAGCGACAACACTGTCCCCTCTAGGCTTCGCGACGAACAGCGCCTCCCTCGGGATCGCTATCGGGTTCACAAACCCTCCCCTATGATCAACGTGCCTGCCCATCAGATTCACTCTTCCGGGCACGCGAACCACAATGACTTCCGAGTCCTCACCGAAGCTGTGGGAGGCACGATCCAGCAGGGATATGATTCGTCTCCCCCTCGTCTCACTCAGCTCGGGATCCTTTCCGTACAGGGACCATAGGAAAGACCCTGACTTTGCCGAGCTCAGGTAGCGTTTCCACTCCCTGATCGGCCGCAAAGGCGACGAGACGTTCAGGAATGTGGTTTCGGGATACCCTCCCTCTAGGACCTGTCCAGAGACGCACAGGCCCTCAACCCTCGACGGCCTCTCCGCCGAGCTTTCCACCCTAGAGTCTTCGACCACGGCCGCCCGGAGCAAAGCCGCTGTGCCGATCTCTGATCCTCTCACGACCGAGTTCTCCAGTATGCAACCCGCCCCAATATCGGTCGACTCCAGTAGACCTACTCTGAAGACGAGTTCTGCATTCGCACCCAGACAGAACGTGATTCCAGAAAGCGAATTGTCATTCAGGATCTGGCTGTATGTTCCCGTCTTCAAGAGTTCAGCATTGACTTGAATGAACCGCTTTGAACCGCCCGCTGCCGAAACGGCCTCGCTCAGTTCTGACAGCAGTTCCTTCGAGTCACTAGTCAGACGCACTCTAGTTCCGGGATGGACCGTAACACCGTACAACTGTTCAATGACCTGAAGCTCGTGCTCGTCTGCCTCAGCGGATCCCGACAGTAGGTGGTCAATGCGCTGAGTCTCTGACGTTGCCTCCTCCTTCGCGTTCCCACCGTGGTCGATCCTCTTGTCCCTGATAAGCGACCCGCTAGGGACGGTCACGTTCTGCAGGAAGGATCTCTCCACAACCGAGCCTGCGCCCATGCTCGAGTTCCTAACAATGGAATCAGTCACGCGCGCGCCTCTTCGTACAACGGTGCGACTCCCTAGAGTAGCCTCGACAATGGAATTCTCGATGGTGGCATCCGCAGCGATCGCCGTTGCACCAGAGAGATGCACGAAGCCGCGCAACTTTGCTCTCTTGCTGATCCTCTTTCGCGAGAAGCCGTGTGCGATCTTCAGCGATGACAGAGATGAGACATCAACGCCGGTGGATTCGAGACTGCGCATGTACGCTCTCATCAGTGAGCCAGAGAGGACCCTGAGATCGGTTCTAGTGTCCATCCCACTTGCAGTGCCTTCCGCCAACCTGAAGATGCCCACTTTCCCGCCCAGTCTTCGTACAGCGTTTGCCACTTCAGGCAGGTAGTACTCGCCATCGGGATGCCTCTCCAGCACATAGTGGCCTTTGGGATTGTCAACGAGCCGAACGCAATTGAGAGTTGATCTCGCCACGTCTCGACTTATCCGCAACCCTCCCAACGAAAGAACGGGATCCGCAGTTTCAAAGATCCGGCTGTTCGGCACAACTACGTCTGTGCCATTCACTTTGACAACGCGACCGTAGTTCAGGGCGTCCAGGTCCCTTATCGTCTTCAGGGACACCTCTCTCGTGACGACCATGCAGAGGACATTTCTCTCCCGGATCGAGTGAAGGAAATCTGTTGACAGCGGCCACTCGAATCCTTCGACCTGCACTTCTCTGGTTCTTTTTCTCTGCTCAGTGGAGACGCCAATCTGAGACTGCTCGACGATCGCAAGGAAGTGGTCGCTCCTCTCGTCCCACACAGGCTTCTGGCCCTGCTCGATCTCTACTGCGCAGTGCCTGATGACGGTCTCGTCAACCACCAATGCATCGCCCGGTATCAAACCCCTGAGAGGATGACGGATTTCCACACTGCCGTCCAAGCGGATTTTCTCAAGTTCCCTGCGCTGCAACACCAGGTATCTTGCCCACGGGGCGTCGGGAGGAACCTCTGCATTCTCAAGCTCTATGACGACGATCTCTCCTCGGGCCAACCGTGCGTTCAGCTCCTCGCTCGTGCTTCCCGCACCTGCGGCTTCAGCTGTTGCACGCTCTCGGACACCGAGGAACATCAGAGGATATCTCACGACCCTGCCATGACCCGAAGGGTCCTCCTCAATCACTTCACTCACCGTGACATCATCGTGTCGCATGTTGTGGAAGCTTACCAGCCCCTCGATGGATTTCGCCGGTATGGTGGGGAGGTCCGAAGCCAACAGCAGGACATTGTTGGCCGCCCTGTCCCCGTTGATGGCCCTCTTGGCTTCTTTCGAAAGTATCGTTGCTCCCGTCCCATCATCTGCACCATCAGGGTTGTTGTGAAAGATCACCACGCCCTTCCTCCTCGCGACGACCCGTAGTACGTCCTCTCGGGCCTTCGCCTTCATTTCCTTGAGGAATTGCGACTTTTCCTGCGTGATCCGCTCGGGCGTGTCACCGATCCTCACCAGGACTCGTTTCACTACCCCGGATTCTCGGATGTTGTCGAGCACCAAGTCGAGCAGCGTCTTGCCGGAGAAGCTCTCAGTGACTGCAGGTTTGGCGACGAAGTCTGTCCTCGGATTGGAGATGTTCCAAGTCGGGGTCATCCGGACCCCGAATCCGGCTGCTGGCACCAGAGCGATGGTTGACCTCGGCGACAGACGACGAGATCTGACCCGATGCAGACCAGCCAAAGCTGATGCAGTCGCACCGGCCACAGTCTATAAAAGGCTGGGCCGAAATGACCATACACCAGGTCTGATTGTCACCTTCTTCAGGCAATTGACATATAACTCACGATGGGGTTGGCACAACATGACTGATCGAGATGGAACGGTTTCCTTTCTGCCTGGCGGGTTGTCTGACTTGGCTAAGAGAAGAAACGCGAGAAGCAGGAGAGAGTCGAGCTACGACAGAACTGGCGGGAACGACGATTGGTGCGCGGTTGAATCGGGTCAGACGCTCAAGATGGCAGAGATCGACGGCCCCGGATGCATAAGGCACATCTGGATCACGGGAGGCGGAAATGAGCCGTACTTCCTGAAGAAGACAGTTCTCAGGATGTACTGGGACGGAGAAACCGACCCCAGCGTGGAGGTTCCACTCGGCGACTTCTTCGGTGCTATGCACGGACTAGCCCACAGCTACGTCTCTCTTCCCTTGAGCGTAGTAGGGCGCGGAATGAGGATGGGGCTGAACACTTACTTCCCTATGCCCTTCGACAAGAGGGCCAAGGTCGAGCTGGTGAACGAGTGCGAGAAGGCCCCACTCACGATCTACTACCACGTTGACTACGAACTGTACGACGATCACCTTTCTCCGGACCTGCTGCGGTTTCATGCGGGCTGGCACAGAGAGACATGCAAGGCCACGAGCGATCGAGTGAACCTCACGGGCGACGAGAACTACGTGGTGCTCGACGCAAGGGGGAGAGGGCACTACGTCGGGTGCATGTTGGGAGTCAAATCGCTCCAGCCAGACTGGTGGGGTGAAGGCGATGACATGATATTCGTGGACGGCGAGAAATGGCCCCCTTCGCTCCACGGGACGGGCACAGAGGACTACTTCCTGTCCGCCTACGGGTTCCCTGTGAGATTTGAAGGTCCATACCACGGTGTCCTCCAGACCGGTGATACGTACGACTGGACCGGGAGATGGATCGTGTACAGGTTTCACATCGAGGATCCGGTCGTCTTCAGGAGGTCAATAAGAGTCACCATCGAGCACGGACACGCCAACGATAGAGGAGATGACTGGACAAGCGTGGCCTACTGGTACCAAGACGAACCTCACAGGGAATCCGAGAAGTTGCCGAAGCCAGCAGATCGATTGCCGCTGCCGTAGTCTAGAACGGGCGTAGTCAACAGAAGCTGAGTGTGAACTGACTTCTGAACCGAGATGCTGGCTGGACTACTTGCTGCCAGCCCTAGCCTTCTCCAGTTGCTCGGTCACCTTGAGACGGCCGTCTATCCACTCGGCGACCTTGTCCTCAGTCATCTTCTCGACACCTTCTTGCTCCTTCAACTTCTCGGCAACCGTCTCGAGTAGCTTCTCCGGGCTGACTGGCTTCATCAGATAGGCATCAGCACCGAAGTTGATCGAGTCAACAGCGTTGTCCAAGGACGCATAGCCGGTAACCATGATCTTCATCATCGAAGGGGTGATCTTACCGAGGTCAATCAGCAACTCGGTTCCTTCCACGTCCGGGAGCTTGATGTCGAGTATTGCCAAGTTGTAGGTCTTTGCCTTACTCTTGCTGATGGTCTCCTTCCCGGTCTCGGCAGTGTCCACGTCATAGCCCTTTGACTGGAGAATGCCCACCAGACCCCTGAGAATGGCCTTGTCGTCATCGACGACCAGGACGCTTTTCCCTCCCAGCTCTGTTCGCCTCTTTTCGTGTTATGAAGGTCGAGTGGGGTATTAACAGTTGTGGTCACTCCAACCCGGAACGAGCCGCGATCGCTTGGCCGCTCCGCTGGAAGTGCACGTTGTTTCTGGAACCTGTCACCTGTGAGGGCTGGAGCTTTCCTTCCTTTCGGCACGCCTGAGTTCTGCGCGATCGCCCCCGATCGCGTGCGGGAGTTTCACGGTCACCGTGGTTCCTCTGCCTACCTTGCTCTCAAACACGATTGTGCCACCGTGGCTCTCCACCATCCTCTTGCCTATTGCCAGTCCGAGACCCATTCCCTTCGCCTTTGTTGTGAACAGGGGGGCGCCCAGCTTGTCGATATTCTCCCTAGGTATGCCGAGTCCTGTGTCCTTGAACCTGACGAACGTGGCGTCCTTCGTTTGAGTTGCGCTCACCGTCAGCTTTCCTCCCTTTGGCATCGCTTGCAGGGCATTCACGATCAGGCTGGTGAAGACCCGTCTGATCATTGAAGGGTCTGCCACCATCCGCTGTGTCTCGTCAACATCTACGACGACACGTACGTTCTTCGGGACATCGATTGTTGACAATATTGTGTTGACCAAGTCAAGCAGGTCGACCTCGGAGAGCCTGGGCTTGAGAGACCTCGCGTAGTCCTGAAGGTCACTTACAATCTTGTCCATGTACTCGATTTGGCCGCCTATTGTCACTGCAGCACCCGAGATGGTCTGCAACTGATCGGCTTGTATGCCCAGCGGCAGGCCCTTCACCACCTCCTTGATCTGATACAGGGCGTAGGTGATGCTCTGCAGGGGGTTGCGGAGGTCATGACCAACCATGAGGGCGGTCTTGCCGACTGCGATCATCCTCTCCGCCTCCTGCAGCTCCTTGGTGCGTCCCTCCACCATTCTCTCAAGACGCCGTGAGTATTCCCTTAGCTCCTCCTCCGCGCGCTTGCGTTGCTCTTCCCTCCCAGCCGTTTCAACAGCGAAGGATATGTCATCAATGGCCTCTGAGAGCAGCCTGAGCTCTTCGCCGTCAAAGAAACCCCTCTCGCCCGAATAGAGGCTGAGAACCCCTATGGCCTTCCCCTCTTCTGCAAAAGCGAACGAAGCGCATGATCTGTATCCTCGGGCGTTGGCCTTCATCCTCCAAGGAGCCATGTGCCGATCCCGTTCAATGTCGTTGCAGACGGAACACCGTCCACTGCGGATGGCCTCACTTACAGGGCTTTGCCCTTCCGGCACATCATCAGTGGAGAACTCGGTGCCATCGAGGAAACCATCCTCGAAACCGCACCTGGCCACTGGCTTCACCAAATGTGCGTCCGGATCGACGAGCCCGACCCACGCCATGCGAAACTCGCCTTCCTCCACGGCCATCCTGCAGACCTCGTCATAGAGAGCCTGAGGCGCAGGCGTACGCGCGATGGCTCGGTTGATCCTACTCAACATGGCATGGGTGCGGTTCAGCCGGGCGACCTTCTCTTCGGCCAGCTCATGCTCAATCGAGCCAACTGCCACGTCCCGCGAGACCTTCCTCCGCGTGGCTCTATCATGAACTCCACGAGCCAAACTTGTGAATTGGGAACAACGTGATGACTTTAAGTGTTCTTGAGATCAGCAAAGCAAAATGCAAGAATCGCAGACGGGGAAACGTCAGACTGCGCCTCGATTTCCAGTGCATGTGACTGAGCGCAGACACTAGCTCGTCGATCAGCTGTCTGAGCAATGATGGGCGCCCAGCAGACGTGCATTGAATGGACTGCGGGACTTCCAGTCGCAACGCTGCCCCTGTCCTGACGGAGACACGGCCATTATCGCGAGAGACCCGATCTGCCCTGACCGCGCCCGTTGAATCCGTTGTGTTCCGCAAAGGCATATTACGAAACCAACGGATCGGATGCCTGATGGACTCCAACCGACCCTTGACCTTTGGGCTTGCGGGTGCGGGCGTTGGAGGTAGCTTCGTCGCGAAAGCCCTGAAGATGTTAGAGGAGGAAGGACTGGCCTCACTTGCAGTCGTATGCGACTCGATAGAACAGAAGGCGAAGGAGTACGCAAGCACGTATGGTGTCAAGAGCTACGCGACCGACTTTGGCGAGATGGTCCGGACACGTCGGTTGGACGCGGTTGCGATCTCGACCCCCCACTACATGCACTTCCCCATGGCCCTAGAAGCGATCGAGGCCGGCACCAGCGTGCTTCTGGACAAGCCGATGACCGTGAGCACCAAAGAAGCGGATGAGTTGATCAGGAGAGCAGGCGAGAGGGGAATCGCTCTCGGCGTCATGCTGCAGAACCGAATGTCAGATGATTCTCAGCGTGTCAGGCGAGTCGTCGATGAAGGCGGGCTGGGCAAGATGGTTCTAGGCGAGGCGACGGTGAAATGGTTCAGAGACCTTGACTACTACGCCAAGAGTCCTTGGAGAGGAAAGAAAGCTTCGGAGGGGGGTGGAGTCCTGATCAATCAGGCGATACACACTCTTGACCTGCTGCTCTGGTTCATGGGCCCCGTGAAGCACGTGGAGGCGGAGGTGGACACGTTGCATCACGACATAGAAGTGGAAGACGTTGCGGTTGCCTCCCTGCGGTTCGCATCCCGCGCTCTCGGGATCATTCAGGCCAGCACGGCCACGTACCCCGGATTCCCTTCCAGACTTGAGCTGCACGGGACCGAGGGCTGTGCACTGTTCGAAACGGACAGGCTCACGAAACTCATCGCCAAGGGCAGAGAAGAAGAGATTACCCCGACCACAAGGGCATCGACTGGATCTTGGTCAAAGCCTGAGGCGGTCCTGCCCACAAACCACTATCGGGTGCTCAAGGACTTCGTCTCGGCAATCAGGGAAGGCAGGAGACCGAAGATCGACGGGCAGGAGGGGAGGAGGTCGATCGAACTCATCGAGGCCATCTATGAATCCAGCAGCTCTGGGCGCCAAGTGACCATTCCTATCAGAGACTAGGCGCGGCGGGCTCGGTTCTCACAATGGCAGTGCTGACAGGATCGGATTAGTCCCCCAGGATATTCTTCAGCTGAGCAATGTCCTCGGACACCGTTTTCCTCAACTCACCTGACGTCATCTCCTCCATGCCCGCGAATTCCTCTTCGATGGAGTAGGTCCCCCGATACCCCGTGTCTCTCAGGTTTCTGACGAATCCAGCCAAGTCCAAATCGCCGTTCCACAACCTTGCTACCGTACACTCCCCCGGTTTCCTCCTCTCGTCCTTGTTTGCGGAGACCTCGTTCTTGAGGTGGGTGTGCACGGCCAGCTTCGAAGCCCTCCTTAGGATGTCTTCTACTTCACTTACCGTGTACCCAAACCAGTAGTAGTTCCCGGAATCCAGATTGAGCCTCAGGGCATCTGACCCGACAGCCTTCAGTATCGTTGTCTCTTCGTCAAAATCATTCGAGTACCTTCCGTGGTTCTCTAGCGCGAGAACCTTACCTGCTTCCTCTGCGTACTCTGCAACTTCTCTCAAGCCCCTAATGGCGAGCCCGCGGCAGTCTTGTTTCGACATCGCTTCCTTCGGCTCTCCCACAAAGACCCTGACCAACTCCACCCCCAGCTCTGTCGCGGTATCTACGACGATCTTTGTCTTCCTGACTTCCTCTGAGAACTCGCTTTCGGCGGGCTTCAGAAAATCATTGGCCGCGTTCACGCTCGCGATCGTGAGCCCCTCTAGATCCATGTCTTGCAGCAGTGAGACCAAGGGCTTGATCTCTTCAGGCGCAGATCCCTGGAATATGTCTCTGTAGAAGATGGGGTGAGGCAATTCGAAAGCGTCGAACCCCAGTTCGGCGAAGGCCTGAACGGCTTCCCGCAGTGGAAGCCCCGAGAACAAGAGACCATTCGTGGCTATCACGGTGAACAGGGACACTTCACAGTAGTTATGACTTCCAGCGGTCCTGCGCGGCGCGAGCGGAACTCCTAGGACTTTCCGGTCAGGTGCTGAGGCAATTCGTCACTGGAATGCGGATACGTTGTTGGGTCCGAAACCGTGCATCTCAAGGAAGGCGTCGCTGGTACTGTTGTTTTGCCAATCACTTCCAGCGCCATACCTTTCTTCCGTAGAAGACTTCGGGCACTATGAGGAGACCAAGAAGTGAAACGGGCGATATGAGGATCCAGTCCGTGAGACTCATTGGCGCGGTGCCAAGGAGCATCGT
Source organism: Thermoproteota archaeon (assembly GCA_041479945.1). Taxonomy (GTDB): domain Archaea; phylum Thermoproteota; class EX4484-205; order EX4484-205; family JAAOZO01; genus JBGOYZ01. Next base: position 14,789 of record JBGOYZ010000022.1, read on the forward strand.
GTAGGGAAGCAGACCGGTCAGCAAAGCGGAAATGGCAACCGATGCGAACAGGAACTTGTTTGTCAAGAAACCTACCTTGAACGCGTTGTGCCTCTCTGACCTGCAGTTGAAGACCGTCACGAGCTCCTGGAGCACACACTGGACAAGTGCCAGCGTCCTGGCCTCGTCCAACGGCTCCTTCATGATGTAGTAAGCGACGTAGAAGACCCCGGCGGTTCCCAAGAACTGCGTAACAACGGATGCTAGGATGGAAGCGAAACGCCCGAAGAGAATACTTTCATTGGGATCTCTCGGTGGTCTATCCATGAGATCGTTTTCGGGGGGATCCATGGACAAAGCTATGGCAGGTGGCCCGTCTGTCACGAAGTTGAGCCATAGAAGCTGCCCTGCCGTCAGCGGTAGCTCTAAACCAAGAAGGGCAAATGACCCCGTCACGGCGAGCTCAGCGATGTTGCACCTCAACAGGTAGAATGCGAACTTCCGTATGTTGTCGTAGATTCCTCTGCCTCCCTCGACTGCATTCACTATGGTCGCAAAGTTGTCATCTGCCAAGACCAAGTCCGCGGCCTCTCTTGTCACATCCGTCCCGGTGATACCCATAGCAACTCCGATGTCGGCCTGCTTGAGAGCAGGAGCGTCGTTCACGCCGTCCCCGGTCATCGCCACGATGTTGCCTTTCTTCTTCAGTCCCTTAACTATGCGAAGCTTGTGTTCAGCTGTGACCCTGGCGTAGACAGACACGCGGTCGACCACCTTCTCGAACTCCTCGTCAGTTGTGGCATCCAGTTGGGGCCCTGTGAGAACCTCTCCTCCCTTCATCAGACCGAGTTCCCTTGCCACAGCCACTGCTGTCAGCATGTGGTCTCCAGTTATCATGACTACCTTTATGCCCGCCTTCTCACACTTACCGATCGCTTCCTTAGCCTCTTCCCTCGGTGGATCAATCATACCTATGAGACCGACAAAGACCAGACCTTTCTCGAGGTGCTCCTTTTCGCTCCTCGCGCTAGCTTCATCAGGCAGCTCCTTGAATGCCACGCCCAAAACGCGCAATGCCTTCTCTGCCATCTCCTCGTTTGCTTCGAGGATCTCCCCCTTTCTTTCTTGGCCCAATTCATGCACTTTTCCCCCGACCGTCTCATGAGTACACAACTCGAGAACAACCTCTGGTGCTCCCTTTGCATAGACGAAGGCCTTCTTCTCGGGCGACCCGTGGACTGTCGTCATCAGTTTCCTCTCGGAAGTGAACGGTATCTCGTGAAGCCGGGGGTGTTTCTCCGCCAGGCTTTCCTTGGCCAGGCCTGCCTTCGCGGCAGCTACGACAAGTGCACCCTCAGTCGTGTCACCGATCACGCTTGTCCCGTCACACTGAGCGTTTGTGCACAATGTTGCGGCCCTCAAGAGAAGGCCCAAGTCGTTGTCCTCATTTGGATCCACGAGTTTCCCGTCAGCGAGAAAGCTACCCCTGGGTTCATATCCGACTCCTGTTATCTCCACGAACCTCTTCCCAACATAGGCCCTGCGCGCAGTCATCTCTCCTTTCGTAAGCGTGCCTGTCTTGTCCGAACAAATCACAGTAACTGCGCCCAAGGTCTCTGCGGAGCTAAGTCTCCTGGTGATGGCGTTTCGCTTGGCCAACTCCCTAACCCCGAGTGCCAGTGAGATGGTTACGACAGCAGGCAAGCCCTCTGGGACCGCGGCAACGGCCAGAGCCACTGCCGTCATGAACATCCCCAACGCATCCTTCAATTGCAGCCCTCCCCGGAAAAACTCAAGGGCGAAGGCGACTCCTATTATTGCCAGAATCACTTTGCCCAACTTCACTGAGAAAGA
>JBGOYZ010000023.1:0-16006 GCA_041479945.1 Thermoproteota archaeon
ATCCAGATCGGTTCACCAGTATTTACACGAACCGGTATATCAGCGTCAGTAGAATTTTGTTTTGTCTGGATAATTTTTCCCGCTGCGGCATGTTTAAGAACGGCAGTCTTTACCCGATCAATAAGTTGTGAAGTAGGCATTGCGATCGGAGTTAACTGAAGCTGAGTGAATCCTTGTCGCATTTTCCTATCAACCAATTCCTTATTGCGTGTAAATACTTCTTGCAGCTGTTCTTGAGTTGGTACAGGATACTCTTTTCCGTCAATTCCAATCACCCCTAAATTTCCCGATCGTGGAAGAATTCCTGTTCGGTTCAATGCGGTAATGGCGCGAGCATACTCCTTCTCAAGAGGGAATAATCCTTCGGAGGGACGAGCACCTCCTAATTGTATTGTTCCATTAATCGTCTGTTCAGCCACACAACCTATAATACCATTTCTGTTTATAAATACGTCGAGTACCATTTTATGATGAGGCCGCATTTGTCAATCGCGATTCCCGCAGGCGTAGAGCCGTTGCCGTTCCAGCCGGAGCCAGAAAAGAAACCTCCTTGAGAGTCCTGGTAGTCACGCTGGGATCTTGTCTTCTATCCGGAATCGCGCTATTGCTCTACACCGATGCGGTACAGCATGCAAGGAGCCGTCCAGTCTTGGTCGTCGTGGGCAAAGAGGCGCGGATAGGTTAACACTATTTCGTGTGTGTCTCTGTCCTCATACAGCCCGAAGTTCGACAGCTGCAGCGCCTCGCTCTCGCCCTTATCCCTGACGTCGATATTGAACACGGTCTTTCTCTTGATGGTGACATTCTCCTCGTCAATCTCAGCGAGACATAGCGGATAACGTGGCGAGTTGCCCTTCGGATGCGTCGGAACGATGTTCGCTATCCAGTAAAGTCTGCCAGTCGAATGTCTGACCAGAAGGGAATAGCTCCCAGGAGAGAAGAGTTCTTCCCCGTCATCAAACCGGAGCGGCTCAACCTCGTCCCAAGTGCGGCCATTGTCGTGAGAGAGAGTGAACCATTTGTAGGAGTTGGATCCGCGCAAAATAGACAGTATCCGTCCGTCGTTAAGCCTGACCACCGTGTTCTCGCTGAACCCGCGAATAGAGCGTTTAGGGTCTATTTTCACTAGTGGGGTACTTCTCCAATCAAGGGCAAGATCCGAGAAGGCGCTCCTCCATTTCCCGATCAGGAAGCCAGCGTAAGTGAAAGTGTATCCTCCCAATGGATTGTAGAGCCTAGCGTTCTCGTCGAGCGGAGCCACGTATATCGGCAACAGAATCTCGTCCCGAGAGATCTTGATGGGCTTTCCCCCGAGGCTCGCGGAGTTCAGTCCGTAGTAGACATCTTTCATGTAGTGGAAGGTATCGTACCCTTCTCCTTGCTCCACTAGTTCTCTGGGAGACGAGAAGCTTCCGCCACCGTCCTTGCTTATCGAGTAGAATATTCTCCTTCTCTTCAGCCCGCTGATGACGTCATCCCCTTCAAGAATTACTTCCAAGGAGAAGAGTACAGTTACGTTGTTGTCAAGATCCACGAATGGAATCCCTCCCTCGCGTCCGCCTAGAAAAGTGAAGCCTCCCTCCTCGTGGGTGACAGAGAGGACTTTCCTCTTCCCCCAAGTTCTCCCATTGTCCTCTGATATCTCGGTGAAGCTCACGTCTGCACGGTCACTCTTGTTCTCTTCACTCCACTGACGAATCATCCTCGGCTCTGTCGCTGAGATGTACCCGGCTTCTCCGAAGACAGCGTAGCTTGGCTTTGAGGGGTTTATCCACGTCTCTCTGTTGACCTTCATCTATTACTATCTCGTCCTGCAGGAACCGTACTCTCGTTTCGGTTATAGGGTTTTGACTCTCAGAGGCCACGCAGCGGTAAACACAGATAAAAAGGAGAGCAACATAGAAATCTGCGTCGCGGGAGTCGCCAAGCCTGGTCAAAGGTGCAGGGCTTAGGACCCTGTCCCGAAGGGGTTCGTGGGTTCAAATCCCACCTCCCGCACCAATTCAACTCAGGACTCAAGCTCAGAAAAGGTTATGAAATAGCAGACGCCGAAATACCACATGCAAACCCTAGAGAACCTGATTAAGGCGTTCATAGGGGAGAGCCAAGCCAGGAATCGATACACCTTTTACGCCAGCAAGGCCAGAAAGGAAGGATACGAACAGATAGCTGAGATCTTCGAGCTCACCGCTGCGAACGAGACGGAGCATGCGGACACGCTGTTCAAAGCCGCACAGAATCTGAGGGGGGATAAGGTCGAGCTGGAGGTCAAAGCTCTCGCTCCCCTTATCTTGGGCCAAACGGTTGACAACCTCAAAGCCGCAATCGCCGGCGAACACTATGAGAATACCACGATGTACCCGGAATTTGCAGCCATTGCGGACAAGGAGGGCTACTCCGATGTAGCCAAGCAGCTACGCGCGATCTCATCGGTGGAGAAACATCACGAGGAACGCTACACCAAACTGCTGAAGCTCGTCGAGACAGGCAAGTTCTTCAACAGAGACGAGCAGATCGTCTGGGTGTGCAGAAAGTGTGGATACGTGTACATAGGCAAGACCCCGCCCGACACCTGTCCGTCATGCGGACACAGTAAGAACTTCTACCAGAAGCTGTGCGAAGAGTACTAGAGTCACGGAGTAGGGCGGCGCGTTCGGCGAACCACCGTGATAGACTTATGTGGGTCAGGGACTATCGCTGTGGCCCGATGCCGGTTGAGCCGGAAGCGCTGAACGGGAAGGAGCGCCAGATCTACGAGGAACTGAAAGAGGTCACAGACCCAGAGATCGGGGTTTCGATAGTAGACATGGGATTGGTTGACGAAATATCCGCGAAGGACAGCGAAGTTCGCGTCACCTATCACCTCACGATGCCCATGTGCCCACCGCCTTTGGCCCTCATGATAGGCAGCGCGATAAAGAAGAAGCTCTTCAAGATCGGTGGGTTCAGCAAGATCGAAGTCAAGGTAAGTGACCATTACTACAAGGATCAGATCAACAAGGTCCTCGACGAAATGAAGCTCAGTGACTAGCCCTAGTTTCACTTCGCCTTGTTTCTGGACTGGCGGTACGCCGTCAATATCAGCGGGAATATTACCGTTACATCACCCATTATCGTGGCCTGCAACGCGTCCGGCTTTACCTTTCCCCAAGTTATCGCCTCGCTTATTCTGGCTCCTGTCAGAGATCCGTCGAACTCCGTGCCAGTAGTTATCGCCAACACGTACTCCAATCCTTCTTTGAACTGATTCCACCATATGGTGTGATGCTTGCTTATACCTCCTCCGAGGATGATTGCTCCCGTTCTCTTCTTCTCAAACACCTTGTTTGACATCAGGGTCATGTCCTTCAGGGTATCCAACTTGAACTCCCCCCGTTGATACGAGTACCAAAGGGCGGTTCCGAAAGCGGAATCAACCAGACCAGGCGAGACGACCGGAACCTTGGCCTCGTAGGCTGCTCTGAGTATGGAGTGCTTGTCGGTTATGTGTTTTCCAGCAACCGCCAAGATCTCTGATGGCGACATGAATGGGTTTTCTCCCAATTCAGCGACGATGTTGCCGACAAAGCTCTCGACTGGCGGACCATAGGACTTCAGTGGGATCATGATATTACCCAACCGGTGTATCTTCTTCTTGCGAAGTTCAGCGTCATCCGCGAAGAATTGGTCGTAGTAGTAGTGACCGCCCTGTGCGCGCGCAATGTCGTGATCCGCAGTTCCTCCAGTCGTGATGACAACGTCCACCATTTTGTCCCTTATCACCTCGGCCAGAACTCCTCTCAGGCCGGTGGACACCACGTTGGCGGTGAAGGACAGGAACCTAGTGCAGCCCTTGTCCTCAACCATCTTGGCGAAGACGTCGAGCCCCCTTCCTACCTCCCTCGCCTGAAAACCCCCGGACTTGGACAGTCTTTCCACCAAGTCGTACACGTCATTGATCTCTGCTGTGGTATAGTCGGCTACTTCGTCCGACAGTTCATCGCGCATGGCAGGAACCGTTCAGGAGAGCCTTTTAAGCGCAAACTGCACGCTTTCGTCCAAGTCCTCTATCGTCATATTCTCGACCACGAGGGGCGCCTCTGGCTTTAGCTGAACCACCTTTGAGAAGAAGCGGTCCCAGCTGATGTTCCCCCCGCCCAACCTGAGATGACTGTCGTTGTCGCCGGCATTGTCGTGGAGATGGAAGTAAGAGAGCTCTCTCATCGCATCGATGAACGAACCCAAGTTACCCTCAACATTGGCGTGCCCCAAGTCAAGCACGAAGTTGGGTCTCTTGAGGGCTTTCTTGAAGCTGTACAGATCCTCAGGACGGTAGAGCACAGACTTGTGGGTGAGGTTCTCGATCGCACCCACGATGTCCATGTCTTCGCAGAAGTCGAGCAACTCACTCCAGACCTCCACGATCTCCTCCCGAGAGACCCCTTCATTCTTGTATCCAGGGTGGATGACCGCATACTCGGCCCCGTACTTGTGGGCCAGCTCAATCGAACGATGAAGATCGGATATGCTCTCATCTTTTTTCGCACTGTCGGCGGACAGGATATCCTTGCCCATGAAGGGAGTATGGACGGAGAACCTGATTCCCTTGTCCTTGTGCAACGCACTGAGCTTTGATACGATCTCATCGGTGACGCGGAGTTCTGAATCATCCACGATCTCCCAGAGTAGACTTCCTCTTTGCTCCAACGCATTGAACAGTCTCGGAGAATACCCCTCGCTCCACGCGAAAAGCGTGGAAGCCCCCATTAACGGCAATTCACTCGCTCTTGACTCGCATTATCTTGTACTTTCCCATCGCGAACCAGTATTCCACGGTGACGCCGGCTTTGATCTCAGATGTGAGCTCTCCACTCGGGATTGGGAGTTCCATTGACTCGTAGCTTTGCATGTCCATCAGTTGTACCATGTTGTTGCCAGTCACTGAAAGCACCTGCGCGGTCTTCTTCTCTATCATGGGAACCTCAATGTTCGCCGCCACAGGGTTCAATATGGTGTGCTTTGATCCGTCGAAAAGCCCCATCCCGACGATTCGCGCCTTGGCACTTCCGTGCTTTCCAGGTTTCGAGTGCGTCACTTCAACGGCCTGGCACGGCTCACCGTCTATCATCAGCCAAGATCCCTCTTTGATCGCACCGAGGTCGGTCATCTTGCTCAATCCCTTACTCACCCATTGCTCTCAAAGCAGCTTTGGACCCGAATATTAACTCAACCCCAAGGGTCTCGATTGCCGCAGCGCCCGGGACGATACTAAGTTGGCTATTCAAGGAACAGGAAGAGCTTCTTGAATGCGTCTAGGAAGTCTATCCCCCTCGCTGTGATCACGTAGAACCTGGGATCATCTGGTCTCTTTGCGATTAACCCGAAGGAGATCAACTCCTCAGCTAGGTCGTTCATTCTGTCCAACGGCATGTTTGTTCCGTAGGACAGTCTGGTTATTCGACATCCTCCGTCGACCGTTCTGAGTGCTCTGAGCACGTCCGCGTATATTTCCACCCTAGACCTCTTCGATTTGCTCATGGACTAATCGCCGAAAGAGCGGCTCAGATAGGAGGGTTCGGTAGCTTTTCTGCTTTTATTGGCTCGGACTGCACCCTAGCGCCTTCTTCAGATTCAAGGGTTCTCGTGTACAGCAACTCGCCCGAAACCCTAGAGCCAGGCCCCAATCTCGCTTCCCCTGCATAGACATTGTTGGCCGACGAGTCCGCCCCCATCTCAAGCTTGTCCGCATACACGTCCTCCACTTCCGCACCCCTGCCGATCTTCACCTCGTCTGCGACGATTGGCCCCCGGACCTTCCCCTCTCGGCCGATCTCAAACTTCTTGGCCTTCGTCCCCCTTTTCGTGCTGATCTCCCCACCTGCAATGACATCCTCGGCTAGGCAAATCTCCGCCACCAAGGAACCTCCGATCTCCACGTTCCCTGCGTTCAGCTCGCCTCTCACCTTCGCATGCCCCCCGACCCTCAGTCTGCCCGCTATTGTCACGTTCTCCCCCGCGTCCATTTCCCCCCCGACATTCACGTCTCTGCCCTTGATGGATCCCTTGATGTCGACTTTGCCCCCGACATCCAACGCGTCGAATTCCAAGCTACCGTCTACATTGAAGATCCCACCAACTGTGATCTTTCCTTGACCCTCCCCGGCTGCGATCTTAGCGATCCCCCCGACATCCAGCTTCTTGAAACTGAGTTTGCCGATAGACTCGAATGTTCCGCCTACCGACACGTTGTCTACTCTTCCTCCGCCGACACTTGCGGCCCCCCCGACATCGAGTTCATCAAGATCCACTAACCCCTTGACTCTGACCGAGCCCCCTACATCCGACTTCTTCGCTTTGAGACGGCCTTGCACGGAAACAGAGCCACCAACACTCACATTCTCCGCCTCCGCATCTCCCCCAACGTCCAGACTTCCGCCAATGTCTACTGTCGTACAATGCAGATCCTTAGCGATCGAGAGCCTCCTGCCCACATCAATGTCCCTCGCACTGACCAGGCCATCAACGACCAATTCCCCCTCGTCCAACTCGACTGAGCCTCGGACAAGCAGATTACCTTGGACACGAACTCTCCCTTCTTCTCCCTTGATGCTGCCAGTCTCCATACCAGATAGTACCTCGCAGTCTCCCTCGCACGTCGTGATCCCCTTCACCACAACCTTGTCCTGAGATCTTGGCCTGATCCTAGAACCCGCACCCAGTGTCAGGTTCCCTTCCACGGTGTCTACTTCAGCGGTTTTCCCTTGCTCAACCTTCAGGTCTTCGACCATTTTTCACTCAACACCATACTGTCGTGACGCACACTTAAGCGAGACTCACAATGCGTGAGCACCAGCTGTTATCGTTCTCCGGTGATCACGAAAGGAGATTGTGATTCGTGAGTCTCCACTAAATACGCACTCTAACCCATTACACTTTGGTGATATGTGGAATGGAAATATGGAACAAGAAGCCCAAGAAAGCAATCGATTGGAAAGAGATCTCTAAGGATCTCAGGGCCGATCTGTTCACACAACCGTTTGTCTATAGGACAAATCAATACTACAAGTAGAGCGCGCGAGACTCTAGGGCGCGAAGTGCAGCGTCCATGGAGTCTTTACGACCAGCCCTCAGTAACGCGCGACCGTCAGTAGTTGAGTCGGGCGCGCATCATTGTTTAAAAAGTGAGGCATCTCTCCGGTCACCGGATGCAGCATTATGGAAAGGTATGCGTGGTAGCTAAGGATCTTGAGGTTGAAGCTAAGCTCAAGAAGGTAGGCATAGAGAAAATTCTGAAGGGCGCGGAGATAGATTATCGTCTGTTCGATCCTTTGTCAGCCCCACCCAAGTTTGACTGTGGTTTGATGATCGCGGCCGGCGGAGATGGAACCCTGTTCTATGCGATCTCCGGACTAGCAGACCCCTCGACACCCATTCTCCATGTGAGCATGGGCAACAAGGCATTCCTAGCGGAGGTCCGGCTGTCCGAGCTACCAGAGAGGCTTCGTGATGTTCTGGCTGGGAATTACACCTCGGAGCGCGTCCGCAAACTACTCGTCCGAACAAGCACTGGCTGGACGAGTAACGCCTTGAACGAGGCCCTGTTTGCGACAAGAACATGGAAGGGCGTCTTGTCTGTGCAAGTCGACATAGAGGGGCTCGGTCAAATGGACGTCGTGGCTAGCGGCGTCATGGTTTCAACTCCACTTGGCTCCACTGCGTTCTGCCTAGCATCCGGAGGTCCGTCCTTAGATGACAGTCTGCCTGGCCTAGTTGTGTGCCCGATTTCCGCGAGGCGACTGTGGCCACCCATCGTGGTCCATGAGGACAGGAAGATATCGATAAGAAAGGTAGGGGGCAAGGAGATGCCAATCCTAGTGCTCGACGGTTTCGTGGAACATCAGATGGAGAACGACGAAATTATGATGGTCTCAAAAGGCAAGGAGACGGTGAACATGATCAGGTTCACAAAGGAGTACCTGATGAAGAGAATTCAAAGGGTCATGAGCGAATGACCCAGATACTCACGACTTATGTTTTGGACGCCCGAGCTTTCATCGCCGGAATACTACCGGCTAAGGCCCGCGAAATCTACGTGACAGAGGGGGTTTTGGGAGAACTCCGCGGAACTCCTCAGACCGCGAGCAGGGCTCTGGCCTATCTGGAGGCGCGTAGGGTCAAGAAGATCGAGGTGGACGAGAGCGACCTAGCGACTGTTCGCGAGCGAGCCTCAAGGATCGGGGAGTCCGAAAAACTGTCAGATGCCGACCTTGAGGTTGCGGCAGCAGCCGTAGGTTTGAGTCAGAGGCGAAAGAGGGTCAAAGTCCTGACGGATGACTATGCCCTACAGAACCTACTGTCCAACATCGGGATAGATTACGAGCGGTTAACCCACCCGGGGATTACTCAAGAGATCAGATACCGTTATCGCTGTTCCGTTTGCGGTAAGGTAAGCGCTCGGCCCTTGACGCAGTGCCCAGACTGCGGCTCTCGTGTCGTCCGCGTCCGGTCAACGGCGCGCAGAATCACGCGGAATCAGAGTCCATGAACTTCGTGAGAGATGAAGACCTTGTGTCCGCTGACAGGACTTTCGAGGCTGCGCCAGGCAGATGCTTTACCTCCTCGCTCAGTGCCCTTATTGACTCCACATAATACGGTTCAAGCTCGAAGTTCTTGGCTATGTATTTGATCAGCTCGTAGTACTTGATGACGTTGGCCATGTACACGTTGGGCTGAATTGTAGAACCACACCCACTGCAACGCCCGGACATAGAAGGCCTTCTGAACTTCATCCCGCACTTGGCGCACCTGAATCCAGTGGTGTACAGTGCCCTGACGTTTCCGGAGAAGTCCCTCATCAGGTGCGTGTCCAGTATGTGCTGGAGAACCTTCGTCTTGTCCACTGCCGGAAGTTTCTCCAAGACTGAGATCTGCGCCATGAGCTTGTCTGACGTGTTGTCTATTGACCGATAGCGCGATACCTTGGGTCCGGAATCGAAGACATCCGTCGGGTGAGTAGACGATATGCTCAGAGGCACGGAGGGGCCCACGAGATTTAGCACTCCGTGCAACGCGGCGGGATCGCAGTTCGTTTCGGCCAGCCTGTAGAAGCTCGCGGGAAGGAAGCGCTCGTCCTCCATGTTGTACACTTGGTCATCGATCTCCTTGGGGTTCACGAACGGAAACACTACCAGAGGCGAGTCCATCTTCCCTCCAGGCCGTTCCGGCATGAACGCCTTGTTCAGGTTGAGGAATACGTCGAGCGTGAGCGTGAAGGAGTCAGCGTCTCCATCGCAGTCTCTCCTCTTGGCCTGGTGGTAGTACGGGTGTGCGTAGAGCACGTCCGCCTCCGTTATTCCCACTATCCTCCCAACCACTCCGCCGACAGTATGTGGAGAAATCGAGATGATGTGTTTGCCGAGTAGATCTGCCCGATCTTTCACGTTGTAGTAAGGCTCGCAACCGTACATCACGAGCAGTTTGTCTAAGAAGGACGCCAAGTTCAACAGGAAGGGTAAGGAACTCTTGGGCACTATGACATCTTGGATCTTAAGCGGTAGGAGTTGGTCTGGCGAGGAAAGAGGGTGTCCATCAATATCCTTTTCGTAGCCCATGGCTATGAGCTGTGAGACAGTCGTGCCGATTTCCGAAGGCTTGAACGACGTGAGTATCACATTCGAGGCATCGAACCTGCAAGTCCCGTCCTTGTAAACAGACAACTTGTGAATTGCCCGTAGCAACCCCTTCTCCAGCGCTTCGGGTATTCTCCAGTCATTAAACAGCGACTTCACGCCCTTGACATGCTCAGGCAAGGATCTGAGGCCCAGCTTCTGCTGTGCTCGTCTTATCTCATCGTTGATGTTGAACTCTCTCGTTGAATAGGGCCTCGCTCTCTCGCCGCACTTGTTGCATGTTGAATTTTCAATGCGTGTTCCACATTTTGGGCACACGCTCTGCGCACGCGTCTCGCCGCCACACTTCGGACACCTAGGGTAGGACGAGGGGGAATCACAGTTTACGCACCTCCTGTCGGCAATCTCGATCTTTACCGGTCCCTTCTTTCCAGCCCCCATTACATCCCGAGTTGCACCTCCAGCATTCCCGACCGGGAACAGAACCTGCACTGGCGGCTTCATGCGCCTGGGTTTGGCTGCTTCCGGCCTTCCGACCCTAGCCGAGATGAAGCTACCAGATCTTCCCTTCAGGGGCAGGCGTGTTGCCCTGCTGAGATAACTCAAGCCATTCTCGTCCGGTTGCGGCAGCGTAGGGCTTTCAGAAGCGGAGAGGGCAACTATGAGCTGCAGCTCATTCGCGTCCACCACCACCTTGTCGCCGTCCGTTCTTCGGACAACCAAGGCCTTATCCAAGGATGCTTCGATCTTGTCGCTCCGCGGTAGCACTATCTTGCCTTCCTGCGAGACAGCTTCCTTTTTCAGGTAGAGCAGAAGATCAAAGACCTCGGACCCGTTGCATCTCTCCCAGAAGTGAACGAACGCCGGGTGCAGTGGGACGTTCAGGCGACCCGATATTCTGGAGGCTTCTTTGAAGTCAGGCTTCAGTTCCAGCGGCTTTTCTATTAAGAGCCGAAGCCTCTCCGGCGGAATCTCAACTTTCTGCGAGCAGACCCCGACCCCCCCGGGATCACTAGAAACGACACCTCTCAGTTCGGATGCCCACCATTCCTCAACAAACCCCGGCTTGTCCAACGTGTGGTTGGTCTCAATGTAGTCTCCGGGAGACACCAGTACATCTCCGAGGAACAGAATCTCAGAGATTGAGCTGACAAGGTCCTGTGCCTCTGCCACGCTGTTCACCCTAACAACAGAACCATCTTTCAGTCTGACTATCGGCGGCTCAATCGAGTCCACGGGCAGTATCGTACTCGACTTACCAGGTCTGTCGATCCGCAACTGAGAGCCCACCGCGAGAAACGAGTCGAGGCTAATCATTGTGGCGGGGTGGATGCCGACCGAGGCAAGCCCGGTGTTTCTGGCTCTTCCGTATCTGATCCTGAGGCCACCGAATCTGTCAGAGGACGAGACAACAGGCCTCCCAACCAGCACTTCATCCATGTAAGTCGACTCCCGTTGCGTAACATTCAAAGACTCTAGCCACCCCCAGCCGGACAGGTTCAGTTCCTTGACGAACTTCATTACCTTGCCACTCCTGCCGATGAACCCGTCGATCAGAACACGTAGAGCACCGCCACGAACGTAGTTCGTCTCAATCCTCGGGAGACTCCTGTAGGCGACAACCTCCACCGGGTCCGTGCCGACCCCCGTGACCTCTATGGGCATCCTCTCGAGCGCGAACAGAACCTGATCCTCCGAGACTCTGTACTGGAACCTAGAGACCTTGCGTTCATACAGTCTAAATTCCTCTATGAAACGCGCGATCTCCTCCTTGGTGGGTATGTATTTGGAGAGATGCAGCAGTGACCTGACGAAGTCTCCGATCAAGATCGATAGGGCCTGTTCGGTCCCCCCTGCTGATCTCATCGGACCTGCGAAGTAGATGGCCAGGTATGGCGATCTGTCGTAGTTCTGCTTGATCTTGGCTTTAGATATCCCCTCAATCGGTGCGGCCGTCGTACCAGGAGGAGTGATGCATGCAACCCCAGCCTTGATGGCGAGAAGGGCAAGCGCGTCCTGATCAAAGGATCCGAATCGGCCATAGACCACATCCTCAGCTATCTTGAAGGGAACCTGAGTGTAAGGTAGTTGTCCCGTCCACTCCTCGAATCGTTGAGCTAACCCAGCGAGCCCTATGAGATGCTCGATAGTCTGGCCATGCGAGAAGACAAGTTTCGAGTCCACATTCGGCGTGGAGTCTAGAGAGACCCGCCGGGCACGGGCAGCGAGACCGTACAGCCTGCTGGTCTCGTCGAGGAGATCCTTCTGGTAGACATCCAACGGCTGCCCCAAATGCGAACCAGACCTGTAGACAAGCGCTATTAGACTTTAGGCTGGCGCGGGCGTGCAGCCCTCCTGCAACCATCCACTATCTCCCTTATTTTCTCACGAATCTGGGGCTCCCCTTCAAGGACGGTCCCGGTCACTATGCCGTCTGCACCTGCTTGGACGAGCTTCGCTGCTGCGTCACCGTTAGTTATTCCTCCACCTACAAGTAAGGGTATGCGTATGGCACTTCTGACAGCTGCCACGAACTCCGGCGGCACGTGCCTAGGTGCACCCGACCCTCCCTCCAAGTAGATGAACCGAAGACCCAAGGCCTCCGCTGCCGCGGCGTATCCACAAGCTATCTCGGGTCGCTCGTAGGGTATCGCTCTCGCCCGCCCGATGAAGCCAACCGTTCCTCCATAGCCGACGATTATGTAACCCATCGGAATCGCCTCAAGACCCAGACGTTTGATACCACTTATCCCGAGCATTTGCGCGCCGATAATGTAATGAGGATCTTCTGAGTTCAATAGACTCATGAACCAAATCGCATCGCTACCCTTCGCAACCGATGAAGTCCCGCTCGGAAATATTAGGACAGGAAGGGGCCCATTTCTCTTCAGTTCAGAGATTGCGGTCTCATAGTCTGAAGTGATCTGTGCGGTGCTCCCACCTACGAAGAAACCGGAGACCCCCTCCTCTGCAGCCACGCGTGCAAGTGTCTTGAGATCACCAGGCTTCTCTGGATCGATCAGGACGAAGTACAGGTAACCGTCTCGTTGGAGTCGGTCATAGATGAGTCGCTCGGCCCTTCCGATCTTGATTGTCTCGTCTGGGTAAATCACGGTGAGACTGCCTCCGTTGAAGGACCTGCTTCCTCGGAGGCCCCTGCCTCTTCGAAGAACTGGTCGATGAACATGTTGTACGCGTCTATCTTCTTCTGGAGAGTCTTCAGCACATACTCGCCTGATCTGCCGCAGGAACCACACTTGACTATGGCCTTCCTCGTCTGGCCATCGATTTCAACGGAAACGGAGTTCATCCCACAGTTCGGGCAGTTGAATATGGACGGGAGCCTCTTGTGGGTGACCTTCTGTTCCTTTCTTCTCTTCCGCCCCATTCCGACGCGAGGAAGGCCTCACTCGCCTTAAAGGTTTCCAGCTCAGCTGACCTCCTTCGCCCGATTTGCGGCTCAGGCGGCTGTAGAGCCAAGGCCCACAAACCACCCTCGCGAGACGTGGAAAGACAACGTTAGGCCGCGAGGGAAACGCCTAGCAGGCGAATCCATTTAGATATACGGTTTTGTATTACAGAGCCGAAGACGCAATTGGAGAAATCAAGAACCGCCAAAGAAAATGCCATTAGGACGTTCCTGACGAAGAATTCGAACCTGACCAAGATACAGCTTTCCGCTGTGTTGTCGTATGTTCAAGGGGATCATGTAACCTCTGACCTGGGTGTCTACAAGCTCTCGGGCAAGAGAGTGACGAAAGGCGCATTCTTCAGAAGCCTAACCCAAGCCCGTCGGAACATCGAGTACTCCCTTTACACCCTCACCTTGCTTGTATACGAGAGCGTAATCAGTCAACGTGATATCGACAATATCACGATCGTAGGCAATCTGTTGCATGAACTGGCAGAAGCCCAAGATTTGGGGGAAACGGCGGATATACAGGCTGTTTTGCAGAAATCTGAATCCATCATAGCGAGGGCCATCAGGGAGATGACGGCCAAGCGACTGTGACATGGCACCGACAAGACTAATATCATGATATCACAGGTCGAGGCCGTGTGGAGGATTCCGACAGGAGCAGAGATTAGACAGTCTAGGAAAAAGGCGGGTATGACTCAAAGACAACTTGCTTCCAAAGTCGGCGTGAGCCAAGGCCTGATCGCGAAGATAGAGAACGGATCCGTTGATCCCAAGATGTCAACCCTTCGGAGAATCGTGGGTGCGTTTGAGCACACCGGATCTTCAGATCCATGCGCCAAGAATGTAATGACAACCGACGTCATCTCAGTACGTCATGATGATACGGTTGCCAAGGCCATCAGATTGATGACAACCTATGACATCTCACAACTCCCCGTCATGAAAGGCAACGAGACCATCGGGTGTGTTGAGGAAGATCATCTAGTCGCCCTTCTCGGCCTACAACTGGACAACCCGAGGAGATTCTACAAGAAGCCCATAATAGAAGTGATCAGTGGATACTTCCCCGCCGTGAGACCCGAGGCGCCGCTCGTCGAGATCCTAGAGTTGCTGGCCGGAGGGCACAAAGGAGTTTTGGTTAAGGAAGAAGGTAGGGTCCTAGGGATAATCACAAAGATCGATGTCCTAAAGGCCCTGGGGGGAAGATAGCTTGCTCGCTAGGATCTTTGGCTGGGACAAGGAGAGGATCAGAGAGCTGGAAGGTCGGCTGTCTCAGGTAGAAGAGGCACTCAAACGATCGCAGGAGCGCGAGGAAGAATTCAAGCAAAGAGCAGAAGCGTTGGAAGGACACCTAGCACGTGTGGAAGCAGCCGATGCGAAGTTGGCGCAGGGACTCATGGAATTGGTCAAGGCCCTAGGGCAAGATGAGGTTGAGTCACCGGACACATCCCGTGACGACACACGTTGGTCTCCTAGTCCTGAACTTGAGGATGAGATCCTGCAGATCCTGGGGGAGGGGGGTCCGGCCACGCCAAGGGCGATAGCCGAGAGATTGGGAAAGACGAGGGAGCATCTGAGCAGGACGCTGAAGAGCATGGCCGCGCGCGGCAAGATCACTAGGCATCAGGACGGGAAAGTTTTCGTGTATTCGATTGTGCAGGAGCCCTAGTGCTCCAGTTCCGCGAGCTTGTATTTGAACGACCTGCCAGACTTGGCCCTAGCTAACGAACCGCGAGTTGCCAACCTTCCTAAGTACATCGAGATGGTGGTCAGATTGGCGCGAACGCCGAATCGTTCCTCATAGAACCTCTTCACATCTTTGCTGGTGAACCAGCTCCGAGGGAGGGAGCGCAT
Source organism: Thermoproteota archaeon (assembly GCA_041479945.1). GTDB lineage: Archaea > Thermoproteota > EX4484-205 > EX4484-205 > JAAOZO01 > JBGOYZ01. The sequence goes on from JBGOYZ010000023.1 coordinate 14,884, forward strand.
CAAGACCATGACGTTGTTCATCTTGGATCTTGTATCACCCTCCGCTGGGTTCGACTCACCCCCCCAAGGAGCTCCAGCTTCCTGAGTCGCCCCTTGAACCATCACCGGGTTGAGTTCCCCCTCCGTTCTTCGGGTCACCAAGATGTCTTCCGTGATTGCGGCCGGTTCGACCGAAGAGAACTTCCCTGATTCCTTGACAGAGCCATCTGCCGCCCCGAGCTCCGTGAGGACAGTCAAGAATCGCCCGAGCGAGACCCCGGGATCCTTGGCATCAACAGTCACCTTGACCTTTGAACCATCATCCTCCGTGAGTTCGGCCGTGAAGCGACCCTTCTTCATTCATCAGGAACGCCCCCCGGTTCTCATATAACCAGTTGTTCACCCCCGGATTTCCACTGAAGGCTAAGTTCACTGTTATCGGGGCGCGTTAGCTCAAATTCACCATTTTTCCAGCCGCAGCACCAAGGAGGTGGCGATCTGTTACATCCAATGCCCAATAGCATCGGAAATCCCGCCTTTTCGTGCTTTTCAGTGGAAATAGAGGGGTCATCAACCTCCTTCACAGTTAACCACGAATGTCCTGCCCCTGATGGGGGGGAATCCAGAGAGAATGGGTCAGCACCCGGACCCCTTCCTTTCCACTGGAACCATGCAGCTGCGGTTCCAGCGCCGTGTGCTGACCCCACGGAAGTGTAGTGTAAGCTGTAGCGTCGCCAAGCGTGTAGCAGAATAGCGTAAGGGGGCGCCAAGGAAGACATCCGATACATCCGTTACTTACTCTTACAGCACACGCCATGAAGACATCCGTCCACTGGAAGCAGACGGGGGAGGGGGTAGACGGTCTTAGTGGAATAAGTCGAGAAAATCGGACGTTTCGTTTTATTTCAGAGATCCATTAGAGACGGGTGGACAGGATCCCCATGAGTCAAGGCGGCAGCCTGGGTGAGATAGACGCGTACTTAGAATCAATCCTGACAAAGGGCACGATCTTCAAGGATCGGGATGCTTTGAGACATGACTTTGTTCCGTCTCAGTTACCACATCGGGAAGATGAGCTTCGGCGTCTAGGAGAAGTGCTTGCCCCAATGTTACGGGGCAGCAAGGCTTCGAGTGCTCTGCTGTA
>JBGOYZ010000024.1:0-15724 GCA_041479945.1 Thermoproteota archaeon
CGCGAAGGGTGAACTGTCCCCGGAGGAGAGGGGCTATCTCATGAGCCTGGCTAAGCACATAGATGGCGTGGCAAACTACGCTCACGGTGCCAGCCGGATACTGACTTTCATACCGGCCGACAGATTCGACGAACCAATGAAGAATGAAGTCCGCGTTATGGGCTCCAAGGTTAGAGACTGCGTGGCCAGCATGGCACGCTGCATGCGAGCACTGTCTGAAGGCGATGTCGCCGGTGCTGAGAAGGGAGCTGGCATGGTTGAAGAGCTGGAAGAGGAAGTCGATGAACTGCACATGAACAGCAGGAGGATTCTGATGGGAGGTTTCTACGACGGGTCCGATCCTCGTGTCATTGTGTTCTCTTCCGAACTGCTCGAAGCAATCGAGGAGACCTCTGACAGGTGCGAGGACGTATCAGACCAGGTCAGAGTACTGCTCGTGTATCTGTCGCAACCCTCAGAGTAGAGAGTATGTGGGGGAATCGTCGCGATACCCAACCAAATGTATGTGGACTGAACACAAATAAGACTTCCCCAGAGCCCGGGTTCATCTCAGGTCATTCTTTAATAGACTGGGCGGAAACGAAGGAAAATGTCCGGCTCAAGGCTCAGGAAGCTGGCCACTTACTACAGTCTTGGCGACCTGCTGATCCTGCCAAACGCGTCCAGCATAGAGCCCAAAGAAGCCGATGTCTCTTCCAAGTTCACGAAGAGGATAGGTCTTCGCATTCCGATTGTCAGCTCGCCGATGGACACTGTGACCGAGTCCCAGATGGCACTGGAGATGGCCAAGTTGGGAGGAATGGGCGTGATACATCGAAACATGAGCGAGGAGCAGGAGGTCGAGGAAGTTCGCCGTGTGAAGTCCAGTGAATCCAAGGCTGAGACGATTGATGAAAGGGGACACCCTGCTGTAGCAGCGGCTGTTGGTCCGTTTGACGTGAGAAGGGCCAAGGCATTGGACTCAGCTGGCGCGGATGCGATCGTAATCGACACCGCCCACGGCCACAACTTGAACGTCGTCAGATCCGCCAAGGAGATCAGGAGACAAATCTCGTCTGAACTGATCGTTGGAAACATAGGCACGCCCGAAGCTGCTGAGGACTACCTCGATGTCGATCCCGACGCGTTACGCGTCGGTCTTGGTTCTGGCTCGATATGCATTACGAGGGTGGTAACAGGTGTAGGAGTTCCGCAGGCCTCCGCCGTTCATGGGGTCTACTCAGTGGCAAGAAGACACCACATACCGGTCATATCGGACGGCGGGGTGGAGTCGGGGGGCGACATTGTAAAGGCTCTTGCGCTCGGAGCTGATTCCGTCATGCTTGGCAAGGCGCTTGCCGGTTGCGATGAGTCACCCGGAAAGCTTCTGGAATCGCCGCTACCCGGACTCGTTGGGGGGTACAAGCTCTTTCGTGGAATGGGGGCCCGCAGTGTCATGTCGAAGGTGGACAGGTACATGGTTTCGTCAAAGGGTGCCCCAGAGGGCGTCGAAGGCTTGGTGAGGATGACGGGCAGCTCTGCTTTGGTCGTCAATGAGTTGGTTCAGCACGTGAAGCAGGGCATGGGCTATGTCGGGGCCAGAAATGTCGGAGAACTCCGCAAGAGGTCAAGGTTTGTCGTTGTGACTCAGTCAGGCTCGGAAGAAGGCAGGCCCAGACTCCCTATCCTGTTGAGTCATGAGGACTGGTCCAAGTTGGAGACCGAGTGAGTTGTTCTACCACGTGGAGTTCATCGAGGAGGGATCGCAACACCTCAAGGAGTAGACTCTGAGAGGAATCACAACGAGAACAGTGAACGAAGTCGATGATGCATCACGACGCGTGTGCAACCTGATGAACAAGTCGTCCGCAACTATGGAACACGAATAGCCTGCACTTATGACAGTCATGCCTTTATAGGCCAAAAAAACTCAAGTGACTCTCATGGAAGCGTACGCTGTTCTGATTGGACTGGCTGGACTGACCGTTGCTGCCTGGCTCTACCGACAAGTCAGCAAACAGCCTTCGGGCAATCAAAGGATGGTCGAAATAGCGGAAACCATCAAGTCGGGTGCAAATACCTATCTGAGGAGGCAGTTCATCACACTCGCGGTCTTTGTGGTCGCGATCTCTGCTCTGCTGTTCGTTCTCAGGGGTGTTGAAATGGCTCTCGCCTTCGTGCTTGGTTCACTGTGCTCAGGCATCGCAGCATACATCGGCATGGCAGCTGCACTCAAGGCGAACGTGAGAAGCGCGAATGCGGCGATTGAGGGGCTGAGCAAGGCGTTTCGCGTTGCGTTCGAGGGTGGAGCGGTCATGGGCTATTCGATCGTGGGACTGGCTTTGATCGGCATAAGCGCACTTTATCATACATACCTGGACACTGATGCGATCCTCGGCTTCAGCTTCGGCGCGAGCACATTGGCCCTGTTCGCGAAGGCAGGGGGAGGAATCTACACGAAGACAGCCGACATGGCCGCGGACCTCGTAGGCAAGGTCGAGGTCGGGATTCCGGAAGACGACCCGCGCAACCCGGCCGTGATAGCTGACAACGTCGGCGACAATGTCGGTGATGTCGCCGGAATGGGAGCGGATCTGATAGACTCCTACATAGCCAGCATAGTTTCCGCGATGATCATAGGCACAGCCGCGCTTGGTGCTTCAGGTGCGACGCTGCCGCTGATGTTCGCGGCCGCAGGGCTCGCGGCCTCGCTACTCGGGCTTGCCTTCGTCAGGTCAGACGACCCCAGCACTGCGTTGAACAGGGGGAGTCTCGGCACATGCGCTGTGTTCGTGGTGCTTTCGTTCGTCATGATCAAGTGGGTCGGGGCCGACATTGGCATCTTTTACGCAACCATTTCTGGCATGGTGGCTGGCATTGTAATCGGTTTCACGACCGATTACTTCACTTCCGACGATGCAATCCCGGTTAACAGGATCGCAGAGTCGGCGAAGACCGGCGCTGCCACCACCATACTCTCTGGTTTCTCCTACGGCATTGTGGGCACAGTCCCTCCAGTCTTGGGCATCTGCGTGGCCACGATCGCGTCGTGGTATTTCGCCGGCACATTCGGTGTGGCGATGAGCGCCGTCGGAATGTTGTCGACCGTCGCAATGACTATCTCGTCTGATGCCTATGGACCCATCGTGGATAACGCCAAGGGGATTGCAGAGCAGTCGGGTCTTGGAGAGCAGGTCATAAGGATAACGGACAAGCTCGACTCGGCCGGCAACACGGCCAAGGCCATAACGAAGGGATTTGCCATAGGCGCCGCAGCACTGACAGTCCTGTCGCTGTTTGCAGCCTACGCCAACACAGTGGGCATAAGCACCATAGACCTAATGAACCCATACGTGATTGCAGGTGCATTCGTCGGAGCCTTGATGCCTCCCCTGATCTCAGCGTTGCTCATACTATCCGTGGAGAAGAACGCGTTCGCCATGATAGGGGAAGTGAGAAGGCAGTTCAAAGAGAATCCGGGGATACTGAAGGGGGAGACGAAACCGGACTATGCGAGGGTGGTGGACATGGCCACAGTGGGCGCAATTAGGGAGCTGATCCTGCCGAGCGTGCTCGCCCTTGTTGTTCCCCTAGTAGTCGGCGTGATTCTGGGCAAGGCTGCGCTCGGAGGGTTCCTCGGCGGCAGCATCTTCACCGGCATAATATTCGCCCAGTTCATGGCGACCTCCGGGGGGGCGTGGGACAACGCGAAGAAGTTCATCGAGGATGGCGCATTCGGCGGCAAGGGAAGCGAGGCACACAAGGCGGCAGTCATAGGGGACACAGTGGGAGACCCGTTCAAGGATACGGCCGGCCCGTCGCTGAACACGATGATAACTGTCATGTCACTGAGCGCGACTGTCTTCGCTCCTCTGATCTTCAGCATCCTCTGATTGCAGCGAGACGAGAGGTGGAGAGTTCTGCGGGCGGGGCGCCCACTATTCCTTCACATAGGGCTTGCCAGCGTCGGCGGGACCCTTGCCTCTCTTTCCGTATATCGCTAGGGCTATCACTGTGACCAGATACGGGATCATCCTCAGCAGCTGGGCAGGCAGCAAGCTCGCACCCAGCGATGCGGAAACCCAGTACTGGAGGGTGTCGAAGAATCCGAAAATTAGACTCCCACCGATTGCCGCAAGTGGATTCCAGCCCGAGAAAATCACGAGAGCTATCGAAACCCAACCCCTCCCCCCGGTCATGCCTCTTGTGAAGATGTTGTTCCAGTCAATCGCTATGTAGGTCCCCGCGAGTCCGAAGAGAACGCCCGCGAAGATGGACGTCAGGTACCTGACCATCGGAACGTCTATGCCTGCGGCGTCCGCGGCCAATGCATTCTCTCCACAGCTTCTGATGATCAGACCGTACTTTGTCCTGTACAACAGATAGTAAGCCCCGAGCGCCAAGGCAATCGACAGCGGAAGGAAGTAAGAAACCTGGTATGCAAGGTTGCCGAACACGATGTTCAGCAACGAGGGCATTCTTGTGACGCTCTTGCCATACCCATAAGTCGTCCACACTGCAACCGTCAGCACTTCAGTGAGGCCCAATGAGAACGTTGTGATCCCTAGTCCCATAACGACCTGGTCTGCGCGCAATTTGACGCTCAGATATCCGTACAGCAACCCGGAAACGGCCCCGACCATGACTCCGTACGCAAGTCCGATGAATGGGTTGCCGGTGATCGAAGAACCGTAGGCGCTGGCAAACGCGCTCAGAAGCATTATCCCTTCGACGCCCATGTTCACCAAGCCTGACTTCTCAAGAGTCACCTCTCCAACGCTACCGAGCAGGAGGGGTATCATAGATCTCAGTGCCCCGAAGGCTAGCGACACCAGAACGATTGGGTCGACTAGGATCTCACTCACTTTTCTCACCCTTGGGCTTGAGGTAGTTCCTCAAAAGATCGAACGCGCCAGGCATTGATGCTGTGAATACTATCACTCCCTCGATGAGGAGCGACACCTGGCTGGGCATTCCCGTGACTGGCTGAATGCTCTGAGCTCCGATGTGAAGCGCAGCCATAAACAGACCAGCTAGAACGATCCCCACCACGTCCAGCCTGCCGATGAGGGCGACTGGAATGCCAGAGGTTCCGTACCCTGGGCTGAACGCTTGATCGAACCTGTACTCCGTGAACTGCACAGCGATTGCTCCTGCTAAACCTCCCATCGCCCCACCGGCGAGCATGACTAACAGTATGATCCTACCCACTTTTATCCCGGCATACTTCGCAGCGTTCGGGTTCGACCCCACAACTCTGATAGAGTAGCCCACTACGGATTTCTTGATGACGATATATGCGATGATGGCGACTATGATAGTGGGGATGAACCCTAGGTTCAGCTGGGCACCCATGACGTCAATCTGCGGGATCATTGCTGACTGGCTGATCAATGGCGTGACGATTCCCCCTGGGGGAACGCCAGTGGTGGGCAGGAAGAACTTCACCACAAGAAGTTCAGTCAGGCTTGTGGCCACATAGTTCAGCATGATTGTAGTCACTACTTCGTGCGCCCCTCTCTTGATTTTCAGGAGGGCTGGAATGGACATCCACAGCAGACCGGCAATCATAGCAGCAAGAATGGAGAGGAGGGCGTGCAACACCCCCAGGATGGATCCAGGCGGTGCTGAGAAGCTGTAAGCGCACATGAATGAAACGAAAGCTCCTAGATACATTGCACCTTCAATTCCCACATTGAAGACCCCGGCGGAGAAGGCTATCTGAGCAGCAAGCCCCGTCAGTATGATAAAGGACGCCTCTCGGATCGTGGACGTGATTCCGAAAATCCCTCCAAACGCCCCCTGCATGCCTTTTTCTGCGCTGCCGAAGAACACGGCTGAGTAAACGGCCACAGGGTCATACCCGACAGCCAGCATGATGATGCCTCCGATGACGAAGCCGAATGCGATTATCGCGACCGATTGGAGGACCTTGGTCACCTTTTCCCCGCCAATCCCGAATTTACTGTTCAACTTTGGCTCCTCCCATCATGAGACCGACTTCTTCTGCGGTAAACTCCTCTGGCCTCTTGAAGCCAGCAAGCCGTCCTTCGTACATCACAGCCATGGTGTCGCTTAGGCCAGTCACTTCCTCAAGCTCTGAGGATATTAACAGGACCGCTTTCCCCTCGTCTCTCATCTTGAGCAGCTCTTGCCTCACGAACTCAGTTGCGCTGATGTCCAAGCCAGTTGTAGGCTGAGACGCTACTATGATGAGCGGGGACTTGCTGAATTCCCTAGCGACGACGACTCTCTGGATATTGCCGCCCGAGAGAGACTTGACTGGGGTGTCCTCTGTGGCAGCGATCGAGTAGGTCCTGATCAGGTCTCGGGCGTTCTCGTCTATTGCAGTCTGTCTCATCATCATATGTTCCTCGAACTCAGGCCTGAACTGAAGGCCCAACAGCAAGTTGTCCTTGACGGACAAGGCTGGAACAACACCCCGACCGAGTCTGTCTTCGGGAATATGGGCCAGGCCCAAGTCATAGATCTCGCGAGGGGACTTCGTCGTTGTCTCCACTCCGCCTACAAGAACTACACCCGACTTGGCTCTCCTGAGACCCGTTATGACTTCAACGAGTTCATTCTGCCCGTTGCCTGCCACGCCAGCAATCCCGAATATCTCACCGCCTCGGATCTGAAACGAGACCCCCCTCAAGGCCTCACTTCCTGTGTCGCTGAGGGCAACGAGCTCCCTGACCTCCAGAAGCAAATCGCGAAGCTTCGGGGTTCCTTTCCTAGTCTCGGGCAGAACCTCCCTACCTACCATCATCAGAGCCAAAGAACGGAGGTCCGCGCTTCTTGCTTCCACCGTATCAACCTTAGCCCCTTTTCTCATTACTGTGATGCGATCGCACGCCGACAGCGCCTCTCTCAGTTTGTGCGTTACGAAGACTATGGTCTTGCCCTCCCCCTTGAGCCTCTTCATCACGTTCAGAAGCTCATCAGTCTCGAGCGGGGTCAAAGCTGAGGTTGGCTCGTCCAAGATAAGAAGGTCGACGTTCCTCACCAGAAGCTTCAGAATCTCCACTCGCTGTCTTTCGCCCATCGGCATGTTCTCCACAGTCTCGTCAAGATCAACCTTGAGTCCCAGGCGAAGTGCTAGTGCCTCCGATGATTTCCTCACGTCCTGTCCTGACCTAAACCCTTTTCCGGTCTCAAGGCCAAGCATGATGTTCTCGAAGCCCGTGAAACTCGAAACCAGCATGAAGTGTTGGAAGACCATTCCTATCCTGTGGGATATCGCATCACGTGGGCTATTGAAGTTCACCTGACCGCCGTCTATGAGTATCTTGCCACCGGTCGGTCTTATCTGACCGAAGAGGATTCTCATCAGGGTTGACTTGCCCGCTCCGTTCTCACCGAGAAGCCCGTGGACTTCACCTTTGCGGAAGTCGATCGTGACTCCTCCCAGGGCCTGAACGCCATCAGGGTAGACCTTGCGGACACCCTCAACCTGAACGTAAGGTTCAGACCTCAACTTCGTCGCACCTGCCGAGGCTGCTGTGGATTTATGGTTTCAGCAAAACATCACGAAAGAAAAGGAAAGGAGGAGCTCACTTGCCTGTGGGCTTCCTCCTCATGAACAAGACGTAGTAGCCAACCCCGAGGACAACGACCGCTAGTGCGACGGCTATGAGTATGTTCGAGAGCGGAACGCCAGCTTGGAAGGCTCCCTCGTACAGGGCACGAAGGACTGCTATGTCGCCACTGGCTGGAACGGGAACAACGACAGCTCCGCTTATGATCTTGCTCTTCAGTTCGTCCAGATCTGCTTGGTGGCTCGAGAGGTACGTGTTGTACATCGTCTGCACTTTTGACTTGATGGTTGCGATCTGAGCGTCCGTGTAGCCGGCGCCATTCAGGAAGTCAGCCCACACGGTCATATCTGCTGGTGTCGACATTGAGACTCCTCCTTCTTCGAGTCCCAGTACGATGATGCCTGAGGCGAACGTCCCCTTGACCGCAGCTTCTATTGTGGACTGAACTCCGTAGTCGACCTTCTTTCTGGCGGAGCACAGCACTTGACCTGGGTAGACGTAGTCTTGGTCAGCATCGACTCCTATGGAGAATATCGGATTGCCCGTTGCGTTTGCCCTTTGAGAGCATGCTTGGAGTACGCCTAGTCCAGTGGCTCCTGCAGCTGCGTAGATTACGTCAGCGCCTTGATCCAAGAAAGTCGTTGCTGCCTCCTGACCTTTGGAAGGATCTCCGAACGTTCCGGTGTAGTAGTAGCTTATCGTTATGGTCTTGCCCAGCCTTTGAGCCATCCACTTGGCACCGAAGGCGAACCCTATCTCGAACTTCCATAGCAGAGGTATTTCCATGCCCAGCACAACAGCGACTTTCCCGGTCTGGGTGGCTATCGCTGCGGCGGCACCCACCATTGCACTCGACTGCTCCTCGGTGAAGACCACCGATGCAACATTGGGGGTGGATACCACGCTGTCGATTATCATGTATTTCTGGGTTGGGTGTCTGGTGGCGGTTGCATTCAACGCGTCGGTCCAAAGGAAGCCTATGCAGCAGATCAGCGTGTATGTGCCTGAAGACGAGAAAGTCTCGAGAGTCGGGACGAAATCAGCTGTAGACCTTGGGGTGAAATAGGTTATGGCAACTGTGTAACCTTGCGCTGCTAGGGCTGTTTTCGCCTGCTCGGCTCCGTATACTGCCATGTCGTTGAAACTCAAGTCACCCCGGCCTCCAACATCGAACAGAACTGCGATGTTGTAGGTTTGACCGGCCGGATTCACCAGTGGAGCTAGCATGGGACCTAAGAGAAGAATGCAGAGGAAGACGAAAGTAGTGACTGCAAGATGGGGTTGGTTCTTTGATAACTTCAGCATGTACGATTCTCACCGAGCAGCCCTGCCGACTCTACCCTTTTATGACTTAGGGGTGATGACGATTCCATCGGCCAAAGCTTTTCAACCTCTCCGGGCGGTAGTCAGGGTTGGTTTTGCCCCCAGAAACCGGCACACAAGGCGTTCATCCTCCTGCACTGGTTGTCTCTCTGTGAGACCTGAGTGGGCGTCTGGTGACGAGACGGGTCTCCTTATTACCTTCTTATATACAGCGCTTTTCGGAAGAGACCGTCTCCTTGAACAGGTGGGGCTGGTTCGGCGTTCAATTGCTCGTGGGAGCGCTCATGCTTGCGTTGCTGCTGTACTTCGCTGACCTCGGAAGCGTTGTGACGCTGATATTCAGGGCAGACCCGGGGTACGTTCTCATGGCCGCATTAGCTTTCATAGCTGCATCCGCATTCGTGGGATACTCGCTCTTCATACTGCTCGAGAGAATGGGGTACAGTCCATCAGCATTCAAAACTGTGATGGTCAGCATTGCTGGGCAACTGATCAGTGATCTGACTCCAGCTAGAACGGGATACTTCGCTACACCGGTGCTTCTGGGAGGAGAACTCGGAGTCAATTTCGAAGACGGTATGGCGGCGATCGTATTCACAGGAGCAGTTCAGTCATTTGCCAGTGTCATTATGGGTGGCATCGCAATCGTTTACTTCAGTAGCTTCATTGGATCTGGCTTGGAGTTGATCGCCCTGTTTGCATTTGGGCTTCTTCCAGTCGCTTTGATGGGGTTTGTGCTCGTGTCGGTCATTCATCACACGTGGCTGAGCAAGCTCATCGAATATGCTAGGAACGTTCCATTCATCAAGCCCAGGGTCGAACAGGTCAGACAGGCCATCGCGGCATTTCAGAGAAGCGGGCGGAGGGCAACCGGGGCGGCGATCCAAGTGGCATTCTTCCTCCTCGTGGCTCAGGTTCTGAATTCAGTTGCGCTCTACCTGTTCGCACTTTCAGTCGGAGTGACGCAGGTAAGCCCCTTTGGCTTCGTGATGACGTACGCGATCGCAGGGTTCAGCATGTACGCATTCGTGACGGTGGCGGGGCTCGGGGTTCAAGAGAGCATGTACGCCCTGCTGCTAGGTCTCATGGGAGTGGTTCTGGACAAGGCCACTGCAATCGCCGTGTTGGCGAGGTTCTTCTTCACAGTCACGGATTTCATCGGTATCCCCTACCTAGCTAGGTTGGGCGTCAGATCCATCCCTGGGCTGCTGACAAGCGGTTCGTACACGAACAAGCAGGCCGAATCGAAAGTCACCAAGTGATGTACGCGGCAAGCAGCCGACCCCCTGTGCAACCCTATCCGCTTCCTAGGTAGTCGGCTATCGCCTTCTGAGATACTCCTCTCGAAGGATCGATCTGAAGAGGCGTGATCGATATGGCTTTCTCGACGAACACAGCATGAGCGTCAGTCCCAGGCTCAAACTCCTTTGGATCCCTAGAGTTTCCCCACTGCCAATAGTACGGCCGCCCTCTTGGGTCAACCCGTTCCACGACGTAGTCCTCGTACTTCTGGGTCCCAAGCCTAGTTACCTTGAACGGCGTATCGGCCCTGACATCGTAGGGGAAGTTCACGTTCAGGAAATCCACTCCTTTCGGAAGCCCACGCCTGACCACCAAGTCTGCGATTGGGAACGCACGCGCAGCAGCGGTCTCCATTCTTGGCTCTTGTTCTTCCGTGCTGTGTTCGCCTTCGGGGATTTCCATCGAGAAAGCTATCGAGGGTATGCCTATGATGGCCGCCTGAATCGCAGCGGCCACGGTGCCACTTGCGAACACAGTTTGTGCTGTTACATTGTCTCCCATGTTGATTCCTGACACCACGATGTCCGGGCGCTTGCCACTGAGAACCCTGCTAATGCCCAGTGACACGCAGTCAGCTGGGCTTCCCGAGATGGCGTGTGCTGCCACCCCGTTGACGGTGACCTCGCTCATCCGTAGGGGTTTGTGGAAGGTCAGGCTCATTCCGGTCGCGCTTCTAGGCGAATCGGGTGCCACCGCGATGATTTTCCCCAACCCACTCAAGCTTTCCATGAGGACACGAAGTCCGACGCTCATGATCCCGTCGTCATTTGTCAGGAGAATCGTCGGCATTGTTAGCTGTCCGTCAGTCAAAGTGATAAGTTTTTCATTCAATGGGCCTCTCCCAACGTTTATATCCAAATTGGCCCCGCTTCCTCAAGTGGCCTCCCGTTCACTGGTTTCAGTCGCCGCGGGTGAGGCAGTTGACGAGATGGTCTCTCGCGCCTTCCAGACCCTCAAGTTCGAAGAACTCGTCGAGGATCTTGGCGGCGATCTTGTCGTGGTGAAACCGAACTTCGCAGACGTGAGTAGGATCGCTCCTTTGGAGTACGGTACGGGACTGCAGGGCAACAAGCTGCCTGAGAGTGAGGCGGGCGTGGGCCTACCGAGGAGAGGCGACCAGACAAGCACGGAGGTCGTAGATGCCGTGACTGCAAGCGTCAAGAGCACGAAGGGAGTGAAACAGGTTGTCATCGCCGAAGCATCCGCCACTCCCACCTGGAAGGCGTACTTCATGTATGGCATATTCGAGGTGGCTAGGAAGCATCATGCCAGGTTGGTGGATCTGAACAACGATGAAGTGGACGTGGTGACAGTGCCCGGCGGCAGGGTACTGAAGACCCTCAACTCGCCCATTACAATCCGGAAGGCGAACGTCATAGTCTCCATTCCGGTTCTGAAGGTCTGGAGCGCTTGTGGGGTATCAATCAACATCAAGAACATGGCGGGGGGAACCACTCCGAGCTACTACGGGCCGACCATCTGCAACCTGACGGGGTGGAGGAGCAACCCAAGGTACGACCCGGATATCGTGATGGGACAATCCAGAACGCTCGCGGAAGCGATGGTAGACATCGCGTCTGTCAATCGCGCTCACGTGGGCATCGTCGACGCAATCACCGTGATGCACAACGCCAACCCGGGCAAGGAGTTCGGGTTCAAATGGCAGGACGTGAAGGTCGAGGAACTCGGTGCTGTGATTGGCAGCAGGGATTTGGTCGCGGCTGATGCAGTCGGAGCTCAGATCATGGGCTTTTACCCCCATAAGATACTGCACCTAAACGCGGCGCATGAGAGAGGGTTGGGCACGAATGACCCTGAGAAGATCGACGTTATGGGCACACCCGTAGAGCGCATCCGGTTGAAGTGTTCACCGATGACCGGCGCTGAGGAGATAGCAGTACCCTAGACGTACGCGTGAACGACGCTCCTCTAATGGCTTAAGACAGCTCGACTGCACAGTAGAGGCACGAGCATGAAGCGAGTGGTGGGCGTCTACACTGGCTCGACCGAGATAATGCAGGCGAATTGGAAGACAGTTGAACAACTGAAGGAAGAGATTGGACTGAATCTTGTGATACTGGGCATGGGACCCGCGGGAGACATCTGGGGGCCGAGTCAGGAGGTGGCAAGGAAAGCCCCGATTGAAGTCCAACCGGTAGGGAAAGACGATCGGCTGAACGACTTCATTCAGGAGGCCCATCGCAGGGACATTGACGTCTGGATATGCATCTCGCTGTATGCTGAGATGGACTCCGGCCCGAACCACCCGGAACTCGCGTTCAGGGACTTTGATGGCAATATCGTGGAGCCTGTGTCCAGACACGGATCGGGCTGGTCCTGGTCTTGGTGCCCGAGCAACAGGAGGTGGAGGGAATACAACGAGGAGCTCCTGAAGGACCTCACGAGGAGATACGAGGTCGACGGTTTCACGATGACTCACCAGCGCTATTCACCCATCGGGCACAACCTGTTCAACTTCTTCGGCTGCGGATGCAAGGAATGCGAGAGGGCGGCAGGGGAGCTGGGATACGACTTCGGGAAGATGAGGTCGGGAATGAACAAGATCCTCGGGCTGATGAAAAGCGTTGACTCCCGTAGACTGGCCAGACTGCGGGACTTGGATCTCGGCTTCACTGACTTGCTCTACTACCTCGGGGCCGATCCTTCTCTTGTTGACTGGATCAACTTCAGGTGCGACCTGATAGGCACTGGCATGGAAAGATATCATGAAGCGGTGAAGAGCGTCAAGGAGGATGTGACAATAGGTACAGACAGCTTCCCGCCGACGTTCTCATCGATCGGAGGCCACAAGTACAGTCTGCTTGAGCGACACTCGGACTTCCTGAGCCCGCTGTTGTCGCACATCTTCATCTTTGCCTTGTTCAACTTCATGGAGCTCACCGCCAGGATGACGGACTGGAACAGCGGGATATCCGAGGCTGACCTGCTGCCCGTCCTGTATCGGGCTTTCGGCTACGACAAGTTGGGGCTTCCGAACTCCCTCAAGGCCTTCCACGAACACGAGAGTCTCCCCTCAAGCGACTTCAGCGACACTAAGTTGCCACTGAGCGAAGCCGTGCGACGTGAGGCCTTCAAGGCAGTTGCTGCTGTCAGGCATGACAAGCCGATGTACGGCATCTTCTCGGCGCACTCCAAGATCGACGCGAACGGGGCCAAGTTCAGAGCTGCTGCGATGAGGGAAGCCGGGATGGACGGCATAATCCTCCAAGTCGGTCAACTCCCCGGCCCAGAGGCTAACCTGAAGGCTATCTCAGAAGTCCTGGCCCGATGGGGCTAGCATTCCCCAGTTGCTGCGCTAGATCGAACACGAGCCTTACTTCTTCAGCACTTCTCCGAAGGCTGAACCCAGCGTGTCCCAGACCTTGTCAGGCTCTGGGGCGGATAGCGTTGTCCATTTCCCTGCGCGGTACGTCCAAGAGAAGATCGAATCCACTCCCTTGTCGGCATAGAGGTGCACGAGCGTTCTGATGAACTCCAAGTCATCAGGCGAGCTGTGGTAGCTCATCACCCATCGCTGCGACTCCTTGCCGTGCTTCTTGGCCATAGCGACAGTGCGCTCTGCCACGTCAGCGTAGTCCTTGAGCGGTCTGCCGTAGCCCATTATCGAAGTCGAGAATACGTCGAACTCCTTCACCCTCGCCACTTTCTCCCAGTTCCCATACCCATGCCACGGGTCTGGCGTTGGCAGGACGCATGCAGTCACTTTCAACTTGGGGTCTATCTCCTTAGCGGCTACCGAAGCCTCCCTCAGAACTTCCACAGCCTTGTCCTCGCGGAATGTCCTGACCTCGTCCGTCAGGATCTTGGGCATCTCGTAGCCGTACTCCTGCTTGAAGAGCGACTGACAGATCTCGCACCTGCAGGACCAGTCCGGGCCACCCGCTGCGTAGTGAGGCTCATCCCAGAAGAACCCGTCTGAATCTGTGTCCTCTGCGAGCTTCTGAACCCAGCCAGTGAAGTATTTTCTGAACGCCGGGGAGTTGAAGCAGGCGGCAATGAGCGGTTCTCCAGAGAGCGCAGTGACCTGCCTGTTCTTCACATGGTTCTGCAGGAAGACGCTCGTCTGCTCTCCGCCGAAGAACTTGCCAATGCCCCAGAGATCCAAGTAGACAGTCAGCCCCATCTTCTTCGCGCGCTTCACGATCTCGACCAAGCTCGGATACCAGAACTCAAGGTCGAACTCCATTATTGCGAGTAGGACTGCGTTGCAGTTGTGTTTCACCATCTCCCTGAAGTGGTCCTCGGCATGCTCCGGGTACGTCAGACCGTAGAGGCTGACTCCTGTCTCCTTCACAACCATGTTCCGTCAGCAAATGCGAGGCCGCAGTGGCTTATAGCACTTGGGGTTCACCTGTGACCCCACGCATATATCGCGGAGAGATGCAGCTAGCGTGGAATGACAGAAGGCAACCCCACCATAGTCTTCACGCAGCCGGGTCAGGTCGTGATTGAGCAACGACCAGTGCCTGAGCCCACCCAAGGGCAAGCTCTCATCAGAACCAAGAAGACGCTCATAAGCACAGGAACCGAATTGACCATCTTGAGCGGCGACTTTCCAGAAGATTCAGCATGGTCACGATATGGAAGGTTCCCATTTGTGCCTGGCTACGATAGTGTTGGCGAGGTCATTGGCGTCGGCGAGGGTGTCGACGATGAATGGATCGGAAGAAGAGTCGCGAGCTACGGACAACACGCGCGCTACGCGACAGTGAGTGCCGATTCACTGAGGCCAATTGATGAAGAGATCCCAGACGAGTATGCCGTGTTCTCTACGATGGCTGAGATCACGCTGAACGGCGTCAGAAGAGGAGGAGTGCTACTAGGAGATGTGGTGGTCATCTATGGAGCAGGTCTGGTCGGGCAATTGGCAGCTAGGTTTTGTGGGTTGTGCGGGGCAAGACCGGTCATGGTGGTCGACCTAGCCGAGCTGCGCCTGTCTAGACTCCCCAAAGACCCCTTCTTCATCGCTCTCAACCCGAAGGTCAACGATGTTGTCGCTGAAGTCAGGAAAGAGACCGGAGGAAGAATGGCGGACATAGTCATCGAGGCGACCGGTGACCAAGACCTGATCCCCGCAGAGTTTGGCTGCCTGAGAGAGCAGGGTAGGTTCGTCGTGCTGAGCAGTCCCCGTGGCAAGACGACCTTTGATTTCCACGATCTCTGCAACTCTCCGAGCTACACGATAGTCGGGGCACATAACAGGTCTCACCCTCACTACCCGACCTCTGACAACCCGTGGACCGGCAAACGTGACGCCGAGTTCTTCTTCGATCTCGTGAGGAAAAGAGAACTCGATGTCGGAAACCTGATCTCCCACAGAGTACCTTACTCCCAGGCTCCGGAGATCTACAGACAGCTGCTCAAGGACAGATCGGGGTTCATGGGAGTGATACTCATGTGGGACTGAGGCAATAGATCCACGCATCTTCCGTACCCGGACCACCAGCGGTCAATGGCCCTCCACCGCGCGGTGAACCTCGCCGTCGCTTTGACAACCATATAAGGCAACTTGGCGTCGTCAGTCTGGTGATGCATACATGAGTGAAGGGAAAACTTAC
>JBGOYZ010000025.1:0-15140 GCA_041479945.1 Thermoproteota archaeon
ACAGCGGCTTCTGTGAGAATGGCGCTTGCCATGGTCAACGACGCGACAACAATGACCGTTGATAGTATGTTCGGGATTATGTGGTACAGCATGGTCCTGTAGTCGCTTGCCCCGATAGACTTTGCTGCCTGTACGTATTCCATCTCCTTGATCCTCAACACCTCCCCCCTGAACGCGCGGGCGTTTCCAGCCCAGCCGAACAGCGAGATTATGACCACTACTATTGTGAGCCCTATTGGAACTTGGATGTTGACAACGGGAATAGTGAACTGAGTCTCCGAGAAGACGATCTGGAAGATCCGAGCGAAGACTAAGATCAGTGGCAAGACCGGGATGACCAAGAATACCTCCGAAATCCTCATCAGGACATTGTCCACATTCCCTCCGAGATACCCGGCCACGACCCCCACCGCCGTTGAGAGAACCATGGTTATCACCGTCACCAAGATGGACACGTACATAGTGTACACGGTACCGTGAACCACCTCGCTGAAGATGTCCGTTCCGGGAGAGCTCGTCCCAAACAAATGCTTCCAAGACGGAGGTTGCCCTGCCTCACCGTCATAGAGAGGTCTAAAGGCATCGGCGTTGGGTCTAGGTGCGTAGGGGGCAATCGAGCCGTGAAAGACTGCGACGAAGAGGACGACCGCAATCATCGCGGAGCCTATCAACGCTGCTTTGTTCCGCTTGAACCGCCTCCATGCTACGCTCCATTGGCTGGCTCCTCGAACCTGCTTCTCGGGAGCTTCTGGCTCGCTTGCAGCTTCCACCTCTCTTTCAGCTTCAGACTCTGGCGCTGTCATCATGCTCTACTCCACACTTATCCTCGGGTCCACGGCGACGTACGAAATGTCAACGATCAGGTTCGCGATCAAGATCATGACCGTTATTATCATGGTGATGCCCATAACCACGGGAAAGTCCAGCAAGGTGGCAGCCTCCACGAACCTTCGACCCAGTCCGGGCCAACTGAAAACGGTCTCAGTCATAGGAGCACCTCCGACCACGCTTCCTATCGTGATGCCCGCATATGTGATGACTGGCGTTATGGCGTTCCGAAGAGCGTACTTGTAGGTCACCTTGCTCTCGGGCAACCCGCTGGCCCTTGCTGCCAGAATGTAGTCCTGTCTGAGAACCTCAAGCATCTGTGACCTGGTCAGTCTGACGTACAGCGCCTGTTCAACATACGTCAGAACAGCGACAGGCAGTATCAAGTGTGCAATAGCATCGACGAACGAATTGTTGATGCCGAAGAGAGGCCAACTCTTCGGAAATCCATAGGCCCCGGACGAGGGAAGCCAACCGAGCCAGAACGAGAAGATCAGGATGAGCACTATTCCTATCCAGAAGGTCGGCATCGAAACCCCAAAGATGGAGGTCGTTGTCACTATCGCGTCGCTGAGCGAATACTGCTTCAGGGCAGAGTGAACTCCAACTGGTATCGCGATTGCCAATGCCAAGAGCGACCCAATGAGGTTCAGTTTGATGGTCTCCCAGATCCAATCCCCTATCAGCTGGTTCACAGGTCTGCCCCCGTACAAGGACTTTCCGAAGTCCCCGACCAGAAGGTGACTCAGCCAGTTCAAGTACTGTATTGGAATGGGCTGGTCCAATCCGTAGTATTTCCTCAAGGCTTCACGTTGCCCCTCGGTTATGTTCGGATGACCTGCCGTGGCGAGCTTAATCGGGTCGCCCGCAGCGTACATCACTAGGAAACTAATCATGGATATCCCTATTGCCATAGGAATCATGTACAGAACTCTTCTGGCAATGTACTTGAGAAGACTCATTCGGCTTGTTGCGCTATTCGGGCTCGCAATCCAAATCCTATATAAGCCTTATGAGTTCTGTTGCCCCGTGAGGGGCTGTAGTATTTCTACGTAACGCAACGCTTATATAAAGTCCGGAGGCAGGATTGATTCGAATAAAAATGAAATACACCTATAGATACCTTCTAATACTCCTTTCTTGTGCGTTTCTAATTGTTCCTCTGATACCCCTGACATTCGGAGCCGGAACAATCTTCAAGGTTACGCTGATTGCTCCAGGTTCGGCAAACCTCCTGAGGAGACAGTGGGGACTCATAATCGCCAACTCGTTCCAGGCTGTGGGAATAGATGCTAGGATGCTGTTCTTGGGCTGGACCGCCGTCTACGATAGAGTCCTGTATCCCCCGCGCGAGAACCTAGGCAAGACATTCGACGATGGCGGATACGACGTGGAGTTCATCGGATGGACCCCAGGCTTGCTTCCCCTCGGTGGCATATTCCAGATATTCTCCAACAAGAACTTCGCCCCCGCTGGTTCCAACTACTACTTGTGGAACGATAGTGCTTCGGAAGCGGAGATCAACACCTTCATGGTTGCAGGATACAATGCAGAAGGCATGGCCGCATTCAAACGCTGGCAGGCCATAGCTTTCGACGAGGTCCCGAAGTCAACGATCGTGCAGCAAGCCGCTCCCATAGCAGCGAATCCAGCCATTGACTTCCAAAGCTATGAATGGCTATACGACAACGTCGGTCCAGTTCCTCAGTTCCTCAAGACAACTCAGACCACTGTGGTGTTCGGAACAACCGGAGAAATAGTATCGCTCATTCCTCCGCTCTCCAACTCTTGGTACGATACAGTTGTGTTCTCTCCGATTATGGAGGGGGCCAACGCCGTCAATGCAGCAAAGGAGTTCACGTCTGCGCTGACAACGAACTTGGTCATATCCGCAGATGCCAGTACCTTCACGTACTCTCTGCGCCACGGGGTGAAATGGCACGACGGAATCGAGGTAACAGCCGACGACATGCTCTTCTCACTGTGGGCCGCTATGAACCCGCTCGTGGGAGCTGCTAACGCGGGATTCTACGCCGGTTTCGTCGGTGAGGACGTCACCTTCAAGTGGGAGAACGGCACCAGCAAGAGGTTGGTGTTCGACCCAGTTACAGGAGATACATTCTACCCCGCCAATGCCACAACCACGAGAGATAGGGTAGCAACTGCAGAGGCCATCGACAAGTACACGGTGAAGATTACAATAGCTGACTTCGCAGGCCTGGGAGCTCCAACAGCGATCTTCCACCCGGAGGGAGACCAGTTCGCTTGGATACCAAAGCACGTATTGGAAACGGTGGCACCCGCAGACTGGTCGGCTCACCCGTTCAACACCGGAGTTGACACGTACCAAGCAAACGGACAGACTTGGTCCGGACCCATAGGGACCGGCCCGTACAAGTGGGTTGAGTACTCCTCGACCACTGGGACGGTTCACTTGGTCAAGAACAATGACTACTGGAACAAGACCGCTCTAGAGAATGCCGGTATGTTCGGCATCCAAGACTACTACATCAAGTACATCGTAGCGAAGGATCCAGCCATCGCCGCGCTCAAGAACGGCGAGGTTGACATACTGGACCAGAACTACCAATTGCAGAAGGACGTGAAGGCAGGGACATTCACAGGCTGGGCCACAGTCTATTCTCTCACTGGAACCGGAGTGCAGGAGCTAGGATACAACATGCAGCACCCGATCTTCGGAACCGGAGTAGCTACTCCTCTAGGTGTGGCTCATCCGGAGCAGGCCGCAACAGCAGCCAAGGACGTGAGGCAAGCCTTTGACTACCTGATACCGAGACAACTCATCATAGACAATCTGCTGGCAGGATTCGGAGTCCCTGGTGCAACCCATGTTGCTCCGATCGGTTGGGGCTATGACGCCACAATAACGGCAAGAAGCTACGATCCGAATGCGGCAAAGGCACTGCTAGCTGCGGCGGGCTACGCCACGGGCGTTCCGCCACCTTCATCTACTGCCAGTGCGACGAGTTTGCAGCTAGGAAACCCAGTAGTGATCAGCGGCAAGTTCGTGGTAGACCCTGCAATCGCTTTCGCTGAGAACGGATTCGTGACACTCCTCCAAGAGAGCACCGACAATGCTACATGGACGCCTGTTGCACAAACGACCACAAACACCGGAGGCTTCTACTCATTTACCTACCAACCCAAGGCAGCGGGAACCCTCTACTACAGAGCAGTGCTCACCGGAGTAGGTGTTGTTACTGCTGCCGCAAGCTCTGCCGCAGGTCCTGACTTCCCGTACGATGGAATAACGACTGCAGTCAACGCTCAGACTGGACCAGTTACCAGGATCACGGTGACAACGCTTGATGCCACACTCCAGCCGTTGAAAGATGACATTGCGACCCTGAAGAGTCAAGTCGCGACGCTGCAATCTACGGTGAGTTCGCTCTCATCGCAACTGAGCACTTTGACGACCTTGACATACGCCGAGGGCGGACTGATCATCGTGGTCGCGCTCCTGGCATGGTACCTCTCGAGAAAGAAGGCTGAGTAGAACTCAGAAACAGGAATGGGGGGGCTTCCCCCCAACCCTCTATTTTTCTCTTAGGTCAAGAACAAAGATAGGATTATCGACTCGACAACCACGACGAGGCCCAGCAGGATGAGATCGATCGCCTTCCGCTGCTGCTTTCTGTGGTGATCCGATGAGTACTCACGCTTGCTGCGAAACAGAAGCTTGCTAGCCTCAGTGCCAAAGATTGATGATGCGATGTCAAGAGTGCTTCCCGCGACGAGCAGGATTGCGCCTTCAATCATCGAAAGCAGTCCGAAGGTGTTCATGAATCCGAAAGGGATCACGTGTCCGATCACTGAGACGGCGAGGTTGAAGATGTTCAGCGCAAGCATGGGCCTGACCAGAGCCGACCACAGCCAATCGCTTCGCCGTTCGTTCACGATTGAATCGGAAAGGCGGGTGGATTTAGCCATTCTCTGCAAGCCCTATTGAGTTCTGCCTTAAATAGAGGGATCCCCCGCTGGAGTTGTCAGATGTCACGTCGACGCCTCGCCAGCGCGCGACGAAAGGAACAACCGACCGCAACCACACGTGAAAAGGTAGCTGCAGTCCTAGCGTTTGTCGTCATAATGGGGGGAGTCTACGCAATCTGGTGGTTCCTCCAACGGCCGCCTGTCAGGCAGTTCCCGCTAGACATAAACGTGGAAGTAACTGGTTTCATGCTACCAGTACCCAGCGGAGCTATCCACTTCCGAATCGTCAACTTCACACAAGTAAGGATGAAGACAGCCGGTGTTGAACTGCTCAGGAACGAGACCCTCATCTCGCTCGCCACTCCGAGGCTTAACATCACAACGAGCGACATCGACTGGGCGGAGGATATTGAAGTTGAAGAGGGCATGACAGCCAATGTCCTTGGAATGTCCTCAGGCAATGCCAGTCGCCTCGCTAGCATCCTTGCCGGTGCTACAGTGACGAGAGAACTGCTCGCAGGTGTAACTACATTCAGAGTTCTCACCACCAATGGAACTTGGGGCAAGCTCGCCATAGTCGGGGACCTCGTTGTCTACTCTGACCAGTCGCCTGATCCGACCTCGTCTGTTGAGAAGATTCTGACGACAATAGCCGCGGGAGAGTCGCGGTTGTTTGATGACGAGGACATCAGGAGGGCGTTCTATGTCGCAACACAGGATGGACCTTTCTTCGGCTTGTCTTACACATACTTCTATCACGGCGGAGAGATCGGGGCTGATGTGCTTTGGATGTTCAGTTTTGCCAAATACGCCGAACAACTCATCGAAAAGGAGGACATGTTCAGATTGGCCACCCAGCAGGATGCAATCAACAACTTCGACAAACTGAAGCCCATGTACTTCGTGAAGGGTCAAGATCCATACATCATAGGTCCTTTCATCGTGGTGCGATACGACTACGTGTTCGACGATCTGAGATCCGTTGTCATGTCATTATGATCTACGCTTGTCCTGCCAGTCTATTGACCAACGTAGGTGCAGGAGACGTAGCCAGTTCCCCTGAGTTCATCGGAAGGCAGCGGGCTAACCTTTCGCCCCTCGTTCCACTTGCACTTTGTGCATGTCATGACACGGACAGGACGATCGCGCATGGGGCAGAAGACGGACGGGCCGACTGAAAGCCGGATAGCGTAGAGGGTCCTCGGCGTCGATTTGGCGGCCATTGTCAGAAGCGACCTGTTGCAGGCCAGAAAATAAGCATATCGGTTGGCCACGGCCAGTCGGTCCGTGCGTGCTTCCTTTGTCGTGTGTCGATGGTGTCCGTGTCACAGAGACTTGCGAGGTCCCGTGAACTCCTCAAGGGTCACCTTGATGTCGGTAGGTCTGTTCTTCAGAACCTTAACAATGAGTTGGATGGTCCTTGCGACCGAGTCTCTCTTGGTGAATCCCGCGGCCTGCAAGATGGTGTTCAGGTCATAGCAGTGTGTCGAACTGTGCAGGACCTCCATCAACTCGAACTCTTCGTCAAGCGTGAAGGGGAAGTCTTCGCGGTCCATCACGAACTGCTGGTACACGGTTCGACCGCTTTCATCTGCCTTCTCGAACAGGTCCTTGAGGTACTTCTTCTCTTCCTCGTCGTCAACTGCTCTGTAGTCATTGTACGCTATCTCCCATTTGCCATCGGGCGTGTCACCTACCAGAAGTCGCTCTATGAATTCCCCAAGCGGAAGGCTCTCCAGCACGTGATCCTCTCTGAAGTCTCTCTTGATCAACATCACCGTATCAATCATGACTGGCTCCATGGGGTTCAGTATCACCTTGTCCTTTGCGAAGGCCCGCGATTGGTCAAACATTGCCCTTGAGTTCCCGAATGCAATGAACCTTGCCATCTTCTTCCTGAGTTCAGCCCACCCCTTGTCTTTGATCACTGCCTTGAGTTCGGAATCGGCAGACGAGAGAAGTTCCGATATGACTTCATCCAATGTTGCTGACGCGCGGCTGAGAAAGGCGTCTGTGACCTCCGGGCAGTTCTCCGTCTCGCACTTCATTAGCTCGACGAGCGCTAACGGGAAGCTCTCCACCAAGTTGGTCCTCAGGTAGAATTCCTTCTCCGAGATGTATCCGAATGATGTCGGAGGGGTGGAGGTGTCTAGGTCACCGAGTCGGAGCGAGACCTTGTCCCCGTTCAACGTAAGCGCTTCGACGCTGGCATCGGGACACTGAGAACCCACTTCCCTGATCCATCGAAAGACCCTGAAACCCTTCACCTCGAATCCATCTGCAGCGCTGATAGTTGACGGAACATAGAACTTCCCGTCTCTCTTGTTCTTGTAGGCGTGTCGCACGTACACCCAGTCGTCAGAGTGGAACTTGGTCCCAGGGTACGGGGTGAGCCCATAGGAACTGGTGGACTTGCCCGTGCCAGTTGGCGCGATGTACAATATCGCCCTTCCGTTGAATGTCACGCAGGCTCCGTGGATCGAGTGAATGCCGGATTCCTCAGCCAACACCCGGCCGACAGCGCCGAGAGTCCAACTCTTGAGCTGTCCATAATACGAAGTGTTGAAGAAAATGATCTCGCTCGCATCCCTGTTGTAGTACGCTGCCGGCTGCTCGCCTTCCACGCCCGTGAGCGCGTACACTATCACTACAGGTCGCTCCTCTGCTTTCCTCCCTGTGGCCTGCTCCCATTCCTCCGGGGAGAACCAGTTGTGCACCCAAAAGTCACAGTGATGCTCGCTGTTGGTGAACATTCTCACCCTGACGCCATGTATGACCGCATCACGGATCATGATGGCACCGCGACTGTCCTCTACGAACTTCTGAGCTAGCTTCCTGATCCTCTGATACTTCTCCGGCTGACGATGGAGCGCCTTGTCCTTGCTGGCGACTCTCCCCTTTTCCGCGGTGATCAGGTTCCTGCTGCCCACAAGCGAACCGTCCCACTCGAATGCTCCTTCAACAGGCGGAGAGGGGAACCAGTAGTCCACACCCTCGCCCTCAGCAGGAGCACTCTTCATTCTGGGAACCGACTTGCGCGACCTCGAAGTTGCGCATTAATAAGTCAAACATCTTTGCCAGCAGCAATCAACCCCTGACGAGGAGAATCTGCTCGTGGGATGAGACATGACGCCGAAGCGACTCACAGGGAAGTTGTTTGAAGGCTGTCTACTCATAGATTGTGGCCCACATCTTCTTGGCCAGCTTGCCTTCCCTCTTGAATAGTTTCACCAGTTCCGAGGATTTTTTTCTCCTCTCCCTGTGCTTGTTCAGAAAATCCGACACCTTGTCAGCCAACATCTGTTTAAGATCACCCGTCAGCAGCTTTCCGCTCCTGTACTCAGACTCTATCTTCTTGACCTTCGCGTCGTCTTCCTCGAAGAACATGTATAGCCATTGGAAGGGCACATCAACGTCAGGATCCCCTCCGATTTTGCGATGAAGCTCGACGGTTGGCTGTCCGCCTGAGAAGGCATACTTCACGATTTTGTCCCTTACGGTTCTGTCATCATCGCTGAGGTATATCGCCGTCTCCGGCCTAGAAGTGCTCATCTTACCCTCCGTCCCAGTGAGTGGCGGTATCAGTTTGCTGTGTATCGCCGCGGTTTTGTAGTATCCGAGCGGTTCAGCCACGTCCCTCTGAACACGCCAGTAGGGGTCTTGGTCAATCGCGGCGGGGATTAGGCATCTTCTCTTCTCGAATAGCGAGGGAACAACCTGCACGGCGGGGTAGAATATCATGCCTATGTTTGTCTGCTCGTCAAACCCAAAAACGGCCTTCGTAACGCTGAAGTTGATCCTCTGAGCGACCTTCACAGCCAGCGGGTAGATGTTGCCCATGTACTCCGTATCTTGAAAGATGAAGGTTCTGTCCGGGTCTAGACCCACAGCTATGATGTCTAGGATGTTCTCATGCGCCCATCTCCTAGTGTCGTCGAGGGTCAGGCCCCTCTTCTCGTACAGGAACTTCTCGTCGTCGGTCACCTGCACGTAGAGGTTGACCTTGAACCTGTCCTGCAGCCACTTTGAAAAGTACAGGGGGAGTATGTGACCTATGTGCATTGGACCAGTAGGTCCGCGACCGGTGTAGAGAAAGAACCCCTTTCCGGACTTGACATCGTCAAGGACGAGGTCGAGATCTCTGTGTGAGAAGAAGACCTTCCTTCTGAGCATGTGATGTGAGCCCCCCGCCGCGTTCTCGAACCTTCTCAGCAGTTCATCTGTGATGGGTTGAGTCCCGAACTCGCGTATGAGCCTATCGTAGTCTATCTTCCCCTCAACTTCCCATGGAGTCACTATGAACTGATCTCGTTCCTGCTCAGTCAACTGGACGACTCAGACGCCGTACAGGGTATTAAAGGGCAATCCCGTTCTGTGGCCAACAGCATTTCGGGCCATCCTCCTCTGGTTCCGACAGAGCAGTCCGAAGGCGATAATAATCGACGGTTCACTTCTCGTGCGATGAGCAAGGTGCGTCGGAGGGGGGCACAGAAGGACATAGTCTACGAGCAGAGGAGATGGGAGATCCTGAGACAGAAACGAGGAGCCGCCCTGAAGCTCATGAACGCACTCTACGGATTGTCGTCGGAGATCGTTGTGCTCGGGAGCGTGGCAAGGGGAGATGTCAACGAGAACAGCGATGTGGACCTGACAGTGCTTGCTCAGTCACCTTCCTATAGGATTGAACTGGCGCTTGAGAAGGAAGGGTTCACGATTCATGAACGCCTAATAGTCCAAGCCACCCCGATGTCTTCGCCTAGGGCCTACGTCTTCCTTGATCCTGTCGAGCGAACAGTGGTCTCGTTCCCAATGACTCGCATGACTAGGTCCGAGGAGGAATTTCACAGGTTTGGCGGATGTCTCACACCAGCAGAGCTGGCGGAGGGAGGTCGCGTTCTGGGGGTCGACAAGAGGCTAATGCTGATAGAGCCCACAGCGAAGGGGCACATGGAATCAAGCGTACTGGGAAGGGAATCAGAAGTGGCGAAGGTACTGTCGATCTCCGTTGAGACAGTGAATGAAAGGGTCAGAGTGCTGACCAGAAGGGACGAAGTGGGCAGAACAGGGCCCGTGGTCAGGTACAGACTGTCGAAGGACGAATCATTCGAGACTGTCCTTGCCGACATCTCACGGCAGAATCCAATGCTGAGGAAAACGCTGGAAGAGAGGGGCTAGGGCCAATCCAGCCCCGGCCAGTTGTTCTGCACGAGGGTATGCGCACTCTCAGGCACTCTCAGGAGAACCCTTTTATCAGTGGCGTGGAACAACCGAATATTCCATGAGAAAGACCACCCTAGCGATCATCACGATTGGGTTGCTGATCGCAGTATTGGGGCTTTTCTATTGGTACTACCCATTCGTCCTCGACGTGTCACTTCAGTTCATCGGAAGAGTACCCCCAGCTTGGATAGACTACACACTGAAGGTCGCAGGGATAACTGCGCTGGTCTACATCACGTACAAGGTGATAGCTAGGGCGTTCAGCGTAGCCGTTCTGAGCACTGGTGGCAGGGAGGCAGATGTTCACATGTTCATGGGGCTGGTGCGAGCGGTCGCGATAGCGATCTGGGGGCTGGGGATAGCATCAGTGTTCTTCGAACTGGGGTTGTTCCTCACGGCGCTCGGAGGCTTCGCCGGGCTGTTCCTAGGCTGGTCACTGCAGCAACCTGTGACCGGAATGGCCGCTTGGGTCATGGTGACTCTGAAACGTCCCTTCAGGATCGGAGACAGGGTCTTCCTGCCTTCATGGAACCTGATAGGAGACGTGACGGACATCGGAATAATGTACACGGAACTGAACCAAGTCGGCGGAACTGTCGGAACCGAGGAACCGTCGGGTCGAACCGTGCTCGTTCCCAACGCGATCCTGTTCGGGAACGTCGTCATTGACTATACCAAGGGTGCTGACAGGGAAAGCTCATACCTTCTCGACGAGATCGTGATCAGGATAACCTACGACTCGAACTGGGACGAGGCTGAGAAGATACTGATTGACTCTGCAAAGGAGGTCACCGGTGACGTAATCAAGGCGACCAAGATGGAGCCGTACGTGAGGTCAGACTTCTATGACTACGGAGTATGGATGAGGCTGCGGTACATGACGCTTGCGACCGAACGTCCTAGGACCTCCCATGAGATAAACTCCAAGATATTCAGGAAGATATCTTCGAGCGACAACGTGGACTTCGCGATACCGTACGTGTACTCCGTGAAGAAGGCTCTGAACACAGGAGGCCCAGCCTAGAGCTAGCGCCACTCCGCTTCCTCCCCAGGGTCACTACCTCAGACCCACTCTAGATGCTGTCACTAGTGGATCCCAGACAGGACCGAAGGGTGGCGCGTACGGCATGTCGGAGAAAAGCAGGTCAGTGAGGGCGGACTTGGAGTGCAGCGCCATGGACAGCACGGACGTCCTTCCCCATACCCCCTCTTGGCCCAGGACTTGTCCTCCGAGCAATCTCTGCGATCCTTCCTCGAAATTGAGTCTGACCCAGATCTTCTTGGAGTCAGGGTCATAGTGTGCCCGTGTCGTCGACGAGATTGTGACACCCAGAGCGCGGAGTCCCGATTTCCCTGCCTCCTGAACTGTCAGACCGGTTCGCCCAATCTCCAGATCGAACACCTTGGTGACGGCGCTGCCCACAACGCCTAGGAACTTGGCCTCCTTGCCAGCCGCGTTCGCACCTGCGACGAAGCCCATCTTGTTCGCCGTCTGGGCTAGAGGGATGTACGCCGGTTTTCCTGTCACGAGATGCCTGACCTCTACGTTGTCTCCAGCTGCAAGCACACCTTCGACGTTTGTCCGCGTCCTCTCATCGACCTTGATCGCGCCTGTGGCGCCCATTTCAACGCCCAACATCCTGGCAAGATCCACGTCAGGCCTGACTCCAGTCGCCATTATCACCAAGTCAGCCGGGTAGGGCTCTCCTTCGGTCAAAACCCGCTCCACGTTGTCTTTGCCCTCAATTGCAGTAACCTTCGTGTTGAAGGCTACTTTTACCCCGTTCGCAGTAAGCTCACGCGTCACCAGTTCCGACATGTCCGGGTCCAAGTTTTCCATCGGACGAGGCAGGGACTCGAGAACCGTGACATCCTTTCCCAAAGACCTGAAACTCTCGGACAACTCAAGTCCTGAGTAGCCCGCTCCCACTATCACCACCTTCTCTGCCTTCTCCGCCCTGGACCTTATCGCCTCGGCATCCTCCAGCTGTCTCACAGTGTGCACGCCCGGGAGAAGGATGCCATCGATCCCAGGAACCCATGGCTTGGCGCCGGTTGCGAGGATCAGTACATCGTATTCCTGTTCCCTCTCCCCGCCAGCGGCTGCAAACCTGAGCTTGCGAGCTCCGGCCTCTGCTGAGATGACCCTAGCCTGAGTGAGGACGTCAATCCTCCTCTCGCTCTTGAACTGTTCGGGCGAGTAGGCGACCAGTTTGGAGAGGTCGCTGACCAAGCCTGAGATGTAGTACGGTATTCCGCACATGCTGTAGGAGACGTACTTCGACGCCTCGTAGACAGTGATCTGTGATTGGGGATCAAGCCTCCTGGCTCGGGAGGCAGCCGCCATGCCAGCAGGGCCTCCCCCGACTACTGCTATTCGTCTCTGCTGGGCCAATACGGAGGCGAATTGTGGTCACTTTGCGAAGATATAGAATTCCTATAGTGATTTCCTACTATTCGGTCGAATCCTCTAGTCTGGGACTACCTGTCATGCCCTTTCCTCTTTGACCCAGACCGCAGGATCGTCTCAAGGTAGCTAGTCTTGTAGATTTTCGGCACGTCCGACGCTCGCTTGACGATGTCCATGTCTCCCTTCTTGAGCTTCGAGATCTGCCATTCCTCCAAGTTCTCCTCTATCCACTTGACATACCCATCCCGGGCAAGGATACTGGCTGCCGCGACCGCAGGGAAGATCTCCGCGTGCGGTGTCCACTCGACATGTCTGTCTCCGGATGCCCCTTCGATGACCTTGAGTCTCTTTCCGGTCTTGCTGCTGTCAAACTCATCCACAACGACCCTGATCGCAGGCGCGTTCACTTGCTGCAGGACCGACCTTATCGCATCTGAGTGCGCATCAGCGAGAATGTCGTTCAGGTTCCTGCCTTGCTTCTTTGCGTCCTCAATCATCGAATTGAACTCCGCGGGAGATATGCTGACGACCTTGAACCCGAGGCTCTCCTCCATCACGAGCTCGGCCAGTTCGTGCATTCTGTCGGCCGGCACTATCTTGCTGTCAGCCACCCCCCATGACACCAACCTCGCCGCTTGGCGCGGGTTCAGGCAGGCAGCGCCTACCACCATCGGTCCTACCGCTTCGCCCTTGCCTGCTTCGTCAGAGCCCAAAACCGCCCCATCGTCCTTTGTGGCCTCATATGCGGAGCTCTCTATGACTCGGCGGGTGGTCTCGGATCTCTCGTAGACCACCTTTCCTGTGGAGTAAACTATGATTAGGCTTCCATCCAATCTCCCCCTGAGCGTCTCATACTTGTTTGTGGGCTTTACTGCCTCGAATCCATCTGTGAGAGGTAGCTTCTCCTTCAAAGCTTCCAGTCCCCTTTTCGTGAGGAATGCCGAGAGTTGGCCCCCTGTCTCTGATTTCAAATGAACAGTATCATCCTGCCATGACTGCATCCGCCACACTGCGACGTGCCGGCAAGTCGTTGTGAACGGCTCCAGCGCCCTTATGTGCTTTTCTCGGATCGGAACCGATTCGTCGGCCTTTCGCTTCGGGATCAGAAGAGCGAACTATGTCCTGGCAACTACTTCCCACGTTCTGGGATCTTCCTGTCCGATGCACCACGCCGCCACCTGATCAAGTCCATACCTCTGCATGACCTGCAATCTAAGTTCGGTGCTCTTTGCTCCTTGGAACCAGACTTCGTGGTTGACACCCTCCTTCGAGTAGGTGAAGGTGTATTCACCAGATCCGTTGCTGAATCTCACTGGCCTCTTCACTTGTGCTGCGATGTCCAAGGCCTGCCGGAAGCTCACACCTGACGCGGTTCCGCCCGAGGGCCAGTCGTAGCCATAGAAAGGTATGCCGATTACCAGCTTGCTGGCCGGGATCACCAACGAGGAATACCTGATCACGTCCTCAAACCAGTCAAGAGGCGATATCGCGCCGGGAGTGCCACCAGACCAGTGGTAGTCGTACACCATAAGGATAACAAGATCGCAGATTCGGCCCAGCGCCCTGTAGTCGAAAGGCCCGGCCCAACCTATCGTTGTGTCTGATGTCTTCGCAGGAACATCCATAGTGACCAGCTTTCCCTTTGGTTCGAGCCTGTCCGCCAGCAGCTGCATGAACTGTGTGAGCAGGTCCCTGTCTCCCTCCGGCACGTCTTCGAAGTCAATGTTTATGCCATCGTAGCCGCCCCCGCCGACAAACCTGTCAATCTGATCTATCACAGAGTCTCTCACCTGCGTGTCAGAGAGGACCCTGTGGACAACCGCCCTGTTGAAGTCCTTGTTTGCGACCAATGGCAATACCATTACACTCTCATTCCTCGCCGTCAGTTGCACTTCGGCGGGGCTTCCTCCGAGCTTGTACTCCTCGTCTATGTACAGCCCAGTCGGCGAGACCCACGTGAAAGCATCAGCATGACTCGAGAAGTCGTTAACGCTGAAGGGGTCATAATCGACCACCCAGCCCAGGAACTTGACTCGGAATTCCGACAGTTGCACTTCGGTGAAGTTGACGCCAATCCCGGTCACGGGCTCCTCTCTCGGCATCGACAGGTAGAGCGTCACAACGATCACTATTAAGGACAGGCCCCCAACAAGGGCGAGAGTCATGTTATCCGGACGCCTCATCCGGATTCAGTCTAGGCAATCAACCTAAATGGATTTCCCAGCAGGAGGGCCAGCAAGGAAGACGTGAGCCGTCAGAGGTATTCTTCCGTCTGCATTTGGTCCTCGGTTGGCCTTCGGAAAGCATTAATCGATGGACTTGCTTGATGTATCGTTGCGAGGCCAGAACCCGCCGGACACTTCTCGGCCCATAGCGGGGCTTCACTCCTCCACAAAGAGATCCATGGCCATCAACGCGCTCCTGCGCAAACATGGCCAGCGGTCTCCGATAGTGGTCGGAGAAAGAGCGCTCTTTCTACATCGCGGGTCCGTGAAATCCAAGGTGTATGTGGCCGGCGACTTCAACGGCTGGGACGCGCAGTCTGATCCCATGCTAGAACTCCACGGAACGGATGTGCACTGGCTTGAGCTCGAGTTCCCTCTTGATGCCAGGATAGAGTACAAGTTCGTGCGTGATGGAATGTGGTCATTGGATCCAATGAACCCAGATTCAGTCTGCGGCAAGTTCGGGTGCAACTCAGTGCTGGCCATGCCGAGGTATACTGAACCGG
>JBGOYZ010000026.1:0-14520 GCA_041479945.1 Thermoproteota archaeon
CCCTGGTCTGATGCTTGGAACTGGTGATTACGCTAGAGCTCGCTCTGACGAGACGTTCATGGCCGGATCCGCCGCCTCGGGCTTCAGACCGGCAAACAAAGAGGAGCTACCTTTTGCTCAATTGCTGACGAACGATACGTCGAAGCTCGAGCGAACGTCGACAGGTGTGGATCTCTCATTGCTCGCAGGTGCACCGGGTCAGAAGTTCACCACATCTCTGCTCACGCAGGAGCTCATAGCCTATACGGCAGCCTCTGCCGCGATAACCTCCCTGTCATGGACGGAGGAGGATGTGGTGATTCCTCTGTACAGGTCAGCCTTGAGTTATGCCGTTCAGCTACTGACGACCATAGCTCCGGATGCCGTCTCCGCCAGGAGGAGCATAGACAAGGTAGACTACGTGCTCACGATAGCAGCACGGTTGCTTGACGGGGAGTCTTACTCCAGGCTACCAGCGGACATGAAGGCCTACTTCAGCAGCCTCGGCCTGGCCAATCCCTTTGGCATACCTAATCTCGATTCACTCTTTGAGAGCCTCGGCTCGGAGAGGTTCAGATACTCGATCAACCTCACTAGGTTTCAGGCTTCCGTGATCTGGGTCAACTATGCCACCGGCTTCGAAAGGTCTCAGGACCTGCGCTTCTTGGCTGTGCTGGGTTTCGTGGTGGCAAACAACATCTCCGCATGGTCCAGACTCGCGTCATTCTACAGCGGCCTGTTCGGCCTTGACTCCATGGACTCATCCCACTTGGCATCTGCCGCAGTCTCGGTTTTCGGTCAGACGCTGACGGAGGAGAAGCTGACTGATGCCACACTGCTCACCAAGTTCTCGGACCTGATAAGCAGTGGAGCATGGGAGTTCCCATTCAGGATCTCCATGCACGATGTTCCCATGAGCTTGATCTCGTTGACTCAGGACCTGCCCCCGTCCACCAACCTGACACAGAGAGTCTCAGAGCTGAGGTCCTCGCGTCTTTCCGGCTCCTCTGACATGCAGATAGCGCCAACCAGCCTGCCGGAAGTCTGGTTCAGCCAGCTACTGACTGCCCCGTGGAACAGTTCCGATGATAGAGCAGTCAAGGCCATCCTTGGCTCGTACACTCTGTTGCTGACCTCGGCCACTGCAGGGATGGAACTCGAATTCCCTTCGGGTCGTGATGTGCTCGCGGAAGCCAACGAGGGTCTCTACTCCAGGTTGGATGCCTTCCTGCTGGGCACTTACCGCTACTTAGACTCCACCGTCGGCGTGTCCGGAAGGGTAGGTGCGTTGCTAGTGACGACGCACGATCTTCTGACGTTTCTCAATCAGGCTTCCGGATCTTCCTCGGGATCCATAAGCGTGGGACAAACTTGGAAGGAGAAGCTGTCTTTGGTGCTCAGGGTGTCGGGGCTTGTCACGGGGATAGCTGTCGACCTTGGAGTCGGGCAGACACTGCATGTGTTCTCCGCTAGGCTCTTGGTTTCCGATCTGAGTCGGGGGGTAGGCGCTCTTTACGTGATTGACGAGGAAGTGGAAGAGGGGTAGCCTCGAGTCCTGAGCAACCTGCCTATCGTCTTCCAAGACCATCTAATGAAGGACTGTTTCTCCCCTTTGCCCAACAACTCGAGAACAAATCTCCTAGTCCTCGGATCGGACGGGTACCCGCTGCCAAAGTCACCGAGCTTGAGCCCCAATTCTCCTATGATCTCGTCCCTCCTGACCTTTGCCAACACAGAGGCGGCTGCCACTTCGATGTGCGCATCTTCCGCCCTGTTCTGCGACACTATCCTCACACTCATGTCACCGACCAAGTCTCTGACCATGTCTCTGTACACTTTGGGAACTGGGTAAGGCGAGTCCAAGTATGCCACTGACGGTCTAAGCTCCCGAAGGTGGATGGCAACCACCTCTGCCTCGAGCCTGTTGAGAGTCGTGTACTTCCTCCTTCGCCTTACGTAGCTGTCTATGTTCCAGGGCGTGACGTAAGTTATCACGTGGGCCACACTGATCTCCTCTATCACCGGAGCTAGCTTTCCCCTTCGGCTGGGACTCAGCTTCTTCGAGTCCTTCACCCCAAGTTTCTTCAGCTGGTCGGCTCCTCGCCTGTCAAGCAGGACCGAACCTATGACCAATGGTCCGATAATGCTTCCTCTGCCAGCCTCGTCCGTCCCGGACTTGTTCAAACGCTTCGCCACTTGGCCCGCACGAACTCGTGAGCGGCGGAGAAAGGCGAGAGGTCGATTCTCTCCAAGACCTCGGCGCCCGATTCAAGTAGCTTCTTGACCTCTGACTCGAAAACTTCTTTTGGTGGCTTCAGGGAGTCTATGCTGCTCGCCTTCACTGCCAACAAGATGGTTCCCTTCTGTTTCAGGAAGGCCCGAACGTTTGTGAGTGCGATCTCGGTCTGGTCGGGTTGCGCGATGTCACAGTAGAGTAGATCCACCTCCTCAAGCAAGTAGCTGTACTCGAAGGGTTGTCTCGCATCGTTGAGCATCGGTACGACGTTGGGCCTCGCTTCCACGACCCTCTCCATAAGATCCCTCATTGGCCTGTACGACAACTCGACAGCATAGACGACTCCGTTCGCACCGACTATGTCCGAGACATGGCTGACTGTCGTTCCGCTGGCTGCCCCTAGGTAGAGAACTCGCGTCTCCGGTCGGATGTCCAATTCCTGTAGTCCATTCCTTATGGCCGCGGCAAGTTTGCTCCTGTAGGGGTTCCAGACTCTGTACTCGGCGCCGTCAATGCTGACAAGTTCTTCTCCGTAGACCGATTTTCCGGGGGACAGGTTCCTCGTCAGCAATCCGTGATCATCCTCGAAGACGCCCTCGAACAGCTGCTTCATGCTTCGGAACCTCCTTTGGCTGACAGCGCCTCAACCTTCTTCCTCAGTGATTCAGTGAGTTCTTCACCGTGATCCGTCCCGGAGAAAGCATCCATACGACAAGCTATTGTTATCTTGCTCGCGAGCGCTCTCGCCACCTTGCCCCTGAGTTTCCTCGGCGCGTTGTGCACCATCGGGTTCTGGAAGATGAGACCGTGTTTGGGGGGCCTTCCGCCCTCCCTCATAGCCCTGAACAGCGCCTTCTCAGCTCCCATGACCTGGACCGACGACGACGGGAGTTTGGCCAACTTGATCAGCCCCCCGGCCTTCGCCATCAGTTTGGCACCCAGAAGGGGACCCGCAACAGCGGAGGTGTTGGGTGCTATGACGACCATTATATCAGAGATCCTCTGAGCGATCTTTTCTCTCAGCGAGGTCATCGCCAGAACAGTGGTCGCGTACTCCCGGACCACTAGCGCCGTCCCGGCCGGAGTGGCCGCACCCCTGGACCTGCGCGCCCATTCCATCACCTCGTTGGGGGCCTCGCCCTCTCCAGTGGATAACATGTCTTCCTTGGACGGGTGCTTCTCCAGCAGGCTCGCGAGTCTCTCGGGTGATCTCGCAAATCTTCTGAGTTCTGGGAAGTACAGAGACACTAGGTCGACCAGTTTCTCCACTACTTCGTTGGTTGATGCCGCGAGGGTATCGTGCGCGTATACTAGCCTGATGAGTTCTTGGTCCAGGCTTGAAGACATCTGTGCTATCCTCAGCTGAGTCTGCTCAATTGCGATGGATCTGTAAGCATTCAACTTGGCTTGGGATGTCTGCCCTTTCACTAGATCCAAGTTGGATCTCACGTACTTCCCAGCTGGGGAAGGTTGTTCAAGTGCGACCTGAAGTCCCATCTGCTCGATTATGTTCTTGATTCCATCTTCCTCAACGACGATCCTCTCCAGACCTGAGAGCTTGCTCTTGAGATCCATCAGCACCTTGGAGCAGGTGTCAAGCTTGAGTTCCTCGTTTCCTGACTTTTCTGCGATGGTCCGCATATCTGAGTCAAGCAAGTGAACCGAAGTCGGAGTTCTAACGACGTAACCTACTTTCATCCAGAGCACCTCTATCTAAGTATCACCGTTGTTGAATCCGCACGAAGTCCGAGGGTTCGAGTACTTAAGCTAACTTCCAACTGCAGTCGGACCGCTTGAACTGATGTGGTTCTTCTCGCGGACTGAGTGCAACTGTCACGTTCAACGTCTTTCGCGCAGGTTCGCGGAACCTGTGGCGCATAGCAGGCACTCAGGTTTTTCGATCCTTTGCGGACCGCTGGCTCCATTCCCTCCGTCAGAGAAAACCGCTCAGAGATACATGGTTTGGTACAATGAGACTAGCACGGCCCCCGACTGTAGCTGTTCTGCTGACTCCCCTCAACATGACGCGAGCTTCCCGAGGGTTCACCTCACTTGATGTAGGGGGCCTTATGGGAAACTGGTGATCAATCAAGCAGAAAGAAGCAATGGCGAAGAAGCGAATTACGGTAAGTGTCAACCAGTACGGACAAGACATGGAGATTCGCACACCTAGACACTGGGCAGAAGAGGGACAGGAGGTCACGATAACGGTCTGCAGATTCGGTCATGAGTTCCGGATGTTGTCATATGTGAGAGGAGCAGGTTACTGGCGGAAAGTCACCGCCCATCAGGACATCCTGAGAGACATAGGTGTACAAGACGGCGATCGCGTTGTCATCCTGAAGGGCCCAATCAGACCAGATATTCTCTTCGTTGGCAGAAGTGGAGGGAAGCATCTACTCAGGGTAACCACCGTTGCTAGGGAGCTTGAGCTCGGGGGAGGTGAGGGCCTCTACCACGTAGAGACAAGACAGCTCACGGTCCGCGGGAGGGAAGTTTTGGAACGAGTGACCCCCAAGGTGAGGCACGCCTTTGGCGAGATACGACCCGGTAAGGTATTCACTTTGCCGTTCCAGGAACCAGGGGTGTACCAAGTCTGTCTGGCGGACAAGTTAGGTGCGGACTGGATCTTCGAACGCTACCTAGAGCTTCAAGGGAGTCCCGGGTTCCTGCATCTGACTAGGGAAGAAACTGGGGAATGGAAGATCAAGGGCACAGAATTGCGCTTTCAAGGGCAGAAGTTCATCGGAGCGAAGAGAATAGTGTCTGCGCTCTCTAGGATTGACACTAGAGGCCACGCACTCGCGATCAGGGCAAATCTTGATGACGAGGGCGAACTAGTGATAGACCTCATATACTCCACTGGGTTGAGTAGAGGCAACTCCAATTGGACGGAGGTCGAGATGTTCAAGGTTCTTCATCTTGGACCAAGTGGATCTCATTGCATCATGGTAAAATACAAGTCCTGGGGAGGAAGCAGCCAAGCGTTCTTCAAGTACAGTGGAGAGGGGTATGTGAAAGCTTTCTTCAGTCTGCATCAGATAGGGGGTGCTGTCCTCCAGTTCATCGAGGAAGCTTATGAAGGAGTGGACATATGCACCCTTCAGAGGGGTGCGCACCAGGCCAGAGCGACACTTCGTCGCGTCCATCCTGCTGACAGAGTTGCGGGAGCTTGGGGGCTAAGTGACACACGCGAGATTGGTGCCATGGCGGTCATGATCTTGAGAAAGCTGATTGAGAAGTCGCATGCGCTAAGGGGCGCCTTTGGAATCAAGGAAGGTTGGAGGATAGAGGTGGATGAACAGGGACTCAACGCGGGGGAGAGGTACTTCGACATCTTTGTGAATGGCAAGGGGGGCATAGTCTGGTTAGGAGAGGTGAAATCAAGGTGGCGAATGGTTTCTGATCCCAACCTCCAACTCTCAAGTGCATTGTCAGAGGCTATGCCTGCCACAACCAGAAGAGTCAGAGATGTGAGGGGGAAGGTGGAGATCGTTCCTAGTCTCGGCTATGCCATCGGGATGTACATAGCGGAGGACGAGGTTCTCATAAGATGGAGGACCGTTGACATCACGTCAAGTGCAGATTCACCACTGGCAGCAACGAAAGACCAATTGACGGAACTACAGAGTCGGAAAAGGGCGCCAACGCAGGGCTAAAAGCCTCGGAACGCCACAGCGTGGACGAAAGAACTGTCATCTTGTCAAAGTACACGCGTGATGACATCATAGTTTCTTGTTGTGCCAATTCGGTGGGTCGATCAGTCGTCGCGCAGGCGAGGGTCTCAGAACCTGAGAGGAGCTTAGGGAGGATAGGGCTAGTCAGCTGTCGAGCCGAGATAAGGAACGTTTATAAGTGCTTTGAGCCAGTCCCAGTTCCAATACATGGTTGAGATTCAGGAGGTGATATATATATGGTAACTCACGGCAGCGTGACACCTCGAGCCGGTAACGGAGAGGCACGATACTTGCCGGGAAGGTCAGAAGCGTGACACCCAAGATTGAGAAGAAGCCGAGGAGGTCAGCTATACCTAGGATTCGCAACAGACTTCTATATAGAAAGAGAATAGTTTTGGGACGTGTAAAGAAGCGGTACTAGGTTAACCCGGCCTGATGTTCGAGTCGGACTACGAGCAGGCAAAGAAGGACATTGCTGTCGCGCTGAGCGAATCCTGGCCGATCTCGAGAGACGAGTTTGAGAAGCTCAAGAGGTCAATGGCATCCAAGCACTTGCTGACTAAAGTTCCATCTAATCCCGAGATCCTCGCACTGTTGAATCCTCAGATGCGCGAACAGGCCAGGTCCTTGCTCCTGCTGAAGTCGACAAGATCTGCCTCGGGCGTCGTGGTCGTCGCTGTCATGACCTCGCCTTATCCTTGCCCGCACGGCAGTTGCCTGTACTGCCCCGGGGGACCGAAGTCCAACACACCTCAGAGCTACACGGGTCACGAGCCCGCCGCGAGACGTGCCATCAGCAACCAATTCGACCCGAGGGCGCAAGTGACGCAGAGGTTGAGGCAACTTGAGGAAATGGGACACAGCACGGACAAGGTGGAACTCATAGTCATGGGAGGAACCTTTCTCAGCACTCCCCTGAGATATCAGGAGTGTTTCATGTCCGAATGTCTGAACGCGCTCACCGAGCATGAGTCCAGCCCATTGGATGAAGCCAAGTCTCGCTGTCGATCAGCCAAGAGGAGAAATGTAGCGATTACAGTTGAGACTCGCCCGGACTACTGCAAGGAGGCGCACGTTGACGCAATGCTGGAAATGGGGGTCACTAGGGTCGAGATCGGCCTGCAGACCATATACCCTGACGTGCTCGCGACGATCAGGAGGGGCCACACAGTCGAGGACTCCATCAACGCAGTAAGGTTTGCCAAGGACGCGGGGCTCAAGGTGTGTGTCCACGTTATGCCAGGCCTGCCCGGTTCGACCAGCGGGAAGGACACAGCAATGTTCCGGGTTCTCTTCGAGGATGACAGATTCCGTCCAGACATGTTGAAGATCTACCCAACCCTCGTGATCTCGGGCACTGGCTTGGAGGAACTCTACAAGAAAGGGCGCTACGTACCGTTGACGAATGAAACTGCGTCCGAGATTGTGGCGAATGCATTGGTCATGGCACCCAGGTGGGTTCGGGTGATGAGAGTACAGAGGGACATACCGGCGCCACAGATCCTTGCTGGCCCCAAACACGGGAACCTCAGAGAGCTGGCCCTAGCGCTCCTATCTGAGAGAGGACTGAGCACCTCCGAGATCAGGAGCAGAGAGATAGGGCTGTCTGCGAGCTCAGACTTGGTTGAGGACATCGAGATGAAGAGAACGTGTTACTCGGCGTCCTCAGGAGAGGAGATATTCTTGGAGTTCGTGGGAAGCAAGACGGATCGTGTCTTGGCCTATCTGAGGCTGAGGTTGCCGTCCTCCAGAGCGCATCGCCCCGAACTCGCTAGTGTTGACTGCGCCGTAGTGAGAGAGTTGAAGGTCTTGGGCAGAGCGACCCCCTTGGGTCGAGTATGGAGTGAGTCGAGACAGCACAGGGGATATGGTGCCTCGCTGATGGCGGAGGCTGAACGCATAGCAGAGGAGGAATGGAACCTGAGGAAGCTCTTCGTGATCTCAGCTCTCGGGACCAAGGAGTACTACTACATGTTGGGTTACGGTGATGAGGGACCGTATGTGTCCAAGGTTCTGTAGTCGCGTTCGGGGCAATACTCTTTTATGCTGTTGCAGGCAAAAACGCCAGAAGTGTTAGTGTTACGGACGGTTGAGATTGCGCAGTTGAACAGGACAGCCCTGGGCCTCTGTGTGAGCGAAGTGAGGGATGAGAGTTGACAGATGAGATCGATGCTCTGACTGTAGGTCTGGAGTGGCATCAAAGACTGAAGACGCACAAGCTGTTCTGTGACTGTCCGTCGGAGCTGGGGAGCGAGCCCGATCACAGTGATACCAGATTCCTCAGGCTCTCCTCGAGTGAACTGGGCGAGACGGACGCAGCTGCGCTACTGGAGGCACAGAAGTCGAGGAAGTTCGAGTACAGGTACTCCACTGATAACTCCTGTCTGGTTGAACTCGACGAGGCGCCACCGCATTTGGTGAACGAGGACGCGCTCAGGATCGTCCTGAAGGTCGCTCTCATGTTCAACATGAAGGTGTTGGAGGAGATCCGTGTCATGCGCAAGGTCGTGCTGGACGGCAGCAACACATCAGGATTTCAGAGGACTATGCTCGTCGCAGTCGGAACTGACGAGTCAAAGGTTCACACCTCAACCGGTGATGTCAGAATAAGGACGCTCTGCCTCGAGGAGGAATCTGCCTTCATAGTCAGCACTGAGGACAGGCAGGCGATCTACAGGCTGGATAGACTAGGCATACCCCTGGTCGAACTCGCGACCGCTCCCGACATACACTCGGCTGACCAAGTCAGGGAAATCGCTGAAGAAGTCGGCCTGAGGGTCCGGCTCACAGGTGACATGCAAAGGGGAATAGGATCGATCAGGCAGGACATAAACGTCAGCATCAAGGGAGGTAGCAGACAGGAGATCAAGGGGGTTCAAGACCTCAAGCTGTTGGGAACCATGGTCGACCTTGAGGGCAAAAGACAGGTTGCTCTGCTCAAGATACGGGACGAACTAAGCAGGAGGAAGATTCCTCCCTTGGAATTCAAGTGCGTGGATGTGATGGACTCCCTCAAAGATTCGAGTTCATCTCTAGTTCAGGGAGCGCTGAAGAAGAAGCACAGGGCATTGTGTCTTCCCGCCGCGGGTTTCGAGGGATTGCTGGGCGTAGAGATCTCACCCGGGAGAAGGTTCGGGAGGGAACTGGCGGAGCGTGCGAGGGCTTGGGCAGGAGTTGGTGGCATCATCCATTCAGACGAACTGCCCGGTTACGGGATATCCGAAGCAGAGCTTGAAGCCGTCAGAAGAACGTGCGAACTCAGGTCAGCTGGTGCATTCGTGATTGTCCTAGCAGACGGAGAAACAGCCAGGCGCGCGCTTGAGGCTGTCCACAAGAGACTCGTCGAGGCAACTGTGGGAGTTCCGTCTGAGACTAGGAAGGCCAACGAGGACGGTACGACTTCGTATCTCAGGCCACTGCCCGGCGCAGCCAGAATGTACCCTGAAACCGATCTTCCGCCGATCGTTATCAGAGCCGAAACGCTTGAGGAACTCAAGAAATCCCTGCCTCCCACTCCATCCCAGAAGAAGGATCAGCTGATGGGCCTGGGACTCAGTGAGCAAGTTGCACTTCAGCTTGTAAGATCCCCTAGGATCGAAGCGTTCGAATCTGTCGTCTCCGCGGGAGCCGCGCCAACGATCGCTGCCACCGCTATCCTCACGATCATCCCGACTCTGAGGAGGGAAGGTGTCGATGTCGATTCCGTTGAAGATTTGGTCTATG
Source organism: Thermoproteota archaeon (assembly GCA_041479945.1). Taxonomy (GTDB): domain Archaea; phylum Thermoproteota; class EX4484-205; order EX4484-205; family JAAOZO01; genus JBGOYZ01. The sequence continues at coordinate 9,616 of JBGOYZ010000026.1, forward strand.
TCAACGGGATTGCTGAGTTCTCCAAGGCCAACTTGCCGAAAGAGTCGCTCGATCCCTTCATACGGGAGCTCGTCGCAAGTAGGAGCGTGCAAGAGGCTCTCGACACCATCAAGGCGCCAACTGTAAGCGAGGCGGAGGCCAGAGCTGTCATAAGAGAGATCATTTCGGAGAAGGTTGAATTCGTGAGGCAGAAGGGCAAGGAATCAGTGAAACCTCTCATGGGACTGGCTATGGAGAAGCTCAGAGGAAAGTTGCCAGGCACCGTGATTCACAGACTGCTGGAGGAAGAGGTCGAGGTGATGCTCTAGATGCCGTACTCGGAAAATGTGGTCAGGTTCCTGAGCTCCCACCGGCTAGAGGTGGGCGATGAGGTACAGATCGAGGCGGAGGGCATGAAGCTCGATGGGTACGTCCTTCCCAGAGAAGAGCTGGACCTTGGCGACCCGAACGTCCTCATTCTGAAGCTGAAGAGCGGATACAACGCAGGTATCAGAACAGACAGGATCTCCAGCGTGAAGAAGCTGACAGGCAAGGTGGAACTGGAGAGATTCCCGAAACTGAAGGGAATAGAACAGGACGAGCGTCTTCCGCCGATCTCCTTCGTCTCAACTGGCGGCACGATCAGTTCCAGAGTAGACTACTCGACGGGGGGAGTTGCCATGCTCTTCTCCCCTGAGGAAATCCTCTATGGCATACCGGAGTTACTGGGTATCGTCAAGGTGAGAACAGCCGAGAGGTTGTCCTCCTTGGCTTCTGAGGACATGCGGCCTGAGCAGTGGATCAAGCTGTCTGAGAGGGTCGTCAAGTGCATCGGAGAAGGAGATCGTGGTGTGGTAGTGCTCCACGGCACTGACACCCTGCACTTCACGTCTGCTGCCCTCTCCTTCATGATAAAGGGCCTGAGCGCCCCAGTGGTATTGACGGGCGCACAGAGGTCGCCAGACAGGGGATCCAGAGACGCGGACCTGAACGTGCTGGCAGCGGCCAGAGTCGCAGCGTATCTGCCTCACGCGCTGGTCTGCATAGCGTTTCACTCGTCGACTTCTGATCAGTCGGCCTTCGTGCTGAGGGGCACAAGAGCGAGAAAGATGCACACCTCGAGGCGGGATGCCTTCCGACCCGTGAACGACCTGCCAGTTGCAACTGTGAGCAAGGAAGGAACCATCGAGGTACTGCAACACGACTTGAAGCCTAGATCCGAAGGGGCACCTTGGACTGATGCGGTCTTCGAAGAGAAGGTTTCTCTCCTCGCAGCCTATCCGAACTCCCAACCCGAGATCATGGACCACCTTCTGGACAGGGGCTACAGGGGGTTCATAGTCAGCGGAACAGGTCTGGGCCATGTACCGACACAGACAACTGACGGAAAGGGTTCATGGCTTCCCTCCATAAGGCGAGCAACAGAGCAGGGGGTCTTCGTCGGTGTGACTTCACAGTGCATCTATGGCAGGGTTGACCCGTTCGTCTACAGAAACGGGAGGCTCTTGGCCGAGGTCGGGGCGACGTTCTTGAGCGACATGCTCTCCGAGGTGGCTTACGTGAAGCTCGGTTGGCTACTCGGGCACGACTACGATGTGGAGGACGTGAAGAAAATGATGACGTTCAACTTCGCGGGCGAGATCTCAGACGGGGACGACCCGAACACTTTTCTGTACTAGACTTTGTCCTATTGACTATCAGGCGCGTGGGGGTTAAGAGTGAACTACTCATATTTCATCGTGGTTCGTGTCGATCTGCGGAGGACTTCCTTCACCTACGCGATGTGTGGTTGCGTGACGACCGAATGCGCCGGGAGGAAGATCTGGTGTGGCCAGTACAGCACGCTTGAGAATCGGGACTTGAATGGAGCTAGGAGCGTCCTAGCGAGGGGGATGAGGTTCGTCCCAATCGCCCTGCCAGGTGAAGGGATGAAGCAGTCAAAAGATGCTGACTCGATGGCAGCGGAGTTGACTCAGAAGCGATGGGCAGAAGAGTCAACAGAACCCTAGACTTCTACCTTCTTTATCTCAATGTCCGCGCCTGTTCTGATTAGGCGGACTTCTCGCTGCATTGCCTTCTTGGACACGAACCACCTGATGGCATCCAGCACCTTTGACCTTTTCACATCTTGAGGTAGCTCCAGGGATCCGCCTTTGCGACTCACATTCGCTTTGGTCTTTCTCTTCAGGAACTCCTCTAGTTCGTCAGTGAACCCCTTCTCCTTCACTCCGGTGACCTTCACTATCATCTTGTCTGTCCAAACCTCCCTCTCAAGGCTCTATATAAGAGGAGGGCAACCCAGAACTCGATCACAGCCTGAACCGAGTTCCAGAACGACATCTCGCAGACGAAGAGCGTCAGCCCAGATACGGGAACCACCAGCTTCAGCAGGCCGAGTCCTCTGTCCAAGAGCGCTATGAAGTCGTCGATCCTAACGCCGTAATACCACGGGATGGCTAGGTAGTAGTTGAACGCCGTCATGAATGCGGACCTAGCTACCACGATCGCACCCGTAGCGAGCAATGCAACCTTGTTATCACTCGTCAGCCTTTCCTTCTGTATCCCGATCCTGACCAGTGTTGCGGGGATCAAGAAGGTCCAGATCGATGCGAGGAATTTCGATATGCCACCAATCCAGCCTCCCGCGCCGAAGGGTTCCAGAAAGCCAACGATCGGCACGCTGATTAGCGCTGAGAGCATTGCTGGGAACGTCCCAAGCGAGAGCCAGCACACTGCCCAAGGCACAGCTACCAGGTCTATCTTCATCATCCAAGGGACTTGGAAGAAAGGTGGAAAGAAGCCGAGCACTGCAGAGAGCGCGGCGCCGAACGACACCATCGCCAACTCCTTAGATGAGAGCATTCGTGCCCTAGGTGCCGAGTGCAGGATGTAGACCCCAAGGACGGCCATCGCGATTGAAGCCCAGAGCGCCATTGATGGTGGCGGCCAACCAGAAGCCGCGACCAAGGCTACTGCCAGCACAACGAGTAGCCAGCCCAGACCCTCCGTCGCTCTCACGCACGTGTCGCGACCGCGGCCTCATATAAGCGCTTGGTTGCTACCAGTTCCTTGGTACCGGCTTCCTCGTTTGAGAGACGCTCACTACGTGCTACTTACTCAGGAACTTCCACGAGAGGATTATCCCTATCGTAGCGAAGACTACTGCGAACACACCCAGATAGGTGAAGTCCACCAAGAGCTGTGACGCGTCCATTTGGTAGACCAAGAGTTGTCTTATGCCGTCACTGGCGTACGTCAGCGGGTTCAGTTTGGCTATCAGCTGCAACCAGTCGGGCATAGTCGAGATGGGAAACAGCGAGTTGCTGCTGAACATCAGAGGCAAGTTCAGCAGGTTCATGACGGCCATCTGGGTCTCCCACCTAGTAGATCTTATGCCAATCATCAGGAATGCAGATGACAAGCCAATGCATATCAGAAACGTTATCGCGAACACTCCGACGATGTTGAGGGGGGTGAAGCTGGGACCAACTTTCAGCCCCAAGATAACTGCGATGATTAGCACTATTCCAGCCTGTACCATGGATCTGACGGTCGCGGACAGCAACTTCGAGAACACTATGACGGACCGCGCAACCGGCGTGCTCAGTATCTTGTCAAGGACGCCGAACCGTCTGTCCCAGACGATTGACATCCCGCTGAACATCGTGGTGAACAGGCTGACGAACGAAAGCATGCCCACAGCCATGTATGAGAAGTAGTCGCTCGTGCCGAATGTCTTGGTCATGAGCAGTTCTGCGAGTTGCGGTGGGATGTTCGGATTGCCGGCGAATATCGCGCCTATGTTCATCGCCTTGCCAAATAGCCCCATCCACAGGATCGGCTGCAGAATGGACATGAACAGCTGGAACGGTTCCTTGTACCACTTCTTCAGATCCCTGTTCGTCAGAGCCCAGAGCCCGTGGAAGGGATTTCCAGACCGGTTAGATTGGCTCATCTCCGTCTCGCCCTCCGAAGTGTCATCCTCTGCGCGCGAAACTCTTCTTTCGATTCCTCCGTGTCTCGCATCGACTTGCCAGTGTAGTCCAGATAGACTTCGTTCAGAGTGGGTCTGGTAAGAGAGAGCCGCGTAACTGTGTGTCCGTTCCGTCGTAGGGCTTCGATTATGATCGGCGCAGTCACGTCGCCATTCTCGGCTTTGATCAGATACATGCCGTTCTGTTTCTTCACTTCCTTGACATTCTTCAGTCCTCTGACGAGGTCAGTTATGTCGGATTCTCCCTCAACGCCGAGGGTGATGATGTCTCCACCGAGAGCGCTCTTCAGGTCATCTGGAGAACCAATCACGAGTATTCTCCCATGGTCAATTATCGCGATCCTGTCGCAGAGCGTGTCCGCTTCCTCCAAGTAGTGGGTTGTCATGAAGAGTGTCATTCCGTATTCCTGTTTCAGCTTCTTGATGTAGTTCCAAGTTGCCTCCCTGGTCTGTACGTCGAGGCCGAGTGTCGGCTCGTCCAAGAAAAGGACTCTGGGTCTGTTTATCAGCCCACACGCTAGTTCGAGCCTTCGTCGCATCCCACCGGAATAGGTGTCAACTCTCTTGTCCTTGAACGGCGTCAGTTCGACAAGCTTCAACAATTCGTCCGCGCGTTTCTCGGAGATATCTCTGCGTATGCCATACAGATCAGCGCACAGCAGGATGTTCTCTTGGCCGGTCAAGTCCTCGTCCGCCGTGTATTCCTGTGGCACGACTCCTATGCAGTTCCTGACGTCATTCGCTTCCTTTGTGAGATCGTATCCACAGACGGAGGCCGTTCCTTCGGTCGGCTTCAGGATTGTTATCAGCATATTGATCGTGGTCGTCTTGCCCGCTCCGTTCGGCCCAAGAAACCCGAAGATCTCGCCCTGCTTGACTTCAAATGCCACGTGGTCAACCGCCACGAGATCGTGGTTGAACACCCTAGTCAG
>JBGOYZ010000027.1:0-13947 GCA_041479945.1 Thermoproteota archaeon
GTGGATGCTAACTAGGCGATTCCTAGGGCCAAATGCGTCGGAGTCTCGATCTAGACAGGTGAATCTGTGTTTTTGTGGCAACGCGCGCGAAGGAAGACACAGCATATTAATCTCTAGCTGCCTTAGTAGAAGGGACTACATGTCAGTTCTCAAGTTCTCCGATATGCGAGACTGGGACATCATTGTTGATTCGGAGGCTATTCCATCTGAGAAATATGCAGCAAGGGAATTCCAGCGTTCTTTTGAGCAATCCACAGGAATACTTCTCCCTGTGCGCAGTGCTGATGAAGGAACTTCCGACCACGTCTTCATCGGTGCGGGCAATGCGTTAGCTAACAGCAACATCACCATTGACGCTTCTGAGTTGGGCGAAGAGGGTTTTCACGTGATCATGAGAGATGATCTCGTAGCCGTAGTTGGAGGAAGACCTCGAGGTACGCTCTATGGGGTGTACCAGTTCCTCGAAGACGAATTTGGGGTGCGCTTTCTGACCCATGATCACACGCACATTCCAGATTCCTCTAAGGCACAGATCCGGTGCAAAGAGTACACCTACAAACCTCCGTTTGGTTTCCGTTGGAGCTACTACAAGGAGAACTCGGAACATCCGGAGTTCGCGGCGCGATTGCGAGTGAACACGGTCACCACCAACGAGGAACTGGGAGGCAAGACAAACCAGGATCTCATCAGCCACTCGTTTCACTTGTTAGTTCCTTTCAGCAAGTACGGAAGGGAACATCCGGAGTACTACGCCTTGGTGGATGGCAAACGCGATACGAACGCGGCTGGGGCCGGTCCTCAGTTGTGTGTGACGAACCCCGAGGTTATCAAGATTGCCGCGGAATCCGCCATCCGTTACATAGATGAACATCAGGGGGTCAGGAACGTCAGCGTCAGTCAAGCGGATACGGACAGGTACTGCCACTGTGATAGATGCGAAGCGATCAACGAACGCGAAGGTACGCCAATGGGAGCCCAGCTCGCCTTCGTCAACGCGGTCGCAGAACTGGTCGAAACAGCACCCGAACGTCAAAGTGGGAACGCTGGCCTATTGGTACACGCGCAAAGCCCCCAAGACCATTCGTCCGCGACATAATGTGCAGATCCAGCTCTGTAGCATCGAGTGCTGCACACTGCATCCGATCGATGACCCTAACTGTCCAAGAAACAGGGAGTTCTGCAGTGACATGAACGAATGGGGCAAGATCTGCGATGACATATGGATCTGGAACTACAACACCAACTTCACCGCGTATGACCTGCCCTTCCCAAACCTGCGCAGCATCGGCCCGAACGTGCGCTACTTCCTCAGCAACAAGGCCAAGGGTGTGTTCATGCAGGCCAATGGAAACGGAACCTCCGGCGAGCTCTCTGATTTGCGGAACTACCTCATAGCACGGATGCTCTGGAACCCTCATCTGGATGATCAGGAAACGATCGTGGAGTTCGTGCGGCTGCACTACAAGAGCGCGGCTCAGCCGATCTTGGATTACATCAAGATGCTGCACGACAACGCGGAGCAATCCGGGGTGCATCCCAACTGTTTCCCCAAACCGGAGGAGGTCGGGCTCCGGCCCGAGGTCGCCCGCAAGGCGCTCGAGTACTTCAATCAGGCGCTGAAGCTGGCAGAGGATGAAACAGTCCGTGCAAGGGTAGAGAAGGCCTCCATCTATGCCTACAGGGCCATGATCGACGCCGGAGGACCCATAGCGGATGCTGAACTCAAGTCTCTCATCGATCGTTATGTCACGCTGTGCAAGCGCCACAACATGACACACGCTGCGGAACACAAGGAGGTGTCCCAGTTCTTCGAGGAACTCAAGGGTAGAGTAAAGGGTGATTCGTGACCTTATTGTCTGAGTGTATCAAAGCAAAGCTCAAGGAGTTGAGGGTCGCTCCTCCTCTGCCTCTTCTTACATCTTGGAGCGTATTCAACACCCCAGTCATCACGAGAGGTGCGCTAGGAGAAATGGATAGCCACCAAGCAGTTGACCCTCACGTAGTCGAAATCGATGGCGATTACTATTGCTACTACGGCATGTCCGATAGCAGGAACCTCAGAATAGGATTGGCGAAGAGCAAGAACCTAGTCGAATGGACCAAGCATGGCATTGCTTTGGATACGACCAAAACGGGAATAGAGAAGGTTGGTGTGGTGACTCCCTATGTGATCGAAGTCGGGGAGGAATACTGGATGTACTACCATTCCTACGATAGAGAGCGTGACAGAGGATGCTTGGCGACGTCACTTGATGGGATCAGTTGGACGAAGTACTCTGGGAATCCGGTGGTGGACGTTCTCGCCGAATCGTTCTATTCTAGGAGGATAGATCCAGAAGTTGTCTTCTACGAGCCAGATGAAGAGCCGCCTTTCAAGATGATTTTCGGGGCGTATGAAGATACCGAGTTTAGATGTGGATATGCTGAATCAGAAGATGGAAAGACATGGTCAATCGATCCTCGTCCGGTTTTCACCAAGGGAGCGACAGGAGAATGGGATGGTGTGCATGCCTATCCCGGGCACGGTGTCAAGGTCGCTGACATCTACTACCTATTCTACCAAGGTTTCGACGGAGCCAACTGGAGGTTAGGACTGGCTTACTCAAAAGACCTCAGGACTTGGACGAGGTACGCCAACAATCCGATAGTAGGCCTCGGGAGCTGGAACACCGTGAGCGCAGAGAATCCCTGCTTAGTCAAAGTGGGGAACAACTTCGCTGGTCTGTTTTGCGGGGCTTTCACTGGCTCAGGTATATACCCAAGCTCATATGACATAGGACTCTTCTACCAGACTTTACCTCCATCCTTGTAACATCAAGGCTTCTGGCTGTTGCCCTAGGAACTAAGAGACGATATTGAGAGATCTATGTCTGCCTCGGTGGGATTTGAACCCAATATGCTGAATGGAGGCTCCGCTTCTCTGCGCCACCATCGTAGATGGCATACTCGCTTCTTACACTCAGGACAACTCCGCGATGAAACTTATGCGTAGTCCGAGTGTTATATAATCTCAGAAGAGAGCTAGAATCAGAATGAGTAACAGCGGAGATCGCGAAGTGGTCCTGCGTCGCTCCAGGGAATGCTACGCCCACCGGGCAACTTACTATGGTCTGGTCGTACAGAAGGCCGGAATCGGAAAAGACACCAAGAAGGAACTTGATTTCGTCGAGTACGTCCTCAGAACCCATTCAACCCGCCCCGTCAAGAAGATAGCAGACATAGCGTGCGGCGGAGGGCGTCACATCATTAGCTTGGCAAAGCGCGGATACGAATGTACGGGATATGACCTAGTCCCAGAACGAGTAGAAGTTGCCAAGGCATTCGCCAAGAGGATGGGAGTTTCTGTGAATCTCGCACAGAGAGACGCTACCAAGCTTCCGCGAGACAAGCACTTTGATGCTGTTCTTGCTCTCTACATACTTTACCTATTGCCAAGTGATGACGATGTTAAGAGATGCCTCGCCGGCGTTCACCGCTTGTTGTCACCAGGTGGGGTCTTGGTGTGCAACATCTTCAACCCGTTCACTAAGGGCAGTCACTGGGTTAAGGAACTCGTTGAAAAGGGAAGCTACGTCGAGGAAACCCGCGGTCGCGGCATCCGGATTATAGAAATAGGTAAGGCAAGGACCTTCGATCCCGTAAAGGGGGAATTGTGGGAGGACGAAACTGCGATCATCAGGGCTCCCGATGGTCTGCACATTTTTCACGACCTTGAGCGGGTTCGACTACTCACCTACTGGGACGTCAAACGCTACCTCGAAGAAGCGGGCTTCAAAGAGATTGTGCCCTATGCTGACTGGAAATCCAAGCCGAGGGGTAAGCTCCGGGTGGAGCAGATAGTATTCGTTGCGAGGAAATAGAAAGACCAATCTCTCATTTCCCCGTGGTCGAAGCAAGCGACTAAGTTGTCATCGCAGAAGCGGCCAGTATCCTAGTCAGAATCTAGGAGTCCCTCGGGATGCTTCACTGCGAGTTCTCCGGGCTGAGATTTCTCGCTGCCTCATCCGCATAGATTGCGAGGTGGACCGGGCGGGATTCAGGTACAAACGGGTTCAACTCCACTGCCAAGATGGTGAATCAGAACTTTTCGCGTCCTTCTCCAACTGAATCACGCGTTTTCGAATCCGACTGATCGACGAAACACAACGGATCCGCGCGCATTTGAATAGAAGGGGGGAAGGAGGTGCCTTCCAAGTCAGTTCCGATGAAGCAAATGCTTGATTCTTGATTTTCGGGTTTCAGCGTCTCACACGCGCGGAAAGTGTGCCTCATGCGTTGTACATGTCAGGCTCCTATCTTTGCTTTGATGGCTTTCACGTCCGCTCGTATCTCTTCGATTAGATCCATGATCGCGGGATTCGCCCTCTCAGGGCTAGCGCTCCTCTCTCTTCCACCGTAGCTCCCCCTATTGAATCTCTCTCTCCCACCGAAAGCCCCCTTCCTCCCCCCTCCTCTCTTCGCATAACATTCGCGGCAATAAACGGGCTTTGAACCATCTGGCTTGAAGGGGACCTCGGTCTCCTTGCCGCATTCGGCACAGGTAGCCTTATGCATCTCGAAGCTTTCTCTTCTACCGTAGCTCCCCCTATTGAATCTCCCTTTCCTACCGAAACTCATAGACGATAGTGAACGGTTGCACCCCCTTATAATCGTTCGCGCGCAAGACTGTTGGCTACCCGCTTTACGATAAGGCCGAAGACCCTGATTGCGATAGACACAGAAGAGGACGAAGAGCACCTTCACGTGACGGCGATTGAGAAATCCCGGTTGGTGCGGTGAGTGGACCGGGCGGGACTTGAACCCGCGGTCTCTAGCTCTTCCGAGGAATTTGCGAAGCTAGCGTGTGCACCACTCGTCTGTACCAGCCTAGACTACCGGCCCAACTTCCTCATCAGTCTCGCGTATTTTAACAGTTGCGTGGTGGGCCAGGGCGGAATTTCAGACACTCTCTTGAACCGCCGACCTTCCGGTCTCAGCCAGTGATATCAGCATCGCCCCGATGAAGGACGGACGCCCTAACCATCCTAGGCCACTGGCCCACTGCGTGCTCCCAACTCAGTTCCAGTTTTAACCTTTAGTGCTTCAACACGGCGGCCACTCCACCGAACCCCTTCAACAGCATCCTTCCTTCCTCCGTCTTCGAAGAGATGACCTCTACGCTCGCCTCGGCCTGCTCGGCTTTCTCCAGCAGTTGATCAAACACACGGTGCAGTGGCTCTGCGGTGAGCGTGAAGTTCGAACACTTTGGGCACCTTTCTGATTTCACAGAAGAGAGGAAAAGCTCCAGCTCCGGTTCCTTCGCCCTCCTATCCTCCGCATAGTCACACGAACTGCACGAAACCTTCACCACCACATCATCGAAATCCTCGGACATCAGGAGCGTCTGCACCTTGTGGGCTTCGAGCGCGTGCGTAACCTCCTTCTCCCCATAGACAGCCGACCCCGAGTCTTTCGAAACTTCGGACAGGAACCTCTGGACCATCTTCCTCTCCTCTACTAGTTCAATCCTTTCTAGCTTCTCGGACGCCTTCTCCAGCGCTTCCTTGACGCCCTGTTCCTCTGTGTAGGCCGTGTCAACTATGGCCACGATCTTATCCTTCAGCTGGTAGTTGAGGTGATTGCCCCGGAGGAAGTCCTGCTTCGTGTTGCCAGGGCCCCCGACTATGATCTTGGTAAGCTTGGGTATTGCGAGGAACGCGTCGTTCACGTGGTTTCCGATCCTAGTGTAGAAGTCGTTCAACACCATGTCCCTGAGCCGTTCAAACCTTCTCGCGGACTGACCTCCCTTGCTGCTCTTGCCCGGAACACCCGAAGTGTAATTCCCCAGTATCTCCATGTTCTTGCCTTCAACCTTTGCGATCGTCGCCTCGGAATTCTCAATCAAGATGATCCCAAGGATCTCCTTAGGCCTCACCATCTCAAGCAGGGGTTCTAGGTAGAAACTGTCATCACAGCTGTAGTACGAAACGTTGACGGGCTTGGGGGGCGCCAGCTCGTAGAGCTCTAGGACTTCGGAGCCGGGAGCCCCCCTGGGTATGGCTCCGCAGAATATCACGAGGCCCATCTCAGGTGCTTTATCGTAGGCCTTCAGCCTCTGCATCACCTTGACCAGGGCCTCTTGGACGTGTCCCCTCGTGGTGCGAGACTTGATGTTCGACGCCTTTCCGTGCTCGGTCCTCAACGTGTCCATGACTTCGCTGACCTGCCTTCCCGGCGGCACGTAGAGGCTGATGAGTTCGGTCCCCCTTCCCTTCTTCCCGCGCAGGATCCTGAGTAGGATAGAGAGCCTACTCTCGCTGATCTGCTCGGCTGTTGACATCGAACAAATCAACGACACGCCTTTCATGCTTTAAATAGATTCCTTTTCGAAATCCTGCGAGGAAGTTCTGGGTTGAGGATCGCCGTAAAGTTCGGTCACTCGATGGTCGATTATCCTCCGAAGGTTGAGTCTTACAGGGCAGCAGCACGACTTCTGTCTTCGTTAGCAGGGCAGGGCCACAAACTTGTGGTTGTCGTAGGCGGAGGCCCCCAAGCTCGTGAGTACATTCAGACAGCGAAAACGCTCGGCTGCGACGGAGCCTTCAGAGATCTGATCGGCATCGAAGTGACCAGGCTCAATGCCCGTCTGCTCATAGCCGCTCTGGGTGAGAAGGCGTACCCCCGGCCAGCGATGTCAGTCGAGGAGTTGAAGAGCGCCGTCTCCTCGAAGGACATAGTGATCATGGGAGGTCTAACTCCGGGGCATTCCACGGATGCGGTCGCCGCGATAGCGTCCGAGGTCATGGGCGCTGACTTGTTCATAAAGAGCATGGAAGTCGGCGGGATATACGATTCGGATCCAACGAAAGAACCCTTGGCGAAACTGAAAGAGAGGATAACCTACGACGAGCTACTGAAGGTCGTTCTACAGCGGAGCAGCACTGAGGCTGGCGACTACAGTCCACTTGACTTGGTCGCGCTGGAAATACTCCGTAAGTCGAAAGCCAAGGTGATGTTCGTCGGATCCAGAGTTGAAGACATAGAGAAGGCTGTAAAGGGCGAGAAGGTCGGGACGCTGGTCGTCCGCTGACGGAGCCACACAAAGATTATAACCGAAACCACCTCGGGGGGCTCAAGGTGGGGCCGTGGTCTAGCTAGGCAGGACGACAGCCTCCTCGCAAAGACCGTCAAGGGCTCCAGCCACATGAATGGGTCTTCCGACCCTCACGGGAATGAGGTAAGGTTGGAGTTGGGAAGAGACCCGTTTATGAGCGTTCAAATCCTGCGGAAGGTGAGAGTCGCTCCGGCCCCACCTTTCTTACATATTCCTCCGGGTGAAGATAGACGGCTCCGCCCCGCAAACTCTTATAACCAGAAGCCCGGCTGAGCTAAACGAGAGGTTGAGAAAGACGCCCTTCACCCATGCGTTTGTATTAGTTAACGTGGAGATAGGAGCTGAGTCCAAGATAATCGCAGAACTGAGGAGCGTGCCTGAGATAATTGAGGCTTGGGTTGTGTATGGTGTCTACGACATTGTGCTGAAAGTCAAGGCTGACAACCCTGAGACGCTCAAGGAAGCGGTTTCAGAGAGGATAAGGAAGATCGACGGGGTCCGGAACACCCTGACCCTCATACCGATAGAAGGGTTCCCGCAGTAGGACCTTCAGGTGCATGTGTTGTGGCCAGGCGCGTGTCGAACAGAGAGCAGGAGCGCCTGCTGAAGAGACTTGGCATAAACCTAGAGGAGCTGCCGGGCGTAAAGGAAGTCAGGATAATAGGCGAGGACGCGACCAGGGTCATCAGGGATCCTTCGGTCTACAAAGTGAACTCACCGGGTCAGACGATGTATCAGATAGTGGGAACTGAGGAGATCCTGCAGGAAGAAGGTGAAGCCGAGGAAGAGGAATACGTGCCAGCGGACGAAGACGTAGCCTTGGTTGCCCAGCGCACCGGCAAAAGTCTTGAGCAAGCGAAAACGGCCTTGGTCTCGACGAAGGGCGATCTGGCCCAAGCCATACTACTACTAAGGGACTAGGTCTGCTCGGTCCTGCTAAGGAGCTCTCACGAAATAGAGATAAGCGCTTGAACCTCAACACCAAGGCGTGTACTGTGAGATCTGTGGCAAGAGAACCCAAGGCAAGATGTCTCTAGTGCTTGTGACGGGTGCCACACTTCACGCCTGTGCCGAGTGCTCCAAGGGGAGGACGCGGGTGCAAACCCGCGTACCGGATGTTGATGTTGCGCCGGTGAAGCCCAAGGTGGTTAGAAAGGAGCCGTTCGCTCTACCTAAACCCAAGCCCTCGGTTCCGAAGCAGGAGTTAGAGTTGTCTTTGAGGCCCATGAAGGGCTACGGTCGACTGATCCACAAGGCTAGAGAGGGCAAAGGGATGTCCGTAGAGGACTTCTCCCAGGTGGTCGGGATGAGGGAATCGCTGATCAGGAAGATAGAGGCAGAGAAGATTACCCCCAGCATATCTGACCTGAGGAGGATAGAACGCGCGTTGGGAGTCAGACTCGTCGAAGCGTATTCAGACGACATCGATACACCAACTCCCAAAAGCGATTCGACGCTGACTCTCGGAGAGGTCGCCAAGATGAGGAGACTCGACGAACATGAAGAAAGCTGAGATTGGGCTCAGGCCGGAGACGTGGGTCCTCAGACTGGGCCACAGGCCTTTCAGGGACAGGAGGGTTACAACTCATTTGGCCCTGACCGCCAGGGCTCTGGGTGCAAAGGGGATGTTGATCGAAGGAGAACAAGACCGGAACGTCGAGGAGAGCGTCAGCAACATCGCCACAAACTGGGGAGGCGACTTTCAAATCAAGTTCATCCCAAGCCCGGAGAAAACCATTCAGGAATGGAAACGGACTGGATTCGTCGTTCACCTGACAATGTACGGGCTGCCGTTCGAGAAGTACTTGGGGCCTGTCAGGCAAAGGGAGGACAAGGTCCTCGTGGTCGTCGGCGGCAAGAAAGTTCCTGGCATCGTCTACTCGCTCGCCAACCTGAATTTGGCAGTCACCGGCCAACCACATTCCGAGATATCCGCCCTCGCGCTGTTCTTGGATCGACTGTACGAGGGAAAGGAGATGGCAATCTACCACAGAAGACCCAAGATGGTGGTCGTTCCTTCTCCGTCGGGAAAGCTGGTGGTGATGAAATCCAAGCGCCCTGACAGAGAGGCCGCAAAGGGGTCCGAAGGTTAAGGTTTTTCTGCTGGTGCCTACTCTATATATCATATGCAATCTGCCGAAGCTTACGATCACTACGTCAAAGTGGCGGGCGTGGTCGGGGGAGATGACGCTGCAGGCGTCGTGGCCGCGCTCATCACGCTCAAGTCAGCCACTGACGAACAGATAGCGAACCATGCGAACCTGAGGCTTCCAAGTGTCAGGAGAACGCTGTACAAGCTGCTGAGCCTAGGGCTGGCCAGGTACGAGGAGAAGAAGGATCCTGAGAGCCAGAAGACCTACTACATCTGGTCGCCGGCTATCGATCAGCTTGAAGGCTACATAATGAACATGAAACGGGTGATCGCGGGGAAAATCAGGGCAAAGCTTGAGCACCTGCGGTCGCACATGTTCTTTCACTGTGGTGATCTCTCGCACAAGAGGCTCACGTTCGAAGAGGCCATGGAATCCTTCTACAGGTGCCCCATGTGCAACAACCCGCTTTTCCAAGTCGACAATTCAGACTTAATTAAGAGGTTTGAGGACAGGCTGTTGCTCTTGGAGGGAGACGTCAAAGAAGAGGTCGTGGAGAGGAAGAGTCCGTATCCAACGCTTGAGGAGGCAAGGGAACTCCTTGTTTCCGAGGGTGCCTCTGAACAGGTCGTGAAACACTGTGAGAAGGTGGCAGAGGTCGTGTCGCGGTTCCTGCAGAAGCTGAAGGACAGGAAGATTCACGTCAACACAGACCTTGCGCTCGCCGGCGCCATGCTTCACGACATCGGCAGGGCAAAGACGCACCAAGTCTCTCACGGTATGGAGGGCGGCGAGATCATCCGCAGGGTCGGTTATCCAGAGGATCTGGCCCGAGTGGTCGAGTGTCATGTCGGCGGGGGCATCGGCAAGGGCGAGGTCAAGAAACTTTTCGGGATAGACACCGACCTGAGTCCAAAGACAATAGAGGAGAAGCTGGTCAGCTACGCGGATAAACTGGTCGAAGGGAACAGGGAGGTCCCGTTCTCAAACACGATGAAACAGTACAGGAAGAAGTTTGGGCCGAATCATCTCTCCGTCAAACGTCTGGCACGTCTGGACAGAGAAATGCGTTCGTTGTTGAGAGTCAGCGGCTCGTCCTCCGTGTAGGGATAGTTCTCCAGAGTTGTCAAGCCCTGGGAGGGATTTTCAGCGAATCCGGTTTTGAACCCCCGACCAATGGCTGTCCCGATTTCCTTACAAGGCCATCGCTCCACCGAGCTGAGCTACCAGGGCAACCTCAGGGTCAGTGTTCGGCTTTTATTCATTTTGACGACATTGGCGAAACTCAGCGATGACCTTCATTCTCAATCCGTCATCATCGTTTGCTTCGGTTATCCAAAGACTAAAAAAGGCAGACGCCAATCAGCTGGTCAGCCCGGATTCCCTAGCCTCCATAGTCGGCTAGACTGGTAAGGGGCAGGCCTGCTAAGTCTGTGCTCCTAAAGGAGCTCCAGGGTTCAAAACGGGTCTTCCGTGAAAGTCCCTGTCCGGGCGCCTCAACACAAGTCACAAGCAGCAGTAGCTGTTGGTCTTGGATTGATTACAGCTGCCACGGGCGAAACCATTTAGACCTCACGGAGACAGCAGAAGACATTACAGATGGAGAAATGGAGATCCTTTCTGAAATCAGATCCAGTGGACTGGTTGCTTGAGAGTGACAACCCATCCGTCAGGTACTTCGCCTTGGTCGGCATCTTGGATCGGACCGATGACGACTCAGAAGTGATCGAGACCCGGGATCAGATCATGGATGTTGGACCTGTGCCGAAGATCCTGGCGAAACAAGAGAAAGGAGGCTACTGGGGGCGTCCTGAGGATTTCTACATCAGATCGAAGTACAAGGGAACCGTGTGGCAGCTCTTGGTCTTGGCGGAGCTCGGAGCGGACGGTGGCGATAAGCACGTGAGAAGGGCATGTGAGTTCATCCTTGAGAACTCGCAGGACCGGCAGAGCGGAGGGTTCGCCTACGTCGGGTCGAAGAAGAACGGTGGTCAACATGGTGGGGTTATCCCCTGCCTGACCGGCAACATGGTTTGGAGCTTGATCAGACTGGGTCACTTGGAGGATCCACGAGTTCAGCGCGGGATAGATTGGATCGTACAGTATCAGCGGTTCGACGACGGAGTTGAACGAGCTCCCGAGGGTTGGCCATACCGCAAGTACGACAACTGCTTTGGAAGACATTCCTGCCACATGGGAGTGGTCAAGGCCCTGAAAGCGTTGGCGGAGATACCCAAAGACAGGAGGAACAAGGAGGTCAGGGCTATCATGGGGAATGGCGCCGAGTATTTGCTCGCACACCACATCCACAAGAGGAGCCATGATCTCTCTAGGGTGTCGAAGCCGGGTTGGCTGAGGTTCGGCTTCCCGCGGATGTACAACACCGATGTGCTAGAGATCCTCGGCATCATGACGGCTCTGGGCTACAAGGACAGACGAATGCAAGAGGCAGTAGATTTGGTAGTATCCAAACAAGATGCACAAGGCAGGTGGAAGCTCGAAGATACTTTCAACGGTCGCTTCCAAGTGAACATAGAGAGGAAGGATAAGCCGAGCAAGTGGGTCACATTGAATGCTCTCAGAGTGCTGAAGAGATACTACTCTTGACAGTCCCTAGCTCCAAGCACTCTGCTTCGTGTTTCTCTTTCCGCAGGCAAAGCCAATAAACCACAGTTGTCTTATGGAGGGCTACCATGACCCCAAGCGAATACGATGAGAAGATCCGAGGTCTTATCAACAGCTACGCTTCCTCTTTGGTTGCGGTTGTTCGAGCCGTTGAGCGCCAGTACGGAAAGGAGGGCAAGGAGCTGGCGAGGCGAGCCTTCATGGAGATCAGAGAAGGCAAGAGGACGCCCGGCGATCCGAGCGCCGATCTACACGAGTTCTGCGATGGTCTGGACAGAGGTTGCAGGGTCACCCACCAATGGGTTCGGGTTGCGGACGAGCCGAACAGGGTCAAGTACAATTTCACAAAATGCATGTGGGCGGAGGCCTTTTCCTCATTGAATGCTACGGACATCGGCCATTGGTTCTGCGACACAGACGAGCCCGCTGTCAAGGCGTTCAACCCTAGGTTAGGGTTCAAGAGAACCAAGATTCTGATGGACGGAGACGAGCTTTGCGATCACGAATTCTACGTGGTGTCTTGAATCCGAACATCGGACGCCTAGGTCTCTAGATCCCCGTAGAAAGCTACGGGTAGCCCAACAAAGCACCGACGCGTATCCACGAAGACCTCACTGTCTTCCATGCTCTGGGGTGAGTGCCGGGAGCGGGTTTCGATCCCGCGATCTCCAGATTATGAGTCTGGCGCCTTGGCCTTCTTTCTAGCCGATTACCCGGGATCCTCTGGGCCCTCGGGCATTTCGCATCCCGGCCTTCCGGCACTCGGCGATGGACACGGTGTTCCTGATTAAAAGCTTAACGACGAAAGCTAGGTTCATCGGAATCGCCGAGCTTCCTTTGCCGGATTCCCAGACGACGGAATGAGTGATACCATGATGGCAATGTGCTCATGTCTTATAATCCAGGTCTCTTGACTGTAAGACGGAAGCCGATGACTCCACGGGGTCGGGCTGTAGCTGCTCTTGAGATGCTAGAGCCAGACAGGGTTCCGCTGTTCGAAATGCACGTGCCGACGATCATGGCGAAAGAGATCCTAAAGCAGGAGAAGGTTCTGATGGGTGGATCGGACATCTGCTATGGCCTGATATCACAGGGAGCGGATGTCAACGAGATCAACAGAACAATAGCAGATGAGCACCTTCGCTGTGCTCGCGTTTTGGATCTCGACTTCATCAGGATCCCTGCGGCTTTCCTGCCCGGTTCTCAGGTGAGGAAATCAGATGGAGACTGGTTGATAGACGGAAGCAGGTACAGATACACCTCTGACTCAATGTGGCGAATGGATGAGCCTGCAACGTACGACCCCGACGGAGTTCTTGCTGAGACACGCAACTACAGTCCTCCCGATATCCCAGATGAGACGTTCTCCATTCTTGAGAGGATCCGCGACACCACGAAGGAGGAGTACTTTCTCTCGTTTGACGCCGATGGATCTTGGGGGCCAATTGTGAGCAATCCCAACTTGCTCAAACACATCTTGGTCTGGATGAGAACGAGGCCGGAAGTCGTGGATGCCGTGCTCAACAAGCATACGACCTACGCAATACGCTTGGGAGAGGCTGCCATAGAGGCTGGAGCGGATGCGATCCTGATGTGTGTCGACTACGGCCTGAAGGACGGGCCTTGGATGTCCCCTGAAATGTTCAGGAGGTTCATCAAGCCAGCGTTGGCTCGCCAAGCGTCCGCGTTCGCAGCCAAGGGAGCCTACCCGATACTGCATTCCGACGGGAACATAATGCCCCTTCTCCCCGACATTGTAGACGCAGGTGTGCGAGCGTATCAGGGCATTGATGTCATGGCTGGAATGGATCTCAGAAAGGTGAAGCAGTCCTTCGGAGATAAGTTGTGCCTGATTGGAAACGTGGACCCACGAGTCATAGAGTTCGGAACTAGGGCAGAGGTAGAAGGTGAAGTCCGAAGATGTCTGAAAGATGCCGCGGTGGGCGGCGGTTTCATGTTGTCAACGTCCGCCAATGTCTCGGCCAACTCAAACACGAGCAACTTCGTTCATATGTTGGAGTACGCCAAGGAGATAGGGCGGTATCCCATCACATTGGGCTAGTTCTGCTCCGCTACCTTCTGTCCCAGTACGGTCTGGTCTGCACGTACTTCAGCTTGGCCTCCAAAAGATCTCTGAAC
>JBGOYZ010000028.1:0-13454 GCA_041479945.1 Thermoproteota archaeon
CACTGGCTTCGAGAGCACAGACGCATACGGGGATGAGGCCTCGTGGGTGGTCTCAACCATGTCATGCATTGACTTCTTGGTGCGCCTTCACAGACATGCGTCGGATCCTCGCTTCCTGGATCGCTGTTTGAGAGGGGCAAGTTGGGCATTTGACAGCTGCCAGTTTGAGGACGGTGGCGTGGGTCTGTGCGGGAGGGACGACGAGTGGCTTGGGCTAACAGGCGATGCCATCTCCCAAGTTGCCATGCTCAAGCCGCTGGTTGACAGTGAGTCTGCCGTCTTCAAGAGGCTTCTCAAGGGAGCAAGACTGTCGTTTGGCTACTTGAACCGAGAGTTGCCGTCGGCGAAGATCGAAGAGCACGGCGTGAAATGGGTCACTCATGGAACATCAATTGATCCTCTCGTCAATGTCGGGTGGCTTTGGGTGTCCGCGGTCTTGGGAATCCTGAACGAGCGCGATTTGGGGTTCTCCTAGGATCTGTCACTGGACTAGGGTCTCCAAACAACAACACGGAGAAACTCGAATGGAGCGGGTGTTTGCAGAACCGACAGGGCGCGTCAGTCACCAGAATGTCCGGAACAGGTCTAGTGTCACCGAAGAACCATCTCCTGAAGCAGTCCCAGCTCTCATTTAGTATCGTGTTCTCTTCCAGTGATTGGACTACCGCCCCCGCTGTAAACGCATAAGAATCAAGATTAACAGCGGAGCCTCGTGAGGCGCTGGTTCGATTTCTCTGAGCGGGAAACCGATGTTCTATCACAATTGGCAACTCCGGAGAAGATACAGAAGCACTTGGACAGTATTGACTACGACCTGGGCAAGAAGGGTGACTTTCGTCGTTCTCCTAGGGCTGTGATGAAGGACAAGAAGGCAGACTGCTTTGAGGGAGCTCTCTTGGCGGCTGCGGCTTTGAGATTTCACGGGTATCCTCCAATGGTCGTTGACCTCGCGGCGGTCCGTGACGATGATCACGTCCTAGCAGTCTTCAAGCGATTCGGCCATTGGGGTGCTGTTGCGAAGTCAAAGTACACCGGACTTGGATATCGAGAGCCAATTCACAAGAGCATCCGAGAGCTGGCGCTGTCCTACTTTGAGGACTACTTCAACTTGGCTGGGGACAAGACGCTCAGGCGGTACTCGGGGCCGGTCAACCTGGTGATGTTCGACCATGCCCATTGGATGACCACGGAGAAGTCCGTCCTGTTCATTGCAGAGCACCTTGTCAAAGTGAGACACATGAGCCTATTGACTCGCGGGATGATTCGAAACCTCGGCAGAGTGACTCGCATCCAGAAAGAGGCGGGCGAGCTGGCTATGAGGAGGACTGGGCTCTTGCGGAACGGAAGAGCGTCTGCAGTTGAGTGAGATAACATCAACGACAGCGCGACGACCCTTGCTTGGAGGAACCCTGCGAGTCGCTTGCAGATATTGTTCACTTCTCTAGCACGACCTTCTCCAGTATTGCGCCGGAGAGATCTGTAGTATCATAATCCTTGCCACCGCACTTCGGGCACGCCATGTACGCGTAGAGCAGCTCAAGAGGATAGTGAGCATGTGACCCTTTCTCATCTTCCTCCTCGTGGGTGAGCTCGGGAGGCACTTCCTTCTTCACATCATCTTCGACCTCGCTGAAAGCCCACTTCCGGCCGCATTTCCTGCAACTGAACTGAGTGTCCACGCGCTCAACCTCGAACTTCGCCCCTTCCATCCCAGCAGGCTTCGCAAGCGTCTCCAAAGCTTCTTTCATTGTGGTCGGATCTACCATCGACAGCGTTCCTACCCTGACTGTCGCCGAGATGACCTTGCCTCCGCCCTCAGACTTCACGTGATCTTGAAGCGCTGAGATCAACCGCGATGCCATGGTCCACTCGTGCATGTCAGCTCCGATGGTCACTGGGCCGTTAAATCCCTTGGTCTCCTCTCGGAAATCGACTTAAAGCCTCCCGGCGCAGGGGTTCGCTGCTTGCCCCTAGCAGTCGGCGTCGACGTGGGAACATCGTCGTTGAAGGTTGTTGTACTCACCGGGACCGTGATCGCTTCGTCAGTCCGGATTCCTACAGCAGTGCCGACAAGGACCTCAGACCTCTGGACTCTCTTCAGTGAAGCTCTAACAGGCTTGCTCCCTCCTGAGGCGCGGATGCAGGTGGGTTCGCTGTGCGTGAGTGGAAGGGCGCCCACGTTGATGGGGATACGAGCGGACCAAGAGGACGGTCCGGTAGTAGGGTGGCAGAGCAGCTCGACGAGGGGAAACGAAAGGTTCTACATGGATTCGATCGCCAAGTCCCTCGCGACAGAAGACCGCGGCCTCTACGATGCCTGCAGGTTCTTCGTGAATCCGCACGAGTTCCTGACCTACAGGCTCACTGGTGTGATCAGGTCATCCACTCCTTCGGAACTATACCACCCATGGGGAGGGTACATGACCGAGGCCACTAGGAGGATCAGAGAGGCGAGGGTAGACACAGCAAGGGTTGCACCTCCTGCTGTCGTGGGATCGCTGATCGGGACGGTTTCGAAAAAGGCGGCTGATGGATTGGGACTTGACCCGAGCACGCGTGTAGTCATGGGCGGTTGGGACTTTATGGTCGATTTACTGGGATCGGGCATCATCGCTCCAGGGGAATTGCTGATCAGAGCGGGCACTTCATTGGCAGTGGACGCTCTCTGGTCAAGACCTCTGGAAGCCGGCGGCTTCTTCTCCGTTCCTCACTTCATCTCGGGTCTCTTCGTAGTAGGAAGGGTTGTCAGATCTTCACTAGATCACCTGGGTGACTTTGGGGTCGAAGGTCAGGAAGTTGCCCGTCCATTCAGGTACGATGAGCAGGAGATGCACAGGGTTGTTGAGGCCATATCATCGTTGGTGAACGTGATGGGGGAGCCTTCAGTTGTCGCATGCTCTGGGATGAACGCGCTTGATGACGGATTCTTTCTCGCGCTGTCACAAGTCTTGGAAAGAGGAGTGGAGCGGGTCAGCAACCCAGTGGCTGAGGCTCGAGGAGCAGCGATTGTCGGCTCAATCGCTTCAGGATTGACGCCAACCTACGAGGAACATACCCGGACGATCAGATCCGAGCGAGAAAAGATAGAGTTCGAGTGAGAAGGCAATGGCATCCAATGCTGTCCCCGGATCAAGGCTCGGATGAAGGGTAGCTAAGGCTTAATTCACCCTCAGGCCATAGAACAGGCGATGAGGCCTGGGCCCGCGACTATCATCGCAGTATTGGCGCTGCTGGTCGGTCTTTTGCTCTCTCCGCCTGGGACACCGCCGAGTGTGCAGTTCGATACCTCTTTCTGGGATCTTTCCAGAATCACTGCACCGACCAACGCGACAATGGGGGGGTGGCAGACTCTGCAGTCCGGCGTGTTGAAGTCTAACGTGACTTACTTCAGCGAGACGTACGGCGGGTCGCCTGTGATGATTGAAGGGCTGCTGTACAAGCCCAATCAGGGCGGGGAGTTGCCAGCTGTCTTGGTGATGCACGGATCTTTCGGCGATGCCGCATCCATGGCATACTTCGCAGAGCTGTTGGCGACCAAGGGATACGTGGCACTTGCAATCTCAGGTCCGGGTCAGGGCGCGTCCACAGGCCCGAGCGAGACGAATCAGAACAGGCTGAACCTCACGGACGGAGCGTACTATTCCTACTACTACAGGCTCCTGTACTCTGCCTTGAGAGGAGTAACCTTCCTGACCGAGCTGCCCTTCGTCGATGCCAACAGGATTGCCGCAACCGGAGCTTCGCAGGGTGGCCTAGAGTGCCTCTGGCTCTCTGCTCTCGACCCCAGACTGAAAACAGTCGTCCCGATCGTAGCCGGGGGGAATTTCTCGTTCTTGGTGTTTTCCGGATCCTTGGCCTTGGGGCACTTGCCGCCTGGCACGAGGCTCGACGATCCCAAGGGAGAGCTGCTCATGAAATACTTCGACCCACTGGCCTACGTCCCAGAGTCTAGGATTCCGGTGCTGATGCTGGTCGGGACAAGCGACCAGTTCTTTCCGCTGGACAGCTACAACCAGACCTACTCCTCGCTGAAGTCCGAGAAAGCCATACTCATAGTGCCCAACACGGGCCACTTCGTCCCGAAAGCAGAATGGATAGCTTCTGCTGAGATATGGTTGTCCAAATGGTTGAAGGATGAAGGCTCATTCCCGCAGGTCTCATTTCTCTCAGTTTCGAGGAAGGACGGACGAATGGTGGTCAATGCGTCCGCGGGCGGAGTGGATGGGGTAGTGCTGAACTTCAGGGATGGCTGGCCTTGGTCAAGGTGGGAGACCTATCCAATGAATCGAACTGGTGAGCAATGGTCCGCCTCGCTGCCCCTTTCATCGGTCGACGTGACAATCTACGTGAGTGGCGTGTCAGCTGGGAATCAGGTCGTCTCGTCGAACACCAAGCTGTATAAAGCCGACCAGATGGGCCTGACCTCCACAATCCTCTTCCTGGTCTGCGTCTTTTCCGTTGCACTTCTCGTGAGGGTCAGCACCACAATGGATTGGATATCATCGCTTGAGAGGGCGGTTGTCTGGTCGGCCATCTGGTGTACGACGTTATTGCCCCTGCTGGTCGGTGGGGGAGTCGCTCCGCTTTCTGTGTGGACGATAATGCGGACATACGAGCTTTGGGTTCACCCCGCTCTACCGTTTGTGATCTTCGCGTTGTTGCCCGCCGGGGCTTTGCTCGCAGCGGGTTCCGACCGCTCGCTCAGGGCCATGTCAGTCATCACGCTGCTGGCCACGGGCCTGCTGTCGTTGATCGTCCTCTCATACGTGAGTTCTGCGGCGAACCTAGCGCTGGGCATGACACTGTGGGTTCAGCTCGCGATAGCCATAGCGTTGTTCGCTGAGCCACTCGTAGCCAAGAGAACGCCGTCTCCGGACAAATCGATCACTTTGCTTTTCGAGAAGAAGGCTAAGCGGTGACCGTGTCCGTCACGTCAAACTGAGCCTTCCCGAACTCGACTATGTGAAACTTGACATCGACCTTGTGTTGTCCCGGAATCAGCCCACCTTCCTTCATCACGGTCAAGTCCAGCGAGTCCCCAACCGAGAACTTCATCGGGGTCTGAACGAGGTCCGACAACTTGATCGTCGTATCTCCCTTCTTGAGTATGATTGAATCCGGGGGGACAGGCTGGCCGTCTACTGCCAAGACCACTTCTCCCTTTAGATTGGCCGACCCAAGTTTGTTCTTCAGAGAGAAACTGAAGCCCACTACCTTGTCTCCCTCCTTCAAGTTCTTCATACTGCCCTTGGCGTAGAGCTGCCTCAACATGTATGCTGGCAACATGCCTCTGCTCCCCCCACATGAGTTTTTTACTGTTTCGTCACTCTTGCAGAAGCCATTGCACGGAGACTGTCGTCACCTGAGTTGTTTCAGCTCCTTCGTTGCTACTTCGTCTCTCCAAGAACCAAGTTGATCGCTTCGCTCATGGGGAAGACCTTCGGTTCGCCGTAGTTTGTGATCCCCCTCTCATCAAGCTCGACGAACACCACCCTTGATGTGGCGGCGTCGACGCATTTCTCAAGCACGAGTGCCTTCACGTCGTTGCGCAGCTTGGTTCCAGACAACCTGATTATGGATTTCGCCATGTAGGCCATGTGCTGGCCGCCTATGAGACCGTACCCAACCGCTCCGAGCGCGCCCTCGACATCCGAGACTGGTTTCTCCTTCTTTGCTTCGATCGCGGCCTCAAGGACCTTCTTCTCCGACATTCTTTCTCCCACGCTGCTCTTCAGCCAGCTGGTCGCGATCAGGACGGAATCATACGAACCGGCGAGTCTCACGAGCGAGTTGACTTGCACCGAGATCCTGCCCTGCAGCTCTCTCGCCTTTGCTGCAAGGAACCCGGCCGGCGTCCCGAGCAAATTGGCGTGGTAGTGCGCGACCGCAGAGTCCAACACCACCACCCTCGGGGTCCAGTCGTTGGCTTCGATGTCTTCCTCGATCGCCTTAGACGCTATCTTATGCTGTTCCGCCATTGTGCCCGCTCTGTACACCTTCACCATCTTGTCGAGGCCCGGCCTGCCGAGTGAGTCGCATATTCCTGAGAGCCTGGCTTCTGACCAGCCGCTCTCCGTGTCCAAGACTACCGCAGAGCCCTCCTCTTCACACAGCTTCAAGGCCACGCTCATGCACAGAGAGGTCTTTCCGACGCCGGGCGCACCGTAGATCAAGTTCAGCGACCCAGTCCTGATTCCACCTCCGAGCAGATCATCGAGCGCCTGAATTCCGGTGCTGACCCTGCTCATCTCACGTCACCCGACAGTGAGTTCAGAAGCCGCTTGCCTTTCTCGGCAAGCACTACTGCCGATCTTGGACCTGCCTGCTCTATGATTGCGTACCTGAGCCTGACGAGTCTGCCTACGACAGAGCCCCCGACCCCTTTCGCCAGGTCGTTCGCACGGCCTATCGCCTCGTCAAGACTGGGTTGCTTCTCCGCGATGTGTTTGACTACCTCGGCTGCCACCTCGGCCTCGTCTCCGAAGTCAGACACCAGCCAGGGCGGTAGGTTGCTCCCGCCGTCCTTGATGACAAAAGGCGCCATCCTCCTCTCGATCTCGTCTTCGGACATGACTTGGCTGAAGCAGTGAAGGTGGGCCGTGACTGATCTTCGTCCACTCGGCGAAGAGATCTCGACTCTGGGTGGACTGGTTTTCTCTGTGACACGCGTGAACATCTTCAGCAGGATCGGGGACGGGATGAGTTCAGGGGACTGACAAGCGACAGCTAAGTTGATGCCGCGCGAGAGCAGCGACGAGAAAAGATCGTGAAGGAACTGGACGTTCGCAGGCGATGCTCGCGATCGAGTCGCGAAGAACACGTCTGGGTGTGTAATCATCACCAGTTCAGTACCAGGATCGAGCAGAGCTCGGGCTCTCAGAAGGCAACTGAGACAAATCAGGGTGGCCTCGTCGGCCGCCTGCACCAAGGACATGTCAACGAACACATCATGAGACATCATGGCTTCCATGTCGAAGTCCTCCTTGTTGCCCAAGTACTGAACGGAGGAGGGCCTAGCCAGCAGCTCTAGCTCCTCTATTTCCTGCTCAAGGAGGTCGGCTGCGAGCGAAACCCCTGTTGGCTCCTTGCCAGCCAAGACCAAGTCCTGCGCCCTCCTCACCATCTCAGCATTTGGCATCTCCCTCCCAACTGAGTACGCTGCCGCGTACAGCATCGGAAGCACCGACACACCTGGCGGCCCAAGCAACTT
The DNA here is from genome assembly GCA_041479945.1 of Thermoproteota archaeon. Lineage (GTDB taxonomy): Archaea > Thermoproteota > EX4484-205 > EX4484-205 > JAAOZO01 > JBGOYZ01. The sequence goes on from JBGOYZ010000028.1 coordinate 7,211, forward strand.
CAGCGGGTTGAACCGTCTCTTCACCGGCCTCAACACCACTGAGTCTTCGAGTTCCGAGGCGATGTTAGTCAGCTCGCCGAACCTATCCAACACAAGAACGCCCAGGTTGTGTTGCTTCGCGGCTTCTACTATGAGAGCCGCTGTTGAGGCGAAACCTGATCCGTACACGATCACCCCCGACGAGATCTCTTCGGTGGTCAGAGTCTTGGACCCTGTGCTCACTTCCATCCTTCCTCGCCCCATTCCATGAGCAACCCCTTGCCGACCATCATCAATGGCCTAGGACTGTGGGCAACAAAGGCTAGGTTCTCGGGCAGGAACTGCTCGCGATTTGCCAAGAAAGGTGTCAGCACCGCTCCGACTAGGCCCTTCTCCTCGAGCGCCGAAGGCTTGGAACAAAGCTGTACGACTAGGTCGTGGTTAGAGTCGTGGAAAGTTCCTACTCCCACAAATGCATTGGGTGACCCCCGACGGTTCAGAGTCTGCCTGATCTTTTCGGCACATCCCAGATAGGGTGAGTCAACACGCCAGCCTGCTCTGTACAACGAACTGGACACTGATCTTGCCACGGCCTGAGATGGTTCAGTGCAGACCACGACCCACTTTCCGTGAGCCAGATTGGCCGGTATGTCGACTTCGGGACCGTCCGGCAGGGCAAGCCTTGCTGGCAGGCTGTAGGGAGACAGGGATTGGATGTCGAGCCCGAATGAAATCAGGCTGGACTCCCAAGAGAGGGCCCTGTCAGTGTCAGTTCTTTCGAGTCTTAGGGGTCGCTGGGAGCCGACTGTCGCCGTCGGTCTGTCCTCATCGGACCTATAGAGAACGACAGCTATGTCCCCCTTCTCGGATTGAGACCTGAGCTCACGGAGGATCGATCTCCCGACTCCGGTCAATGTCGAGGAATATCGCATGGCAGAGATCCGTGAGACAGTACGTCTGACCTCGGGTTCCCCTTGGATGACTCTCTGCCTGGGGTAATTCGTGATGCCAACGGGTAAGTGGTCCCGAGCATTCGGTGTCCGTTTCCTCGAGGCTACCCAGATGACGAGGGTTGCAGCTACGACACCAGGAGCACCGTACGGGAGCCCCACACGGCTTGAGGCCAGTCCGACAACAAAGAACGCCGCGGTCGATGCAAGCATAACATTGATGCGCATTGCCCATTTGGGCCCAAGTGCCCTCAGTATGAAAGAGGCGAATACAACCAAAGTGGGAACTGAGGCAAGCCCCTTGGCAACGGACGCAGCAGAAAAGATCGCGCAAATCTCAATCAGCGCGGATTGAACCACCGCAGCAACGATCAGCCCGAGTATGATTGTCTTGATCCATCCCATCAGCGAGTGCGTGACCATGCCGTACGTACTGAGGTGGACTGTCATAACCCGATTGGGAAAACAGCCACTGCTTTACACGCAAACGCAACTTGCCCTTGTCCGCCCTGCCCTTTCCCCTGTTGGATGGTCGCCAGCTCGGGTCTGAATCTCGAGCCGATGCATGGCACGAATCGTCACAGCAAGCCCACGCAGACGGCCCGTCACACGCTAGTTGGTCTATCCTCTCAGTTGCACTCTCTCAGTGCGTTCCTCGTCGCCGTCCTGATCACGAGATACTGCAGGACAGTCGTCACCACTCCAAAGGGGACGGTCGTCAGGGTAGCCAGCATCCCAGACAAGGGATCATGCCCTCTCATTCTTCCACTCACCTCAGAGAGATTTCCTTCGTCCTCGCTAATACACATTCTGTACGCATGGTACATGGAACCACGGGTCGAGACTTGCCGCAACTCATTTAAGCGGAAAGATTCGGGGGCCTCCCGGGCAGTCACATGAGCGTGGTCGAGGCTATGATGAAACCAGAAACCTACGACGAACATGTCGACCGGATCAGTCTGATTCAGACGCACATCTCGTGGGTGTTCCTCACCGGCCAGTACGCCTACAAAGTGAAGAAGCCCGTCGACTTCGGATTCTTGGACTTCACGACCCTTGAGAAGAGGAAGCACTTCTGCGAGCAGGAAGTGTTGCTCAACAGGAGGTTCAGCAATGACATGTACTTGGGGGTTCTCCCAATCACGAAGGGCAATGGGGGGATGCGCGTCGGCGGGCAGGGTGAGGCAGCCGAGTATTGTGTGAAAATGCGGGAGATGCCTCAGGACGCTCTGTTGTCCAACAGGCTGAAGACAGGCAGGGTGAACAAGGACGTGGTCGGGGAGATTGCGAGAGTCGTCGCAGAGTTCCACTCAAGTGCGCAGACGGGAGGAGAGATAGACCAAGGTGGCTCGATCGAGACAATCAGGTTCAACTGGAACGAGAACTTCGAACAGACGAGGGGATTCACCGGCGTTACGTTGAGTCGCGAGACTTTCGATTCCATCAGTGATAGGGTGAACCTTTACCTGTCGAAGAGCAGACCGCTGTTGGATCGCAGGATACGTGAGGGGAGAATAAGGGACTGTCACGGTGACCTCCAGTCGAACAACATATTCGTCACGGACAGGACCTATGTCTTCGACTGCATCGAATTCAACACGCGTTTCAGGTACAGTGACGTTGCTGCCGACATCGCCTTCCTCGTGATGGACTTCGACTATCACAAGAGACAGGACCTGTCCGAGCACTTCGTCGACAGGTACATCGCCTACAGCTCGGACAACGAGATTCCGATGCTACTGCCCTTCTACGAGTGTTACAGGGCGTACGTGAGGGGAAAGATTACCAGCTTCCGGCTGAACGACAAAGGGATCAGCGCAGATGAAAAGGACATCGCGCGGAGGACTGCTAGGGAGTTCTTCGACCTGTCGTTCACTTATGCTCAGCAGCTCTAGTCCGCACCACTCTCTCGATGGTCGCGATCTCGATTTGGTCGCCGAGTTGTGCATTGTGAACGATCACGCCCCCGTTTCCGCTGTCGTACCTGAGCATGGTCACGCTGTCGGACGCGGGATCCTCGAACCTCTCCTTCACCTTCAAGTAGACGTCCATCGTGACGACGTAGCTCAAGTCCTCCGTTGAGGACGCCCTTTTCTTGAGTCTCTTCGAAATCACCTCTTCAGACGCGACACACTGAATGAGGTACGGTCGATGTCCGGCCAGTTTCGCGGCCGAGTATATCTCTTCCCTGGTCTTCCTTCTCGAAAACGACCCATCCAGCACAACGCTGTTCCGCGACAGAAGCACAGGCGTTCTCCTCATCACCTCTTCATAGACAAGATCGCTCTGCTTCCAGATCAGCTGCTGGTAGTTATCCGGAATGCTGGGCAGAGGGTCGAATATCCTCTGAAGGTCATACTTGATGGGTTCGTTCGATTTCAGCAACTGCTCGAGCGTGCATTGTTCGAACAATTCCCTCCTCAACCCGTCGGTGCTAAGCAACGTCGCCCCTGTTTCAGCAACAAGCCATCTGGCAGCAGTCGTCTTTCCAGTCAGCGGCAGACCACACATCACGATGAGCAACTTCAGAAGGCGCGGTGGGTTTCCAAGGTCCGTATATTAGCGTTGGTGGTGAGCTCTTGGGTCCGATCAGGAGTGTCCTGTCGAATTCATCTGGACCGTTCGCGGGTTCTGCGTTGAGCTGTCCAATGTCCCCGCCCCCTTCTTGGAGGGCAGCATCAGCAAGAGGAAGACCATGAATAGTGCTGAGAGAAGGAGCAGGCCGAACTCAAGCGTGGCCGAAACCGAGGTGAGCATCGCGCTAGGGGGGTTCGGGTTCGACGGATTTCCTAAGACCGCAATTATGTTGATGTTCTCAATGGCATCGAAGAGCATTGCAGCATAGGGCAGCAGAGTAAGAACCGCAACCTGAGACTCATTAGCTTGGAGGATAAGGCCTCGCGCCCTGAGACTGCGAGCAAAAAGGCTTGGCAAGAACCGAGTCAAGCTGCGATGCCGAAGAGAGTGGCATGATTCCGGACGATAGGCAGACAACGTTTATCCAGACGATGCTCACTTTTCCTTCTTGAATGTCTTCGTGTAGAGAACGAACCACACAATGCCGACTGCGGAGATCAGCGATCCAATGGCAATCGTCTCAATGGGCAGACTCATCACGAGTGCTAGGCTGAGTAGAGCTCCTGCAATCGAGTGAAGCGGGCGCAGGGGGGCTTTGAAGTGCAGCTCGTTCGGAGGCGTTCTCCTGAACAACTCGAAGGCCGAGTAGTTTGTCAGCACATGAACTATCAGCACACAGAAGCTGCCGAGCGAAGCCAGGCCGGTTAGGTCTAAACCGAGCGAAAGGATCGCCATTGCCACTCCGGACAGCAATATGGAGAAGACAGGAGTATCGAACCGGCTGTGAATTCGGGAAAGGAAGTCTGGTATCTCCTCGTTCCTGGCCATGGCGAAGAGGACCCTGGACTGACCCATGACCGATGTCAGGATCACACTGAATGTCGCCATGAGCGCTCCAGCTTCTGCAATCTCCTTTAGCCCAATCGTGTCTGCCGCGTCTGCGATGGGCGTAGGCGAGGTGCCCAGTCTCTCATACCCTATCAGACCGACTGCAGTGATCGACGTGAAGAGGTAAATCAACACCGAAATCGTCAGCGCCATGAGTATTGCACGAGGTATCGTCTTCTCGGGCTCCTTCACTTCCTCCGCGGTAGTGGCTATTCTGGGAAATCCGATGTAGGCAAAATAGAACAGGGAAGCGGCCTGAATGACGGGGAAGAGGCCATTGGGGAAAGGGGTACTGAAGTTGGAGAGTCGGATGTTGGGCAGCCCCACTAGTATGAAGAGGAGAAGCACTCCGACCTTGGTGATCACTAGCAGGTCGTTCAGCAACGCGGACTGCTTGATCCCAATTGCATTTACGAGCATCACAAGCCCGATGATCCCAAGTGCCCCAAGCTTGGCTGGCACGAACGTGAAGACCGAAGAGAGGTAGCTTCCGAATCCGAGGCTTGCGGTGGCCCCCAACACGATGTTGCCTCCGACCCACAGCCAACCCATAACGAACCCGACGGAGTGAGATATCATCTCGTGCCCGTACTCGTAGATTCCGCCAGCTCTTGGCATCGCCGGACCTAGTTCAGCGAAGCTGAAGGCCGTGAACGTGGCACTGATGCCGGCGATGACCACTGATACTACTACGCCCGGACCCGCCATCCCGGTGGCAACGCCGATCACGACGAATATCCCGGCGCCTATTATCGCCCCGAGCCCAATCGAGGTCGCGTCGAGCAGGCCGAGCCTTCTCTTCAGTGTCGGTTTGGTCGACCTCTCCTGACCTGGACTCAAGCTTGCGATGTTGAGCCTTCAATCTGATAAAGGTTCTTCATCAGTCATCTGGACCTCGCTCGTGACCTCGATAGTATGGCGAACGCTGCTTCTGTGTAGCTCGGCTACACCGTGATCAGGTGCTTCTCGAAATCCCTAACCTTGGGTGGGCTTCTCCCCTTGCCCGGCTCGATGGCGAGACCCTCCTCCCTCAAGTGGGTCGCTTGAGCCCTTACTCCACCTGGATACTTCTCGTTTAGTTCTCCTCCTGACTTCAATGTGCGCCAATAAGGAGTAATGCGTTTCTTTCCTTGCTCTGCTTCCTCCTCTGCCGCGTGGGCCGCGACCCATGCGAAGATCCCAGTTGTTATCGGGCAGCCTATGGTAGCGCCGTGTTTCTTGGCCAGTTCGTTTCTGATCTGGTTTATCGTGATGACCTTGCCCTTGGGGACCGACCTCATGATCTCATCCACTTCTATCGGAGCCGGGATAACCACTGTGCCCGTTCCCCATCGCTTGCTCATCTTTCCGGTTATCTTCTCAACTCTAGGCAAATCCTTGCTGTCTACCAGCTTCTCCTGCCAAGACTTGCGCGTCTTGCTGCTCCCCATTTCCACTCACTGAGTTTCGCTTCACTCCTTTCTTAAGCCTTGAGTTGGTACTTTCCTTCGGACGACTCGCTTACGCGGATCGACAAGGGAAGTCTCCCACCGCTTGCCGCCAGAGACCGCGCCAAGTCCGAACGCTTAAATGACAAACCCACAACATGCGAACCGCATGATCATAGACATGCACGCTCATTGTTCTCCCGCGCCGGGCTGGCTGTCATATGATCTGATCAAGAAGGAGCACATGCGATGGATTACCGTTCGAGGCCTCGTGAGCAGGATGAAGAAAGAAGGGATAGGCAGGGCCGTCCTGCTTCCCATCGGTAGCCCAGAAAGCTCCATTGAGCCCGTGACCACGCGCGAGGTAATAGCCATGTGCAGGAGTCATCCGCGTATGCTGATCCCGTTCTGCAATCCCGATCC
>JBGOYZ010000029.1:0-12966 GCA_041479945.1 Thermoproteota archaeon
ATGTAGTCCCTTCTACTAAGGCAGCTAGAGATTAATATGCTGTGTCTTCCTTCGCGCGCGTTGCCACAAAAACACAGATTCACCTGTCTAGATCGAGACTCCGACGCATTTGGCCCTAGGAATCGCCTAGTTAGCATCCACTGAGTCCAGTGGATAGAAGCACTTATCTGCCTCAGCGTCTTTGAGACAGCTTCCGATGGAGCTGAAGCATGTGGCGGGCAAGAAAAAGCGCCGCATTGTGCTCTATGCCTTGAGCACCTGTGCATGGTGCAAGAAAACTCGAAAGCTCCTTGAGAGCATCGGTGCGGACTACTATTTCACGTATGTCGACCTCCTTGAAGGCAAGGACAGAGAAGATGTAGAGGAGACAGTCGCGCGATGGAATCCGAATGGCTCCTTTCCCACAATTGTCATTGATGAACAGGAGGTCATAGCTGGATTCGACGAGGAGAAGATCAGAAAGGTGCTGGAATCATGAGTGCTAACGAGATCAGTCAAGCGAAGGTTGATACACTCTATGAACGATTGAGGAAGGAGGCGGAGTCCTCCGGCTATCACCTGAACCCGGATGTAGATTTCGCGAAAGACCTGATGAAAGGTCTGCTCATCAACGAAGGGAGGTACGGCTATCGGGCCTGTCCTTGTCGTCTTGCTGCGGACAACAGACAGGATGATCTTGACATCATATGTCCCTGTTACTACCGCGACGCTGATGTGACTGAGTACGGTGCCTGCTATTGCGCTCTCTACGTCTCAGGGGAGATAGTCCGGGGAGAGAAGGCCGTCCATCCCATTCCAGAAAGACGACCTCCGCCAGCCAAGCGCAACAAGCCCGCTAGTCAGGCAGGCATCTCTTCTGGTCCATCTGGATTGTCCCGTCCAGTCTGGCGTTGTCGGGTCTGTGGTTACCTTTGCGCACGAGACGAGCCGCCTGAAGTGTGCCCCATATGTAAGGCTACGAAGGACCGGTTCGAGCGCTTCATCTAGCAAGCGATTCTCGTCGTGGACTACACAAGGATCGGAGATTGTCAAAGATCGTAAACGACCCCGGGTATTTTCGGGAACACCTGCGCCTCCCCCACGTGTTTAGCCCCTGACAACCAGCCGACCAATCTCTCGATCCCTATCCCCGCACCAGCGCAGGGCTTGAGCCGACCTTCTTTTGCCAGCTGCAACAGTGTTGAGTAGTTCTCCTTTCGGACCTTGTCTTTCTCCATCTTCTTGATGATCTTGAGGTACTCCCACTCCCTTCTCGCGCCTGAGAGCACCTCTCCGTGCTTCGGCAGGAACAAATCATAGTTGTCCCACTTGCCATCTTCTAAGTCATAGAACTCCCTTGGGAGGTTGGTGACCCACGCGGGTTCGCTGAGCTCAAGTGCCAGTGACCTTTCCCAACCCTCTCCATATTTGCCCTCGAGTTCTTCCCTGTCAAACACCTTGAAAGGCCTGCTTGGGACGACTAGGCTCTCGCCGGCTCGAAGAGAGATGAGTTCCTCTCTCATATCACTCCTAAGACTCGTCACTAGCCCGCACAGCAGATCCTCCACCAGAGTCCGAATCTCTTGGGACGTGGCACCCCTGACCTCGAAGTCTAGCTGTGTGAACTCATAGACGTGGGCTCCGCTGTTTGCCCTCGCCCTCTTCTCCACCCTCATGTTGGGTGACAGCGTGAAGAGTCTGGGGTAGAGCAACGAACAGGCGACCAACTTGTGTACAATCATGCTAGAAGTGACCCTGATCGGTTCATCGTAGATCTCGAGCTCCAACCGCTTCTCGAGCGAAGCTCCAGGATCCGGCCACAAGGGGTCCGTTGACTTGGAGAGTATCACCGGCAGGAGCCACTCGAAACCCCTTCCAATGAGATCGCCAGTCAGATACCCGAGAACGTGAGTCATGACCCCACCGATGAGCTCCTTCCTCTGCGTTTCCTCATCAGTCAACTGATCTAGGGGTTTTGGAATGGATGCCTGATGTGAGCCGGCGATCTCCAGACCCCGCCCAACTCCGTTGCGTCCTGAAACAGGATGAACCAAGGTTCAATTGGCGACCGGCCTTGCATGCAGAAGATAACAGTTTCCGCTATGATTCCGGCGGATTGCCAGCCGAGGACCGGGAAATCGCTTAATAGGTCGTCAAATTGCCGGTCAGAGTACATGGACAGCAAGGACTACGAGGTCATCGAAGCCCTCAGAAGTGATTCTCGGAAGTCGTTTGCCAAGCTCGCAGACGAATTGGGAATGCCAAGAGCTACTCTTCAGGATAGGGTCCGAAAGTTGATGAGGGATGGCGTGATCAGGCGGTTCACAATAGTTCCGGACTTCACGAAGCTGGGGAAGCAGATCACTGCCTTCGTCATGGTGTCGTTCACACCGGTGCCGGGACTATCCCAGAGGGAACTGGCCAAGCTCATAGCGGCCATAGAGAATGTGCAGGAGGTCTATCTGATCTCAGGTCAGTGGGACATACTGGTCAAGGTCAGGGCGGGCAAGGTGGAAGACATAGGAGGGCTGGTGATCGACAAGATCAGGGCTATCAGGGGAGTTGCGAGCACCGAGACCTGTGTCAGCTTTGAATGTGTCAGGGAGGAGTTCTGACAAGAGGTCGTGACTAAACCGTTCGCCTCTTGCCGAACATGCTGTGGGCACAAGGGTTCCAAGTCGTTTCTTTCCGAGTCCTGGACTTCAATCACCCGGACTTCCATGGGAGCGAACTTGACTTCCATTGGAGAGCGTGAAATCTATGGTGGGGGCGCCCAGACTTTCGCGACGAGATTCGAACTGGGGTCTCATGGGCTCTCGGCCTTTGTGGCTCCCAAGCCATGAAGCCTAGGCCAGGCTAGCCGACGCCCCCTGCCAAGCGTGTCTCTCCAACCGGTAAAAAGCTTGACGCCCTTCCTACCAGGTGCTCTGTGACCTTTCGTTTTCTCTGGATGTGCCTGGAAGTTCTGGGAAGGAGGTCTTCATCCTCTGCACTGCCACTTCCGAAGCCTCCCTCAGTATTGACTGTACGTCTTGATCCCTGACCTCCGGCACGTAGTTGTATGAGTCGATTGTTCCGAACGACATCATGGCTTCCTCCAAGTTCTCGTTTATCTTGCCCAGCTCCAGTGATACTTCTGGCATGACACCCCTCAGTTGCTCTGTGAGTGGCCTGATCACACCTAACTCGGGAGAGGACAGAATCTCCTTGGCCTCTATGGCCTCCTTGACGGTATCGAGCCGAAGCACCACCTTCTCCAGAGTGGTTATTGCCACCAGGATGGTCTTCGCGATCTTCTTGACCTGCACGATCTCGCTCGCGTAGACGGCGGCCCTGTCTCTATCCTTCTCCGCCTCGGCGCGGACGACCCTTTCGAAGAGTTGGTCCTTCTTGTTCACTAGCGCGTCGTAGCTCCTCTGCAACTTGTCTACGAGTATCCTCAGCTTGATGGACACCTCGCCCATCTTGACGCGCGGGTCAACGTGCTCCATTATGGGTTGGACGGGCTTCTGCTCCTTCTTACCAAACAGGAAGTTCAGTACCATTCTTGCTCCACTTACAGGGGCACACGTTCTTACTGGAAAAATTAGTCTATCAGTCTAAACCAAAAAACCAAATATACGAGATTAATGCAGGACGGACAATGGGCGCCAACGAACTCGAGGCCATCGCGGTACAGAAGGCGCAGCTCGCGGTCCGTCTAGATCAAGAAGGGAAGCGAGAGGAGGCCTTGAAGAAGTATGAGGAGGTAATAGTCCTCTTCACCAAGATCTATGAGATGGTCGGAAACGACTCGATAAAGAAGGCGTACTTGGAACTGATATCCCGATACAAGAGTCGGGCTGAAGAACTCAAGTCTGAGACGCCCATCAGGGTCTCGATCCACAGGGAGGAAGTCCCTATTTCCAGCCTCATGACAAAGCGCACGGGCGCGGTCAAGTGGGATGATGTGATAGGTCTTGACGACGCCAAGAGAGCGGTGAAGAACGCTGTGGTGTGGCCCTTCAGAAGACCCGACCTCTACAAGACCAGATGGAACAAGAACATCCTGCTCTTCGGTCCACCGGGATGCGGCAAGACACATCTGGCTGCAGCCGTTGCCTATGAAATCGAGGCTGACTTCTATGAGATCTCGCCGTCAACGTTGATGTCTCACCTGCTCGGAGAGTCCGAGAAGAACCTCGCGAAAGTATTCAGGGCTTCGAGGGAAATCGCCCGGAAAGGCAGGTCAGTGGTGCTCTTCATCGACGAGATTGAATCCATCATCGGGTCAAGGGAACTGGAGATCGGTGGAGAGGTCAGGGTGAAAAACCAACTGCTGACAGAGATGGGCGGGCTGACTGAGAAGGAGAATCAGAGCCTTTTCTTGTACATCGTTGGTGCGACCAACAAACCCTGGTCGCTCGATGCACCCTTCATCAGGAGGTTTGATAAGAGGGTCTTCATCGGACCACCGGACCCCGAGTCGAGATTGCTCATTCTGAAGCTGTACTCGAGGGAGATGCCGGTATCGGCTGATATAGACTTCCAAGAGATCGCGAGCCTCGCCGAAGGGTACTCAGGAGACGACATAGCCAAGACGGTGACGGATGTGCACGACAGACTCCGCGACGAGTTGTTCGAACAAAGAGGAGGAGCCGGAGAGATCAGAGAAGCGAAAATGGACGACTTCCTTTGGGCGATGTCCCGAAGGAGACCTTCAGTCAATCAGGATCTGGTGCAGAGATACCAGCGTTGGTTTGAGGAGCACGGAAGCATCTAGGTCGAGCCGTCTTCCTGCTCGAAGTCCTCTAGCACAATCTTACCCTTGTCGCTCAGCCCTTTGAGGGCTTTGGAGATCTCTTCCTTGCTCGCTCCCAGATCCCGAGCCGCTGCTTCTGGGGAGTACTTTCCACCCCTTTCGTTCAAGTACTTGAAGACACGCTCCTCGAGTTGTGCGGTCTCCCGAGGTGCTTCCCTCTCCACTTCTACCGACGCGGCCTTCACCTCTTCCTTCAGCGGAATCTGGGGGAATTCCTTCGCTATGCGCTCAGCTGCCAGGGCCGAAGCCTCGGTCAGTATCTGACTGACCTCTTGACTCCTTGCCTCGGATAATTGTGGAACCTGCTCGGTCTGCTGCAGCTGGGTCGTTTCTATCATCTCGGATACCTGATCCCGTATCCTGTCCATCTCAGAGAGGTTCACGTCGCCGACCCCCGTGAATACGATCTTCACTTCTGACATCAATTCACCCGCAACTCTCAGGTCCTCGGTGACAGGCCCCAAGAGGGTGATCGTCTCAAGCCTCAGCTTCGCCTTTTCCAGCAGTATCTCCCCATAGTAGAGTTTCTGCGCAAGAGCCCTGTACTGGGCCACTGCGTCGGCGTAGTTGGAGGCTTTCCCGCGGTTGCCCTTCGCTTGAAACTCCACGAGGTCTTTGAACAACGACTCCGCCCTAGCTGTTACCCGGTAGCGCTGATTCTGGAGTCGCCGGAGGATGATGTCTAGACTCACTGAGGCCTCCTTGAGCGCCATCTCCTTCCTGTGTTGCTCATCAGCCGCCAATTCTTCCACCTGCCTTCCTGTCCGAAATGGCTCTTGTTTCCAACACGGTCACGCCTTGGTCGGTTCCGACCACCAAGAACCCATCCTTCGCAAAGAAGATCCCGGTCTCAATCACGCCCGGTATGACCTTCAACTCAGTCTCGGCGGCAGACAGCTCCTCTATTTCGCCAAGAGGGACATCAAGAACGTAGTTGCCGTTGTCAGTGACAAGTGGTCCTGCTTTCCCTGCGAGTACCCTAACCTTCGGCTCGACTGACAGAGTCCGCCTGATCTCTTCCGCAACATATGGCATCGAGAAAGGGAGAACTTCCACCGGTACGGCATGCTTCTCTCCCAGCTTCCGTACCTTCTTCTCATCTTCTATGACTATCACAACCTTGCTGGCGGAGGAGTAGAGGACCTTTTCCCTAGTTAACGCCGCTCCTCCGCCCTTCAGAAGATTACCTTCCGCATCGACCTCATCCGCACTGTCGACCATGATCTCAAGCCTCGGGTTCTCATACAGGGAAGATGTTCCCAACCCAAGTCTTGAACACTCCAGCTCCACTTGAGATGAGGAGGGGACCACCCTGACTTGCTGTCCTTCTGCCCGAGTTGCTTCTGAAAGCTCTTGCAGGAGCATGCCCATTGTGGAACCTGAGCCCACGCCTAAGCGACCCTTTCCCTTGATCAAGGAGAGTGCTCTCAGAACCGCGGCCTTCCTTTTCAGAAGAACCCTATTTGGGATCACTTAGCCTCACCGGTCTCGTTCAATTCACCCAAAGCGTGGAATATCTGCTCTCTAACGCGCCTGAGTTCCGCTAGGAATTCCTCGCTGGACATGTTGGCAACTGGCTGCGTTACACCTGTAGCTGTTTGTGGAACCGGGCCAACCGCCACGCCCGAAGCCTGAGGTGCCCGCAATGTGACTACAGTCTCATACTTCTGGCTGAAAGATCGCAATACAGGTCTTCTCTTTTCTAGGTCTGCCAGTAGCAAGGCTATTTGCCTCTTGAGCAACGCCTTCTCAACTGCGCTGAGGAGCTTCGCCCCTTGACTCTTGAGTCGCATCTGATCCTCGGGAGCCACCTTGTCAGCCTCGGAGAGATCTGACAGGGTCAAGTCTACATGGCCGCGCATCTCTTCGAGTAGTTCTATCTCACGCATCAACCCGGTCTTGTGTGCTCCTCCGGCTCCTTGGGGCAAATGTCTCGTCTGTCTCGCCAGTGGAGGACGTGAGTATTAATGGTTTAGGTCTGTTTTGTTACTGATACGTTCATCGCGCATCCGAGAATCGTCATGCGGACAGACTCAATGGGCGGCACCTCGACGTATCTCGCTAGTGGATCTCAACAATGTCTCCATCTCTTAGCTCGAACCCGCTTCCCACCCTGACAGACGCTGTGTGTTCAGAAGGTCTGTACACTACAGCATACTTCAGCTCCATGGCCAACTCGCCGTGAATGGACTTCGCAAGGTCCAGCACCGTATCTCCTTCGTGCAGCAGCACTGGATCTCCGGGCACTTCCTTCTCTCTCGGTTCCTTTGTCCAGACCCTTATCTTGCCGGTCACTCTCAGAATATCATGTAACAGAGCCTGCGGGTCATCTCCGACCTCAGACAAAGTTTTCGCCAAAGCTGGTATGGAATCGTCCAAGAGAAACACCTCTCCGAGGCTGGTACGAAGCTCGTCTGGCAACAAGACCCAGAACTTGATGATGAACGCGTTCACGTTCAAGGAAGCGTCCAAGGAATAGATCGTGGAGAACTTGGAGATCTCGACAGTTACTCCTCCCAGCTCTGCACGCTTTATGTGATCCAGTGCACCCCTGCGGTCTACGAAATCCGACTGCCCCTTCACCTCCACCCCCTTTGTGGGGGACAGGGTCATCTTTGTTTCCGAGCCAGGGCACACGAAGTAGACGTCGAAACGCTTCAGCGCATTCGCCACAGCGCCGCATTTACGCAGCTCCTCTTCGGAAGAAACAACAAAAAGCGCAATGTCGGCCTGCTTCACCAGATCCAAGTAGTCTGAGCTGGCAACAAGTGACAGGTTCATCGGTAGGAGTATTGTATTCACGCCGCCCAGCCTGATCGAATGTGGTTTGACAGCGTCCGAGTAGAAGCCGATGGAACTTGATCCCGACACTCTCGACAGGACCGCATGTCTGAACTCAATGCTGCCATACAGTAGCAGCAAGAGAAGCTCGTCCTTCCCCTTGGATATGGAAATGGCTCTCTGCCGCCTGGCTTGTCTTCTCTTTACCCTATCTCTCTCCATCCCCTCCTCTAGTCTCGTGATCTGCCTCTTCACGTTGACCTTGAGCTTCTCCGTTCCCTTGTGGTTCGGGATCATGGAGAGAAACAACCTGAGATTCTTCAGCTTCTCTGGCTTCGTCTTCGACGCAACTACTCTCTTGTACTGAGCCACCGCATCAGGGTGGAGGTTGGTTACCACTTCAAGTGAATCGAACACCCCTTGACCTTATTTTCCTTTGCTCTGACTGCCGTGCCTCCCTCAAGCTGTCAGCGTAGTTGTATTGGAGCCCCGGACGGGCTTCGATCCCGTGACCTCTGCCTCTTCGTCTTGGGTACCAAGGCATTGCTCTACCAGGTTGCTCGCGGATTCTCGCTCTGAGCTACCGGAGCTCGGGGGGCTCTTGTTTCGGCGGAAATAAAAACGTTCGGCCCGTCACGTGAGGATGGCGAACTCCGGACTAGTACCTTGAGCCGAGCATCTCCTTGAGCGCGTTGATCCTAGGCGTGGAAGTCGGATCCACTCCGTTCAATAGTGCCAGATAGAGACTCGTCATGTCTAGCTTCGCTATGAAGGAAAGAGCCTCCGCTATCGCCGTTTGAGCGGCAACGCGCAGTTCCAGAACGACTTGCCCGTTTGATTCCAGTATCTGTTTTGAGGCGTCTATCTTCGACCTCATCACATCCGACTCAAAGCGGGACCTGAGGATAATAGCTGCTGACTTCCCCTCCGCTATGAATCGTTTGGCCTCGAGTTCGTTGTGGTCGAATTCTGGAAATGCGTTGGTGGACGCGAGCATCTTCGCGTTCTCATTGAGCTGTTGTTTGAACCGGAGAGCAACACCACTCAGAATTCCGTGTCCATAGATCAACGGGAATTTCCCGAACAGCTTAGCAGCCAGCGACTTTGACTCGTTCTTGTCTGTGGGCACTTCAACCTTGACACTATCGAGAACGGCCTCTACGGATGCTATACTTTCCTGTAGTTCAACCATTCTCTCCGAGGACACGATCCCGTTCGTTTGCAGGAGTTTGACCAGTGGTACGAAAAGATAAGGCAGGGCAGACCTTGGCGCCAAGCCGGTGGGAACCCTCAAGTGCGGCACCCCGGATTCGGCGGACAGGTGCTCTATCTCCCCACCAGAGCTTATTGAGACCAGTCGGATCCCGCGTCTGATGGCTTCTTTTAGGCAACCGACTGACTCCTCGGTGTCGCCCGAATACGAAACCACGCACACCAAGGTGCTGGACGATACGTATCCTGGCAGTCGATAGTCTCTGATGACGTCGACCGGAACCGTGGCCTCATCGATGAGCCAAGATCTGACCAGCTCCGGTCCCATGCCGGAGCCACCCATTCCACAGAAGACCACGTTCTCTAGCCCCTCCACGCGGGGTACCCTCATCTCTGTCGAGAGCTCTATTGCGCGCTTAATCATCGACGCGAACTGGAGGATCTTCCCATAGATGTCGCTGTGATCAAGCCTCGACAGATCAGTGAGCCAGTCCTCCTCTCCCATTTAGCATCCTCGGTGCGGAATCACTGGTAATATTCTTTAGCAGGCGTACCCTCCGAGAAACCCACCGCTTCAGCCAAGGTGGGGCAGAGGGGTTGTGGGTTCGAGATGTAGAACCCGGCAGCCGCATTGGCAAGCAAGAGCCTGTCGGTCGTTGCCAAGTGGGCCAGATGACCCACTATGTCACCGGCGTTCCAGGTATCACCGGCGCCCGTCATCCTCACGGGAGAGACCTGGAATGAAGGAACCGTGACCACATCGCTACGGGCGACGGACGTGGAGAAATCGGAAGTATGATAGTCAATGGCACAACCAAGCGTGTCGGAGAACTCCCTGAGGAAGTCCGGCGACGGGGCTTTGGACTTTGAGGGTGGAGTCATGCCAAGGGACCTGGACAGCCTACTGAGTTCGTTCTCATTCAGGCTCAAGATGTCTACCAGACCTGGCTTGAACACCTGCTCGACTAGTGAGGGTATATCATTCGCCCGATACGAGGGATCGCTGATGTCGATGAATGTTAGGGATCCCCTGCTCTCCTTGGCTATCGCGAAGACCTTCTTCGCGATCTCCGTTCCCTCTTTCGTCTGAGCCCAGTTGAAGGTACATACCACGTCAGAACCTCGGATGAAAGACGCCACTTCCTCAGTGATGTCTTCTTGACTGAGTGCCAGAAGGCTGCCCGAGTCGTTTATCATGATGTTGGAGAACTTCCCCTCCTGGTCCGAGACCTCCAAGGCAGCCGTCATGGAGGCCGAGCCGCTGGGATCAACCATGGACAAGTCTATCGGAAGCCCATCGACGAAGAGTCTCAACAGGTGAAGCCCGATGGCGTCGGTTTTGGTGAACAAAGCCACCTGAACGCCGAGACGACCCAGAGCCACCGCCGTATTCACGGCGTTTCCGCCCTTTGCTATGTACTGTCTCGTACCCAGCACGTTGCCGCCTCCCTGACCCACTATTCTGTTGAGATCCCTCAGCAGGTCAGGATAGGGCCTCGAGTACTTGATGAAGTGGTCGACGAAATAGTCGGGGGAGACGAACACCTTTCGGGAGGATATCCTCGACAGCACTTGGTCCGCGGAGATGCGTCCGCCCATTAGCAACTTCCGGTGCTGGGGTTGCGTCTGGTGTTTTATTATCTTTCCACTGGTCTGACTGAGACCTCTTTTCTGGTCTCTACTCTCTCCAGCTTGCCGTCCCTGATCCAGAATATCCTGTCACTGACATCGATCATTTTCAGGTCGTGAGTGGCGGTGATTATGGTCACACCCTTCTCCGAGTTGAGGTTCTTCAGCAGGGTTATGATGTCAAGCCCGGTGTGGAGGTCCAAGTTGCCTGTGGGCTCATCTGCCAGCACTATTACCGGGTTGTTCGCCAGAGCTCTGGCTATCGCAACTCTCTGCTGCTGGCCCCCGCTGAGTTCGGCGGGTTTGTGATCTAGCCTCTCACCCAGCCCCACCCTTTCGAGCAATTCCTTCGCACGCTGCAACCTTTCCTCTCTGCCGACACCAGCAAATATCATGGGGAGAGAGACATTCTCGAGAGCAGTGAGGACTGGTATCAGGTTGAACGTCTGGAATATGTAACCGATCTTCCTAGCCCTCAACCAAGCGAGTTCGTAGGCGTCCAACTTGGCTATGTCCACTTCGTCTATGTACACCTTGCCTCTGGTGGGACGATCCAAACCACCGATCATGTTGAAGAAGGTGGTTTTTCCTGAGCCACTGGGTCCCATGATTGATAGGTACTCACCTCTTCGAATCTTGACGGACACCCCGTCAAGCGCTTTCACGGTTATTGGTCCCATCACGTAGTTCTTGGCTAGATCCTCCGTCTCCACCGTGTATTCGTACCTGAGAGCAGATGACATCTCTCTACACCTCGTACCGGAGGGCCTCCACTGGGTTCAGCTTCGATGCCATGTAGGCCGGCACCATGGAGGACAACAACGACAGAATGACGCTCAGAAGAACCGAGTATCCAATCAGGTCAATGGAACCAAAAGCTGCTTGGGTTACGACGCTGGAAATCAACGGTGATTGCGACTGAAGCGCGTAAATCGCGAACGCCACGCCCCAGCCTACGACACCTCCGATGACCCCACCGATAGTTCCCATTATGCCACCCTCAATTAGGAAGAGTTCGAGGATGTGAAAGTCCTCCGCCCCTAGGGTCTTTATTGTCCCTATTTCCTTGTACCTCTCCGTGACGCTCATGAGCATGCTGTTTACGATTCCCACGCCACAGACGAGTAGCGCGATTATCGCCATCCACAGTTGGTACGAGGGCAGAGCCTGCGCACCTGCAGCCGGTCCGCTCAGCGCTATGACTATTCTGGAGATCGTCAGCAGGGCAGAAAGGAATGCTATGCCCAACACAATCGATACTATTGTTATTACGGCACGGGTGAACCTTCTCCTGATACTCTCGACGCTGAACGCTACTGCTTCCCCGATCGGGAAGACTATCGATCGCTCCTCCCTCTTCATGGTGTGCGAACAGCGAACGATGGTTTAGACGCATTAAAGCTTTGTCCTCCAGCGCGCATTTCACTGCGGAGAAGACAACTAGCCCTCTTAGGCAGAGCGGAAGGGCAGGACCGTCTAGGCGAGTCTTGGATCCATCTGTTTCGTCGGGCTCAGGTTAGGTTAAAATAGCCTCCAGCCGATATGACCCGCTCATGACGGTAGATCTGTTCTTTCAGACTATCGAGCCAATCATATTGATACTGGGACTTGTGTCGCTGGGCGTTGCATTGCTCCTAATGTGGAATAGGAGAAGGTCAAAGTAGGCGCCCCGGCAGTAAACGTGTGCTAGTCGACCAAGGCGATTGCTCCTGTCGGGCAACTGGTCACTGCTGCTTCACAGTCACAGTCTGTACCACAGCCGGACTCGCTGATCAGCTTGGACTTGTTTTCCTCATCGAGCGCAAACATCGTCGGACACAGGCTAACGCAAACCCCGCAGCCTATGCAGAGATCTCTATCGATTTTCGGCTTCAACTTTTGCTCGCGCCCATCGTGCAACTAGTCCATATTTGTCTTTTTCTCGTTGCGCGATGAGTCAAAGGTTTTAAATCTGGCGAGAGTTCGCCTAGCGTTCTTAATGGAGCAGAGCTTGGCTGACAAGTACATCGCCCTCATATTGAGCAGCAAACCCGATCTGACCCGCGAGAAGCTGATGGAAATGCTCCAAGAGAAGATGAAGTCCGTCAAGGCCAGCGAGAGCTATCGGATGTTGTACTCCATATTCCTAGTGGCTCAGGAGCTCGGGGTGAAGTTGGAGCAGGCCTCGCTGGACCAGCCGTTGAAGATAGGCAAGTTGGTTGCAGGCATGAGGAACATAACTCTTACGGGGAGACTGATCGGGATTTCCGAAAGGGCTGTGTCCACCCAGACCGGCGAGGAGATCAACCTCTCAAGACTGTTCGTTGGCGACGAGACGGGATGGGGTATGGTGATCCTGTGGAGGGAGAAATCAGAACTGCCAAAGCTCCTCTCGCTAAAGGAAGGCGATGTGGTCCAAGTTCAAGGGGGGTACTCAAAAGAAGGAAGGTTGGGCGTGACTGAAGTTCACGTTGGGAACTTCGGTTCGGTCACAAAGGTGCAGAACTTCGGCCAGTTGCCCAGCAGACAGAGCTTCTTAGTTGGGCCGTCAAAGGTTCCGCAGAAGCCCTCGCTTGTCAATGTGG
>JBGOYZ010000030.1:0-12864 GCA_041479945.1 Thermoproteota archaeon
GCAGGAGTGACACGGCGGCATTGCGGAGCAGGAAAGTACCGGTTTTCCTCGGTCCGCTCCAAGATTTGAAATCGAAAACTCTGAAAACTTCGAGTGGATGCCATAAAACGAGGGACATCATGTCGGGGCCTGAACAACAATGAGACTCTATATATCGAAGGCGGTAACAGGAGTTCTGATCCTGGTCTCGTTAATGGCCGTCACCTCATATGCTACTTCGGTCACGATAACCTCTACTACGTACAGCGGCGAGCAGGGTGTGGTCTATCAGGTCACGGGGGCTTTCACTGCCTCTTCAAACGGATTCGCAACCGCGGGCACTGCGGTGGCTACAAGCACACAGCCGTGTCCTTGGTCGAACGGGGGTACTTGCACTACGACCATAGCGGCTGGCCACTTCTACTATGGAATCGTCCTGACCCTCAACACGGTTCCCACTTCCACAACGACCTACACCGTGAGCATCTACTGGTCACAGAACGGAGGGGCGAGGGTTCTGATGGGATCTCTCACAGTTTCAGTCCCGACGACGGCCGTGATTGGTCAGACAATGACCTTCAATTTTGACACAGCAGGGACCTCAATCAACGCGCCAGTCAGCATAGACATCATAGTCCAGTAAGAGAAGAAAAGAAGCATGAGATTCCCTCTGGCTATAGGCACGGTGATAGCGGCTGCTATCCTAGTTGCTGTGCCTCCAGTGGCGCTCGGGACGCGAGCCTTTCCGATCGCCATAGTCAGAGGGAACAGCATGTTTCCAGCCTATTCGTCTGGAGATCTCTTAGTCTTCACAGGTGTGCCGATTAGTCCACCGCTGCAGAACGACACTGTCATCATCTTCCTCACCGGGGGGACAGGCCTTTCGATCCTTGACTTCCTAGCTCCACCGGTGGAGATCCACCGGATCGTCGCGACAGTCGTCCAACCCCAGGATGGAATGATCTACTACCGCACAAAGGGAGACAACAATGAGTTTCCTGACGGCGGCTTGGTCAAAGCTAACAGTATATTGGGAGTTCCAGCTCTCAAGATTCCCTACGTGGGTTTCCTGCTGGACTTCGTCCACTCCCAGCAAGGCATGATACTGATAACGGCAGCAATCCTCTTCGGATACTTGAACGGCCAGAGCGAGGTCGACCTGGAGGGGAAACAGAAGAAGAAGCTTCTTGCACTCTTGGCGAAGAGAACGATGAACGGCGAGATCAAGGAATCCACCTTTGGAGAATACGAGATGGCGCTGAACTACTCCGGAGAGATTCGCCCAGAGGAGCTGAGGAGCCTTCACATGGCCAGCTTCACGTACTGGCTCAGGAAAAATCCGCCCAGCGTGGAGTGGAAACTCAGAGAAGAAGTCTGCCCGATATGTGGATCGATCGCCGTACTTGTAGAGGGCTCAAGGCGACAGACACATGTCATCTGCCCGTGGTGCATCGAGCATGAAGCATAGGTTCAAGCGCTTCGGGGCGTGAGACCGAATTGACAGAGCTCACGAGAAAAGCGCTCTTGAAGTTGACCTTGGTCATGCTGACATTTGTAGTGATCTCTGCCTCCGCCACGAACATTACGATTCAGAGAACCACCGTCCAGGCACAGTTGGGCAGAGCCATGCTGTTCATTTACTACGAGAATGCGAACGCGCCGTCAGGATCGACCCCGACCGTCGACACGGGCACAACCCAACCCACAACCTCGTCGTCGTACGGGATAAGCCCCAATAAACCAGGATATCTTTGGACGCCTCGGTACACAAGTGCGACGAGCATCCCGGCGGGGGACTGGACGTTCAATATCTGGGAAGATTCAACGCGTTCAGGCACTATTACTGTATCCGTGTACACCACCGACACCGCGGGGACGATAGTCAGCACGATCCTGAGTAGTGCTACCATCAGTGTCGCCGCAACGAAGACCGAGGCGATTGCCACCTTCCCTGGAAGTGCAGGAACCATCCCATCAGGCGGGGGCTATATCGAGGTCATCGTCAGCGTACCGTCCGGGGGCCACACAGTTTGGGTATACTGGGGATCGGGACAGCTCACCAACTTCCAGTTGCAGTACCCCTGATTTTTCGCATGGTAGATCCCAATATCCCAGAGACAAGACATGGGCATGCGCGCGTGGTCTGGGTCTGACCAGCCACCAGGTATGTGCGGTGGATAAGTCAGGCCAAGACGGAAGTGACTGGCAATAGAAGGATAAGCGAGGCGGTCGGACGCGTGTCACGCGACCAGAAGCCCGGCATCATTCCACGAGAGAAAGATCGGGAGCGCCGCGCGCGTTGGGTCCAAACTTTGGGCTAAGCCTTTACGTGTGTTGGTTTCTTCTTGCCCGCTCTCCTGAAGTACTCTTTCATCGGTTTCAAGTAGAAATCAAGCCATCCTTGTCTGAGCTGTTGCTCTTGTCCCTCAGGAATGTCACTGTGTATCAGAGTGATCTTGGTCCCTCTCGCTGTCTCTTCGAATAGGACTTCAAGCTTCGAATCGCTGCTCCCCTCAGGAAAGTCAGAAGACTTCCACGACTGAAGTATCCGCTTGTAAGGCTTGAGTTCCAAGATTGTGCCCCGGATGTAGCCGTCCCAAGCTGAGAAACTCCCACCAGTTCTCGGCTCGATCACAGCCTTCGCCCCAGTGAAGGCGCCGTGTTCCTTGCTGCTGAGCCAAGCCAGGTAGAGTTTCTTGGCGCTAACGGGCAATATCGTCGAGACTCTGATCGACTTCGACATTGTACTCGTTCTTCTCCTCCGTTCTCATCTGACTTGCCGTGAGTGTTTTGATGCATATATCTTTTGACAGAGCCAGAACCCGAACTGTCACTACTTTCGTGCGCTCAGTTGGCCAGCTTGTAGGCTGAGATCTCAGCGCTTGAGCCGAGACCGTAGGGGGTCTTTCTGACGATCTCCACTCTCTCAAATCCTGCATCGTGCATGCGTTGTAAGTACTCATCTTCCGGAATGGCCCCGCCAAGGCAACCCGTGTACGTGATGACATCATCACGCATCTCTTGGGGCAGAGGGCCGTTCAAGACGACATCCGAGATCATCACTCTGCCACCGGGGCGAAGCACCCTGAACGCCTCGCGGAACACCTTCGACTTGTCCGGAGCCAAGTTGATCACGCAATTGCTGATTATCACGTCGATCGAGCTGTCTTCAACTGGCAGATCCTCAACGTCGCCCAGCCGGAATTCCACGTTCTTAAGGCCAAGCTTTGCTGCGTTCTCATTCGCTTTCTGGACCATCTCCGGAGTCATGTCGACGCCGATTACGCGACCCTTGTCGCGAACCTTTCCGGCAGCTACAAACGCGTCCAGTCCCGCACCGCTGCCCAGATCCATTACAACTTCGCCCTCACGGAGGCCAGCAAGCGCTACAGGGTTTCCACAGCCGGCGAATGACTCGGCCACGTCAGCGAGACCTCCGTCCAGAGAGTACCCAAGCTCGCTTGCGACAGTGTCCCCACAGCTTGAGCCGCACGTGCCACAAGAACAGCCAGCACTTGGCTGGGCCATTCCTGCGTACCTTTTCCTTACCTCATCTTTGATCTCTTCCGGCGTCATTTTGCTGACCTTCTTGCTTCCACTCATGCAGAACCACTTCGCATTGGCTCCCAACAAGTGGACTTAAATATATCGGACGACCAATATGAACCATGCCGAAACGAGTTGAATCAGACGAGTGTTGCCCACCGGATTGTTGTGACATGCGTGGCCTACTTTCCTTCCAGATTCTGTGGGAACTCGGCAGGGAACCCATGAACGGACAACAGCTCGCTGAGAGAATCGGCAAACGACGCGGTAGCAGGCCGACCCCTGGCACCATATATCCTGCCCTCAAAGATCTCGCGAAAAGAAAAATGATTCTCGGAGACCATACTGGCAGACAAGTGGTCTACCGCTTGACTGGGGCAGGCGAACGAGGCCTAGATGAGGCAACCCGCTACTTCGTTCGAGCCTTCGGTGACATCCTAGAGGACCGCAGCATTCACGTCAGATGACCCAAGCGTGTGACTCCTATGTCGCCCGGCGAGGTTACGCCGAGATCAGCCAGCAACGAAGGCATCGCGTGAGGAAGATAGCACACAAGCCTCCGAGGGCACAACGCGATCCCATCGTTTCTCATGAAAGCATGATGACTGTATCACATGAGTTGACCCCGTTTGCGGTCGGACGTCGTGATGAACATCATTGACCCAACGATTTCGTCGCTGGTCGTAGTGCCCAAACAAGTTTTCTCGTAGTGTAGGAACTCTTAATAGTCATCGCCTGTCGCACGCCGCACAACACTTGCCGATCAGTAACAAGGTCGAGCCCTACGCTGCCATCATCGGCGCTGGGAGAAGCTCGTTCGGTGAGCAGTGGTACAAGGATCCGGAGAAGTTGGTGATGGAAGCCGGAATCCGTGCCATGGAGTCAGTTGATTCGGGCCTGAGAAGGAGAGACATTCAGGCCTGCTATCTGGGTAGCTTTCTCTATCAGGCGACCAACAAGCTCAGCCTGCTGCCTGGATACATGTCAAGGGAGTTGGGCATCAACATTCCCATGAGCACCACCGAGGCCGCGTGCGCCTCTGGTGGTTCCGCGTTCTACAACGCATGTATGGCCATCAAGTCAGGCAAGTACGATGTGGTTCTCGTGGGGGGATTCGAGAAAATGACTGACCGCGTCAGCAAAATAGTGGACGATCTCATGTTCGCAGCGGATCCCCATGAGTTTGACGCGGGTTTCACGTTCGCTGGCCTATACGCAACAATGATGGCAAGGTACATCCACGACTACGGCCAAGGTCAAAGCAGATGCATCGAGGCCCTGGCGCAGATTGCGTGCAAGAACCACCATCACGCCATTGACAACGAGTACGCGCAGTACAGACGAGAGATCAGCGTAGATGATGTCCTGAAATCACAACCCATAGCCGATCCCATAAGGCTCCTTCACTGCTCTCCGATCTCTGACGGCGCCGCTGCCGTCCTCTTGACCAGGCCTGACCTCGCGAAGAAGTACACGGACACTCCCGTATACGTGACCGGAAGCCAGCAGGCAACTGATGACGTTTCGCTCTTCACCAGGGCGAGCCTGACCGGAATAAAGGCCACAAGACTCGCAGTGGGCATGGCCTTGAAGGAGACCGGCCTGTCAATGGAGGACATTCAGATCGCTGAGGTTCACGACTGCTTCACGGTCGAGGAGGCCTTGTTCTTGGAGGACTCCGGCTTCTATGAAGTGGGCAAGGCGTGGGAGGGCATTTACGAGAGCTACGAGTCGAACAAGGGTTCCAAGCACATACCCTATGTCAAGGACGGCGCGAGCCTCATTGTGAATGCAGGCGGTGGACTGAAGGCAGATGGTCACCCAGTGGGAGCGACTGGCGTGAGGCAAATCTATGAGTGCTTCAAGCAATTGAGGAAGGAAGCAGGAAAGAATCAAGTTGAAGTTGATGGAGATCTCAACCTTGCGCTCACGCATAACATCGGGGGGACAGGCGGGATAGCTGTGGTTCACATCTTGGCGAGGGATGTCGCATGAGCGAGCCGATGGCGAGGAGAAGGATTCTCGTCGACTACAGGATCCGAGCCTCCAGGTGCACGGAGTGCGGTCGAACGTACTTCCCGCCCAAGTCATTCTGCAACGTCGAGGGCAGAGGAAGCCGGATGAGCCCCGTCGACTACGCCAACAGCAAAGGCATGTTGGTCAGCGGAAGCGTTATCCGCAAACCGACCAACAAGTTCCTCCACCTGGGCTCGTACATCTCAGGGATAGTCTCCTTCAACGACGGAGGCGTGAAGGTCCCTGGGAGGATCACGGACCTAGTTCCACCAGATGGTGAGGTGGATGTCACCGAATTCATGGGGAAGGGAGTGATCCCTAGGTTCAGGCGGCTGTACTCGGACGGGTCCGACGGGCTGATATACTACTCATCGCTGAACTTCAGCTTCGAAGATGACTACTTCCCCTACCTTGAATACAAGAAGGTGAAGCCCCCCGAAACGACGACTCGCCCTGGAATAGTCGGGTATGGAGTCTATCTGCCGAAATTCAGGATTAAGAACGAGGGAGAGGCCTTGGGGGTAAAGGAGAGGACGGTTCCCTTTGCTGACGAGAACTCTGCAACCTTCGCAGTGGAAGCCGGCAGGATGGCTCTGATTCACGCGGGCATAGACGGCATGAGTGTGAAGAAGTGCTTCGTGGGATCTGAGTCGCCTCCATATGCAGTCAAGCCCACCATGTCGACGGTGAGTCAGGCGTTGCTGCTCGGCGAGGAATACGAAGGAGGATTCTTCAGTGGGGGTATCGACTCTGAGTTCGCATGCAAGGCAGCCGCGGACCTCTTCATCGACGCCGCTGCTCTAGTGGCTTATCCAACTTTCTCCGGAGAACACGTGTTGGTGATAGGATCCGACAACTCTCAAGCGGAGAGGA
Organism: Thermoproteota archaeon; assembly: GCA_041479945.1. Taxonomy (GTDB): domain Archaea; phylum Thermoproteota; class EX4484-205; order EX4484-205; family JAAOZO01; genus JBGOYZ01. Next base: position 6,415 of record JBGOYZ010000030.1, read on the forward strand.
ACGATCCGCTGGACTACACTGTCGGCGCTGGGGCAGCAGCCTTTCTCTTCGGACGGAGAGACGTGATAGCGACCCTTGACCACTATGTTGCATACACCTCTGATACTCCCGACTTCTACAGAAGAGAGGGACAGAGATACCCCAGACACGGAGGGAGGTTCACCGGAGAGCCGGCCTACTTCAAGCACGTTGTGACAGCCATGAAAGCTGCCCTGAAGGTGAGTGGGCTCAGTCCCAAGGACATACGGTATGTTGTCTGTCACTCTCCCAACGCGAAATTCCCGATGCAGGCTGCGATCGAGGCAGGATTCGAGGCGGAGCAGGTGGAACCCGGCCTGATCGTGAAGTACATAGGCAACCTCTATTCAGGATCATCCCCAGCGTCGCTGGCCGCCGTCCTCGACATCGCAGAACCGGGTGACAAGATCATGATGACCAGCTACGGCTCCGGGGCGGGTAGCGATTCGTACGTGTTCACGGTCACCAAGGAGATAGAGAAGAAGCGGGAGAGATCCGTCCCGGTGAGGCAGATGATCGAGAACGAGCGCAGAGCCTACGTGGACTACAACACCTACCGCGAGTGGAAGGAGCTGGGCTAACCCAAATCCAGCGGGCTCATCTGGTTCCTAACAGGGTTGACTTGATCTTAACCTCCACGCGCCAAAGAGTCAACAGAACCACCAAGGATAAGCATTAATAGCCAGAGCACAAAATAACGACCATATGCCCGAAAAACTGGACTTCATTACTCCGACCGTGCTCAAGGTCATCTACCTCTTCCACGAACACACAACGCAGGAGTTCCATGAGAGGGAGGTCATGAGAAGGGCCAGGATAAGCAAGGGTTCAGCCAACTCAATCCTCAGGAGGTTGGCCCAAGCCGAGGTTCTAGAGAGGAGAAGAGCGGGGAGGATGGTCTTCTACAAGTTGAATACGAGAAGCCCCATTGCCAGGCAATTGAAGGTGCTCCTGAACATCTACTCTATGGGCGGACTGTTGAAGGGAATAAGGCCCTACTGCAGGAGGATCCTGCTCTTCGGAAGCTGCGCAGAGGGGCTGGATGTCAGGGACAGTGACATAGATCTATTCGTCCTAACGCAGGAGAAGGAGAAAGTGAAACTGGAGATCAGTGCCCACCAACGCGAAACAGGAAGAAGGATAGCAGCGGTCGTTGTCAACGCGAATGAATTCGCAAGGATGAAAAGGGAGGACAGGACTTTGTATGACGGGATCGCGAAGGGGATTACGCTATGGGAATCCGAATGACAGCTGAATTCAGGCGCATGGTAGAAGCATTGACTCCATTTGTGATCGTCGTCGCGCGGAGGTCTTCTAGACCTTCTTGCCAACGTACAGTCCGTAGCCGACGTAGGCCGGGTACTCGCGCCATGCCCCGATCATTCGCCTGTTAAGGAACGGCCCACTCATCGCTGGATCCAGAAGACCCCTGACGAGAGCTGACACGTACCTGCGAACCCCATCCACCCTCAGATGATCCACGAATTGGCCCGTCAGGTCAAGCTTGCTGACCGTTGAGGACGTGTCCTTGAACCCGGCTACTTTGAGGGCGGCCAACCACTCATGCTCCTGAAGTGCTCCTATCTTTCCACCGAGGGACGATCCCCGAAGTAGCTCCATCAACTCAGAAGGCGGAGGCTTGAGGAAGGTCGTCTCATTGGCTCCGAGTGTTCCCCCGGGCTTCAGCACTCTGTGGAGTTCAGGCAACGCCTTCTCGGGATCGCAGTGGATCAACACAGACTCCGCAATCACGCAGTCGAAGGAGTCGTCCAGAAAGCTGAGATCTTCCGCGTTCGCTTCAGTGGTTTTCACCGCAGCGCCGACTCCCTCTCTGGCGATTCGTTTCCTGGCCCACTCCAGTACCTTTGGGCTGATGTCAGCTGCCACGACGTTCGCTCCGTACTCCTTTGCCAAGAGACAAGCCGTGTAGCCGGTCCCGCATCCTATGTCCAACACGAACTGCCCTGGGACGATGCCGCAAAGATCAATCAGACGCCTCGTGGCCTTGACGCCGCCCAAGTGTTCGGTCACTCCCAGCTTCTCCCAGATATCGAAGACCGTGAAACTCTTCCTGTCAGCAGTGCCTGGCTTCGCAGCAGAGGACACTTCGGGTTCCCGCGAAGCAAAACAGCATGAGCCAATAGGCCTTTCCCTGCGGTGGCCGCCGATCGGCAAGCGCAACAGAATTCGTGCGATGATGTTTAAGAGGTAGCATCGGACGTGGTTCTGGATGCCCTTCACTCCGTTCCACCTTGGTCCGGTCTCGTTCCTTGGGCTTCTCTTCTTCCAGCTCGTTGACTTTCCAACTCTCCTAATCGCAAGCGTCATGTTGGACCTGGAGCCCTTCGCGGTGCTTCTCCTAGGTCTCGACTACCCACTCCACGGCTTCTTTCATTCGTTTCTCGGTGGCACGATAGTCGCAGTCGTTCTCGGCCTGATCATGCTCAAGTTGGGCGGAACCGGGCGCGGAGTGCTGAAGCCCTTGGGGCTTGAGCAGAGCCCTTCCCGCCAGACCATCATGCTGGGGTCTTTTCTTGGTGTCTATTCTCACATACTCCTGGATTCTCCACTCTATGCTGACATCAGACCCTTCTTCCCGTTCGATGCGAACCCCCTTTTCGTCAGTGACACGTCCGTCGGAACCTGCATCCAGGCATTGTGTGTTCTTCTGTTTCTTGTCGGCATTGCGGCATACGTTGTCATGCTGATCGTCCGAGCCAGAAGGAAACGGTAGTCGCGTTGCTCCCTAGTCTCAGGAATTCCTCTTCAGACTCTTGCACTTCCGGTCGTGCGCATGCACATGGGCGAGAATGTGGACATTGACTGAGACAGCAACTACGAGAAGTGGCGAGATACTTGCGATTTTCAGACAACAACTGATGGTGCCACTTCGCGTGCTGCTGTACTCGCGCGGGTAGTAAGTTGAACCGATAAATAGACTATCATCGGACTCTGCCAAGATGAAGCCAAGGGTTCAGTCTGGAATCGATGTGTTGCTCAAAGGGAGGATCGATCTACTAGAGGGGAAGAGGATCGGCCTCATCACGAATCACACTGGCGTGACAAGTTCGCTCGAATGGACGGCAGACGTTCTGCACAAGCATCCGAAGGTGAACCTGACGTGCCTGTTTGGTCCTGAGCATGGTATCAGGGGCGACGCTCAGGATTTGGTGAAGATAGGCACTTCCACTGACGCTAGGACAGGCCTACCTGTCTTCAGTCTCTACGGAGACGACATCAAGCCGACGGCAGAGATGACGAAACGGATAGATGCTTTCGTGTTTGACATCCAAGAGGTCGGCGCCAGCTACTATACGTACATAGCAACTATGAACAAGTCCCTGGAGGCGGCTGCAGAGCAGGACAAGGAGTTCATACTTCTAGATAGACCCAACCCGATCACAGGCGTAGCCGTCGAAGGGAACGTCCTTGAGGAACGTTATGCGAATCTCGCCGAAATCAGGCCGGTGCCGATCAGGTACGGCATGACTATGGGAGAGCTGGCGCAGATGTTCAACAGAGAGCACGACATTGGGTGCAAGCTCACGGTTGTGAAGGCCAAGGGCTGGCGAAGACGAATGTGGTATGATGAGACTGGGCTTCCTTGGGTCACCCCTTCACCCAACTTGCCTACGCTTGATACCGCAGTGGTCTACCCCGGGACTTGCCTCTTTGAGGGCCTCAACGTATCGGAAGGACGAGGAACCACTAGACCATTCGAGATGGTTGGAGCCCCTTGGATAGATGGCTTCAAGCTTCGGGAGAGGCTCACAAGTGAGAAGTTGCCTGGCGTGAGTTTCAGAGGCCTCTATTTCACTCCCATGTTCGGCAAGTCTGTGGGAGAAATATGCGGAGGAGTCCAGCTTCACGTTCATGACAGAAGGAAGTTCAAGCCAATCCTCACTGGACTCAACATGATCAAAGCGATTATGGATCTCTTTCCGGGCAAGCTTGAGTTCAAGAAGGGATGGACTCGAGCCGATTCCGCCGAGGAAACATTGCCTGCAGTGGACTTCAGCTTTGACTTGCTGGCTGGAACAGCTACGATTAGAGAACAGCTTCTGGATGGCGTAGAGCCAGAGGAGATAGAGAGAAGCTGGGCTGAAGATCTGAAAGCGTTCCAGGCCAAGAGGAGGAAGTATCTGATCTACTCGTGACAGTCATCTCGTGTGAGTGTTGCGAGTGTTAGATCCTTCCTAGTATCATTGTCACGTGCGCGATCTGACCTCATTCCAGATGCTGCGGGAGCTGGGCAAGAAGCCCATGAATGGTCAATAGCTCTCCAACGGAATCGGCGAACGGGGTCTAGATAGAGTAACCCACCATTTCTTCCAGGCCTTGGTCACATTCCGGAGGAACACAGGACCGGACCGGGGTGTACGAAAGCCGAAGCCACACAACACAAATAGCCAACCCGTCGCCTCATGTGAAGTAGTGATCGATAGGACCATGGAACCTCCAAAGAGACTCGAAAGCAGGATGATGCTCGAAGACAAGGTGGGCCAGTTGTTCCTCGTAGGCATCAGAGGAACCGGCATGTCCGAAGAAAGCCACGCGATTGTGAAGGATCTCAAGATAGGAGGTGTGTATCTGACCAATGCGAACATGACATCGCCATCTCAGTTGACATCCATGACATCCGAACTTCAACGAACCGCTAGGATGACGGACCGCGCCGTCCCTCTTCTCATTGCGTGTGATCACGAAGGCCACTGGGCAGTCCTCTCGCCATACTCATGCCCTGGGCCGGGCAACCTAGGGCTCGGAGCAGTTCGATCTTCGTCTGCAACAGGAAGGATGTACAGCATCTATGCCAGTGAACTCAGAGCGGTAGGAATAAACGCGGACCTAGCTCCGGTTGCTGACGTCAACTCAAACCCAGGTAACCCCATCATCGGCTCAAGATCCTTCGGGCAGGATCCGAAGGCAGTTGGTCTGAGAGTGCAGGCAGCGGTCAGAGCTCTGCAGAGAGGAGGAATGATCTCGGCCATCAAGCACTTCCCCGGACATGGGAACACATCGACGGATTCCCACTCCGGGCTCCCGAGGGTGAGCAGATCCGAAAAGGAAATACAGAAAGTGGACCTCTTGCCCTTTGAATACGGAATCCGGGCAGGAGCCGAGCTAGTGATGACCTCCCACATCATCTTCGACGCTCTGGATCCTGGGGTGCCTGCCACCTTCTCTTCAGCAGTACTCGGTGGGATCCTCAGAGACGCAATGAGATTCACAGGCGTCATTCTCACGGACAGCATGAACATGGGCGCCATTGTGAAAGCATACGATCCGGAAGAGTCATGCGTCGCGGCGCTCAAGGCAGGTGTCGACATGATCCTGTTGGCACAGGAGCAGTATGATGCACCCATGGGGGGCTTCTATGAATCCTATTCCCGCAAAATCGATGCGGTGATCAAGGCCGTAGACACTGGAAGGCTGGAAGCCGAACTTGTTGACAAGAGTGTGGCGAGAATACTTGCCCTCAAGAGGAAGTACAACCTGTTCAGGCGTCCCACGTCGACTGCCAGTATCGCTCAGACAACGGTGGGATCGCAGAAGCACAGGCAGACTGAGCTTGAGATCTGCCGGATGGCAGTAGCTGTCCTCAGGAACGACGGCACCATACCACTCAAGCTGGAGGAGAGCGAGTCGATCAGCCTAGTCAACCCAGTTAGGCCAGAGAGCTACGGCATGCTAGGGCGGACAAGAGGCATTGGACCGAACCTTGGTCCCATTATCCCGTTCAAGCTGTTTTCAAGCGAAGTCCGAAGACGCCATGCGAACGCGCTCGAGTTCTGGATAAACGACCACACACCCGAGATCGACGGAGAGTTGACCAAACTAAGGGAGCTTTCCGACCTGATAGTGGCTGTGACAGAGAAACACAACCTACCAGGGTTCGTTTTAGACGACCTTGGTCAAGCAAGGATTGTTAGGCTGCTATGTGATACTGGCAGACCTGTGATAGTGGTTGGCCTTCGAGATCCGTATGAATTTGTCCAGATGCGGGCTGTCAACTCCTATGTCTGTGCGTTCGGTGCTAGGCCTCCGTCGATAACAGCATCAGTGGAAGTACTCTTCGGTGAAAGGAAGGCACGAGGAATCGCACCGGTGTCCCTTAGCTAGGTCTTGGTAACTCAAGTGCTCCGGTGGTCGCGATCGCATTCGAGCGCGAGCGACACGCATCATCGCAAAGGCCCAGGTCAGACACTTAAGCAACAAACAAAGCTCGTAGAGCGCCTGCGGTGGGCAAACCGAGATGCATGTCATTCACTACGACGAGGATAGGCTCAGAACCCTGAACAGGAGGTTAGAAGCCGTTGAGAACTTTGAGCAGCCGGACAGGGTTCCTTGCATACTACTGATCTGCGAGAGGTACCTCATGGACGCAGTGCTAGGAGGTTACACCCTTGACTATTTCAGCAGCGCAAGGAA
>JBGOYZ010000031.1:0-12611 GCA_041479945.1 Thermoproteota archaeon
CGGTGGACGATGTCCACTGGGGCCATGGCTCCGTGGTACCGGTTGGCCGTGTCGATGAAGTTCAATCCACTATCAAACGCAGTCTTGATTACTCTCGTCAGCTCGTCAGTATCCACTTTTCGTACGCCGTATTCGTCCGTCTGGCTGGATCGAGGCATATGCCAAGTGCCCAGGCAGAACTGGGAGACTTTGAGGCCACTGGAACCAAGCTTGAGATACTTCATTGTCACGGTCGCCCGAACTTACAGGAGATAGATTAAAGGTCTTTTGCGCCATTCCTGCAACGGGGTACGTTCGCAGACAACGGGGTACGTTCGCAGAGCCGATCCTGTGGCTAGAGTGAGAACTTGGTTATTATCGGGAGCAACAAGAGTGAGGTCATGCCGAGCAGCTTCATGAATATCAACAAAGATGGCCCTGCAACGTCCTTCAGTGGGTCGCCAACAGTATCCCCGACAATGGTGGCCTTATGATCTGCTGAGCCCAGTACGCCATAGGCTTCAACGAACTTCTTGGCATTGTCGAACTGCGCCCCGACGTTGTTGAAGAAAAAGCCGAGCGTCGCGGCCGACGCTATTGCACCTATCATCAATGCTCCGAGTTCTTCCGGACCAAGCAGTAGACCCACAAGTACTGGAATCGCGAATGCCATGACTCCCGGCGTCACCATTTCCCTGAGAGCCACCGTCGCTGCGATGTCGACACACTTGGCGTAGTCTGGAACTGCCTTCCCTTCCCTGAGTCCTCTGATCTCTCTGAATTGTCTTCTCACCTCGTCCGCCATCCTGAAGGCGCCAGTTGCGGTTGAACCTAGCATGAAAGAAGAGAACAAGTAGGGCAAACAGACTCCGATGAACAACGCAGCCAAGGCGTAAGGACTGGTGAACTCGAAGTGAGTTATCTTTGCTGTCTCGAAGTACGTCGCGAATATCACAAAGGCTGTGACAGTCCCGGATGCCATTGCGTATGCTTTGGTCGACGCCTTCATCGTATTTCCGACGGCATCCAACGATTCCAAGGTCTTCTTCGTCTCGGCCGACGCCTCAGACATTTGGGCAATCCCGTGTGCGTTGTCCACCATCGGTCCAAACGCATCAGACGACATTATGAACGCTGTCATAAGATCAGTTCCTAGGTTGGCCACGACTATGCCATACAGGGAGCTTCCTGTGATTGCATACGAAAATACGATCGAACCCATCACGGCTAGGACGGGTAGAATGGCACTCTGGAGGCCGTATGAGAGACCACTGATTATGTTGATGGCGGCTCCTCCTCTGGAGATCTTGGCCAGTTGCCTGACTGGCTTGTTGTCAGGACCAGTATAGTACTCGGTCACGAATATGGAGATGAGCATAGCGGCGAGCCCGCTTAGACCCGCCAGAAAGACAGTGAAATCGTTCAGAAGGATCATCGATATCATGTACAGACCAATGGTACTTGAGAGCGCTGTCGCAGCCAGTCCGATTAGCACGGATCTTGACGGACTGACTCCTCTCCAGTGTCTTACCAGTGACATTCCGACGATCGAAGCCAGAATCCCGGTGGCCTGCATCACGACAGGGAACAACACAGCATTGGGACCGTACCGCCAGGAGAACGCAACGCCGAGGATCATGCCTGTAACCATGTCGTCGCTAAACGACTGGAACATGTCTGAGCCCCTTCCGGCACAGTCCCCGACATTGTCGCCGACCAAATCAGCAATCACTGCAGGGTTCCTCGGATCGTCCTCTGCGATGCCTTCTTCCAGCTTTCCGACTAGGTCAGCCCCGACATCGGCTGACTTCGTGTATATCCCGCCTCCGATCTGTGCGAAGAGCGCAGCTAGACTCCCCCCAAATCCAAAGCCCACCAACGCTTGGAGGTCATCGACCGTGATCCTGAGCACATTCACTCCCAAAAGACTGAGCGAAGTGACTGATAGCCCGGTCACCGCGCCGGCAAGGAAGGCGAACCTCAGGGCAGTGCCTGGTGACTTCATCGCGGCTCCAACCGTCCTGACGTTGGCTCTGACAGCAATGCTCATGCCGATATAGCCGGCCAACAGGGAGAGCATCGAACCGGACACGAACGCGACCATGGTCTTCCAGCCGAAGAACCAGAGTATCGCCGCAGCTAGGAAAGGAATCAGGACCGCAATGGTTTTGAACTGTCTCTTGATGTACGCGTCGGTCCCGAGTTCTATGTAATGAGCGATCTGCCTCATTCGGTCGGTGCCGCTGGCTTGCCTAAGGGTTCTTCTGATGAGGTAGATCGTAACAGCTACCGCAAAGGCTCCGACGGCCAGAACGAAGATGGCCAAATCTATCAAGGTTACTCATAGGCACCGCTTTGGTTCGGAACTGAGTGGTGGAATATAGACCTTTCGTCTGGATGTTAAGGGTTCTTGGCCGTACGCGACTAGATCAATCCCTTCATGGACATTAAGGCCTGAACCATCGGGGGGCCAATCAACAGTAGCAGCGCCAGTCTCACAAGGTCCGACACCATGCCTACTTTGAACATGTCCCATGTCTTCACGTAGCCAGAGCCGTACACTATTGCCATCGGAGGCGTTGTGGACGGTAGCGCACTCGAGATCGAGCTGGCTATCGCGGCGGCTATCACTGCGGGGAGCGGGTTCAGACCCGAGGCCTTGGACAGGACAATCGCCACCGGCACAGTCACAGTGGCGGCCGCCGTATTGGACGCAGGGTAGGTGACAACGAACGCGACAATTGCCGATATTGAGAAGACCTCGAAGTATCCCAGGGTCAAGCCCATTGTCCGAATGTAGTTGACCACCCAGTCCACTGCTCCCGAGTTGGTGAGCCCCAGTCCCAAGACAAAACTGCCGCCGAACATGAAAATCGTATTCCAGTCAACGCCAGCGACAAACTCAGGAAACCGCAACAACTGCCTCCCTTCAGCTGGGATGAGGAACAACGCTGCGAGCACTAGTACTGCCGGCGCATACTCTGGTAGGTAGTTCTTCACGACGGAGTTGAGAGAAACGAGAGATGGATTGAACTCTGCAAGCATCGCTGTGATTCCCGGTGCAACCCAGAGGACCAACGCTAAGAATACAAGTGCAAGGACGTACTTCTCCCCGCGGTTCATCCGTCCAAGTTCGGACCTCTTCTTGCGCAGTTCGGAGAACACGGGCGAGATGTCACTCAATTCTGGCTTCAGGAACAGCTTGTATATGACGAACCAAGTGATCAGGATCGCCAGGATCGCCTGAGGGGTTCCTATGAACAGCCAATCGAAGAAGGTGAGTGACGTACCTGGGAGCGCCTGCTCTATTGCCGCCTTCGCTATCAGGTTGGGCGGCGTACTAACCAGAAGAAGCAGAGCTCCGGCAGACGCGGACTGGCCCAGGGCCAGCATCGTTCCCTCGGCGTACCTGCTGCCCTTCTCGAAATGTGACGCCACTAGGAGCGAGAGCACCAGCGGATACATCATGGCGGTCGCCGCCGTAATTGATCCGGTGATCGTCAATAGAGCGGTCGGCAAACACGTGAAGAACAGCGCAGCCAGAGCGGGATCCTTCCCCCTGTAGAGCGAAGCTAAGGTGAGCGCTATGCGTTTGTCTAACCCCCAGACCTGCATTGCCTTCGCCAGCGTGAATCCCCCTATGAAGATCCATATCAACGGGTTCCAGAATTCACGAAGAGCGTCGTTCCACTTCACAATGCCGGTCAGCGAGAACAAAACCACGAGCATGACCCCCGTCACGCCAAGAGGGGCAACCTCCGAGATCCACCAGATTGCAGCGAAGATAGTTATCGCGATGGCGATCTGGGGTGCCCTCGGGTTGCTTGGGATGACATCCTGAGCGCCGGGCAATGGAGGCAGGATGAACGCCAACAACAGGACAGCGACACTCGCGCTCACTATGGCTGCCAGTTTCCTGTCCAATTCCTCGCGTCAGGCCAGTCGTGATGTTCAGTATTAACCTTTGATGGAAGCTAGCACTCAGTTCAGCGAAACATGCTCTTGGCCAGACGCGTGATGTCGCTTGGCCTCTCCGCAACTTGGACCCCTGCCTCAGAGAGAGCTGCAACCTTTGATTCGTAGTCCCCGTGTCCGCCGGATATTATGGCCCCAGCATGACCCATTCTCTTCTCGCTCGGTGCTGACCTACCAGCCACATACGCTATCACAGGTTTGTCAAAAGATGTGTCCGCGATGAATTCGGCGCATCTCTCCTCGTCGTCGCCTCCAATCTCGCCTACGATCACCACGCCTGTGGTCTCAGGATCCTGTCTCATCAGCGTGAGTGCGTCGATGAAGTTCGTGCCTATGACGGCGTCTCCTCCCAGACCGGCCACCGTAGACTGGCCCAATCCTGCCTTCGTCATGGCCCACGCTATCTCGTAGGTCAGGGTTCCACTTCTCGACATGATGCCCGTTGCTCCGCGCGAGAATGCCTCGGCTGGCATGATGCCGACTTTCGACGACCCAGGCGATATGATGCCAGGGCAGTTCGGGCCCACCACTCGCGTACCCTTTGATCGGGCAACTGCGATGACCCTCATCGTGTCAAGAGGTGGAATGCCCTCGGTTATGATCACCAACAGCTTGACGCCCGCCTCGATCGCATCCAAGCTTGCTCTGGACGCAGAGGGGGCCGGCACATAGAGGATTGACGTGTTCGCATTGCCCGCTCTGATGGCTTCCTTCGCGGAGTCATACACTGGAACTCCCCAGATTTCCTGACCGCCCTTGCCAGGACTCACTCCGGCCACAACATTGGTTCCATAGTCTTTCATCAGCTTCGTATGGAAGTTGCCCTGTTTGCCTGTGATGCCATGGACGACGACCCTCGTATCTGCATCAACCAAGATCGTCAAGGTTCTTCCCTCGCCAGGTCCGCGGCTCTATGGGCTGCCTCGTCGGCTGAGACGAAAGACTCGATTTCGGCGTCAGGAATGGAGTCAATCACCTCCCTTCCTTTCGCTTCGTTGGTTCCGACCAACCTGACCAACATGCGCTTCCTAGTTGCGTGCTTGCTCAGGGCTTCTCTGATGCCCGCGGCGATGTCGTCACATCTAGTTATGCCGCCGAATATGTTGATGAGGATCAGCTTGACGCGAGGATAGTCCAGCAGCACAGAGAGACATCTCTCAAACTCCTCGGCTGATGCTCCGCCTCCTACGTCGAGAAAGTCGGCAGGAGCACCTCCGCTGGTCTTAATCAAGTCAATCGTTGCCATAGTCAGGCCTGCTCCGTTTCCAATGATGCCTATGTTGCCTCCTAAGTCGACCAGCTTCACCCCCTTGCCTTGTGCGAACCTCTCGAACTCCGAGCCTAAGGCTGGCGTGGATTCTCTGTTCTTGAATTCAGGATGCCTGTAGAGTGCCTCGTCGTTCAAGATCACCTTCGCATCGAGCGCGACAAGCTGGTGGTCAGGGGTGAGTGCCAAGGGGTTGATCTCCACCAAGTCTGCGTCAAGGTCCGTCATGAGTGAGTAGAGTCCACTGCAGATGCTCGCGAATGTCGAATGCAACTCCTTCGGTAGTGACAGTCTCTGGGCGATTCCCTCGCCCTCCGACTTCGTGAATCCAGCAATCAGGTCCACTCTCTCCTTGACTATTGCCTCCCGGTTCATCTTCGCAGTCCCTTCGATGTCGACACCACCGTGCGGACTGGCAAGGAAGATCGGGCTCGCAGCTGACCTGTCCAGTGCCAATGAGAGGTAGAGTTCTTGTTCCACTTCCACGTAGTGCGAGACCATGACCTTCGAGACGGGCTCTCCACGGACCTCGCTCGACAACATCCTGCTCGCCGCTTTTCGGGCTTCCTCTCGCCCTTTCACCAAGACGACGCCTCCAGCTCTACCTCTTGATCCCACAAGCACTTGCGCTTTGATGAGTGCCGGGAAGCCCACGCGCTCTGCAGCCCGGAGTGCCCCGTCAACATCATTTGCAGTCTCGAAATCTGGGACTGCTATTCCGTATTCCCTGAAGAGTGAACGTCCCTCATACTCGTAGAGCCTCGTCAATGGGCCTTCGCCATCTGAGAACCGATCTCTATAGCTCTCAAGTTGAAGTCCTTGGAAGCCTCAGTCGAACGCTCGGCCACTGCCTTTCTCAGGAGTTCGAGATCCGGCACGCCTAGGATGCCCGCCACATAGCCTACCATGATCGAGTTCGTGTACTTTTCTGAACCCAACTCTTCCTTGCTCCTCTCTCTGGCCGGGACTATTCTGACCTGCGCTTTCGGCATGTTCTGCAAGGCTGCTACCGACAGCACCAGCGCCTTGTGCTTCAAAGGGCTTATGATCACCCTCGCAATCGACTTCGGGTCGAGCACCACGAGGAGATCAAGCCTAGTCGTCCAAGGAAACGGTTCCCTTTCATCAGAGATCACGATGTCCGCCCTTGAGATACCGCCTCTGACCTCGGCCCCATACTTCGCGCTGACCGACGCAACTAACCCTGACTGCTTCGAGGTTGCTGCCCCGAGCAGTGTGGCTGCCCAGACCACACCCTGACCTCCAGTCCCGATGAAGCGGATCTCTTTTCTCAATCAGGTCATCCCCCTATGAGCTCTCCGAGTTCGGGTCGCAGTCCTTTCCCACCCTTTGTGAACTCCCCAACCAGCAACTTGCCGCCGGTGGTCCGCTTGCTCACAGCATCATCCACTCTAATCGTTCTGTCCTTTATCCACTTCATCAATCCCGAGGGATCGCGGGTCACGCGCTTCCCGAATTGGACAGGACACTGGCTCAACGCTTCCACCAGACAGAAACCCTGAGTTGTCAGCGCGATCTTCATCGAGTTCCTGAGTTCCATGAAGTCGGCGGTGGACCATCGAGCCACGTACGACGCGCCCAACACTGCACAGAGTGTCGGACCATCGAGTGGCTTCGGGCTCCGGGCAAGAAGAGGGCCTTCAATCACCGACGAAGGGGTGGTAGGACTCTGTTGGCCGCCAGTCATTCCGAAGATCATGTTGTTGATCACGAAGGCTTTCACGTCATCGCCTCTCCTTGCAGCATGAAGCATATGGTTTCCTCCAATTGAGTACGCATCTCCATCACCCATGAACGCCACGACGGTGAGATCGGGTCTGGTGAGCTTGGCGCCCAGTGCGACCGGCAGAGCTCTTCCATGCGCCACGTGAATGGAATCCGCCTTGAGATACCCGCCTATCCTACCTGAGCAGCCTATCCCTGATACGACTGCGACCTCCCTCATATCCAGCTTTGCGTCGTCGGCAGCTCCTAGAAATGCGCTCATGACGGCTCCGTTTCCGCACCCTGTGCACCACATCGTGGGAAGCCTGTCTTCACGCAAGTGCCGCAGCGGAGAGGAGTCAGCCCTCATTCAGAATCACCTGTTCAATCTTCTTTGGTCTCGGTGGCCTCCCCAGGCTAGTGACGGTGACAACTTCCGAGTCATCGGCAAAGGGTCTGATCAGCCAGGCAAGTTGGCCAAGAGCCTGCTCGACGACTATGATGCGCTTCTTGCCCTTCAGAATGCGCCTCATATGGCCTTCGTCAAGAGGCCACATGGTCTTCATAACTAGCAGTGCGATTTTCTTGCCTCGCGATCTTGCGATGTCGACGGCGCGTCTGGCCGATATTGCAGAGCTCCCGTAAGAGATGACTATCTCTTCTGAATCACTCACGTCCGACTCCTCGTGCATCCAGATCTTGTCGATGTTTCTCTCGAGCTTTGCCTTTAGCCTCACCAACAGACTTTCCGTTTTTGCAATGTTTGGGGTGGGGTATCCCCTCTCATCGTGAGATAGGGTATCCAATAACACGTTGAATTCCTTGCCCAAGGGTGGGAAGCCGGGAACAAGCGATTCGTCCGTTTTGAACGGAGCGGTCGCATCCTTGGCGTCGAGCATTTTTCTGTCGACAATCTCGTAAGCCTGATCCATTGAGACAGATGATCTCAGGTTCACCAAATGTCCGTCGGTCAGAAGAATCACGGGGGTTCTCATCATCTCTGCCCAGTTGAACGCCTTGATGGTCATGGTGAAGAGTTCGCCGAAGGTGCTGGGACACAACACCAGCAGCAGTTGATCTCCGTGTCTGCCCCAGATAGCCTGCATCAAGTCCTGTTGAGATCCCACGGTTGGCACGCCAGTGCTCGGTCCCATTCTCTGCGCATTGACTACCACAAGAGGAATCTCCAACATGGTGGCCATGCCTATGTTCTCCTGCATCAGAGAAGCCCCAGGGCCACTCGTTGCAGTCATGGCCTTGGCCCCGGCCCAACTCGCACCTATCGCGGCCGCGGATGCAGCTATCTCGTCCTCCATCTGCCTGAAGACACCGCCGACCTTCGGGAGTCCTTCGGACATGAGCTCCATGATCTCGCTTGAAGGGGTGATCGGGTAGCCAAAGAAGGCTCTGCAGCCCGCTGCGATCGCTCCCTTGGCAATCATTTCGCTACCTGACAGGAATTCCATCAACCAACACTTGGCTCCGCCAGCCACCGGTCGCCTCCATTTGCAGCAATGCCACGGGAGGCAGTCTCCCTCCAGTCCCTGACGAAAGGCTGCTCCTCTCCGAGCGAACTCAGCCCGGCGTTGGTCATGCACCTTCAGATAACGTTCGGCGATATTAAGGGTTCAGCTCGTTGGAGTACACGCGACGCATTCGCGCGCGCTGAGCGAGTTGATCACATACGAGCACATGTGAGGACGACTAGCGGTTCGTCTGCGGTTCTACTTGCCTGATATCAAGAGCTGCAACACCCGGAGCGGCGCGGTCAAGTAACCCGTGATCTTGGATGTCCTCACGCGTTTCATAGTTGCATCTATCTCCAGCAATTCGGATTGACTCAGACTCCAGCCCACTGCTCCTGCGATCTCAACGACATGCGACTCCCTCTTCGCCCCAACTATTGGCACCACAGCGTCCTTGCTGATCAGCCAGTTGAGGGAGACTTGGGTCACCGTGACCCTCCTTGCCTTCGCTATCTTGTCTAGGGTCTCGATGAGCTGTCTGATACTGCTGAGGTTTGAGCCTGAGTAGTAGGGGTTCACCGCCCTGATCAGGTCTTTGGGTCTTCTCGGCAGGTTCCCTGAGAGAAGGCCTTGAGCAAGAGGAGAGTACGCTATCAGCATCATTCCCTCCTTCTGAAGATACGGCAGAAGCCCCTTCTCGGGATCTCTTTCGAGTAGGTTGTACTGAACTTCGTCCGAGACTAGGCGCGCTGACTTCAGGAGATCCCTTGCTTCGATCACACCGCTCAGTCCGAAGTTTGAGACACCAGCCATCACGATCTTGCCGTCTAGGTGGAGCTTGTCGAACGCTCTCATCGTTCCGCCCAGTCCATACAACGGATTCGGATAGTGCAGTTGGTAGAGGTCCACGCATTTGAGACCGAGCCTTTTCAGGCTTCTGTCCGCAGCCCTCAACGTACCTCCATACGTCGCGTTCTGGGGCATCACCTTCGTTGCGATCACAAGTCCTTCTTTGCCCTCGTCTGCTAGTATCTCTCCCAAGATGGTCTCTGACTGTCCATATGCCTCAGCCGTGTCGAAGAAGTTGATTCCCAAGTCCTTTGCTTTTCTGAACACTTTTCGGAGATCCTCCTTGCCGTAATCCGTTCCGTATCCCCAGCCACTTGTACCCCACTGCCATGTGCCTATGCCGATGGCGGAGATCTTGGGACCTCCTCGACCCAGTTCAACTTCCTTCACTTGAGTTCACCACAGACCTCTCCGTACCCGTCAAGTCTCACAGAATTATATAGGCCTGCCCCGCGACCCGGGTCAGTCCATGCGGGCTTCAATATCGGTTTACAGTCTAACAAGAAAACACGGAGGTGTGATAGCCGTTGGCAGGCTGATTCTGGAAGTCGAAGAAGAGTCATTCGGCTCGCTCGGACCGAACGATGCGGGAAGAACAACAGCCGTCTACGTTCCGTGTGGAACCTCGAAACCAACATGGGAAATCGCGGTAAACATGGCGTCGCGTGCGACGGAACGTTGATATGCTCCGTAGGTCTAGGGTTACGCAAGGGAATAGGTCCCGATGACAAAAATATCCTATCTTGGAGCCGGCAGTGCGTTCGCGCCAGTCCTGAGCAAGGACATTTTCCAGATCCCAGGACTAGAGGAAGGGGAACTGTGCCTTGTGGACATAGACCCTGAACGATTGAAGCTCTCTTTTGAAGCGACCAAGATCGTGAACGACAAGCTGGGAAGGAAGTGGAAGATCACCGCCTCCACCGATCGCAGGGATGTCATGGAAGGTTCCGATTTCCTCATAAACACCATCGAGGTCAGCGGGGTGCAGACCGTCAAGTACGACTATGAGATCCCCTTGAAGTATGGCGTCGACCAGTGCATAGGTGACACGATAGGTCCCGGTGGCATCATGAAGGCATTGAGGACGATTCCGCCTTGGCTGGACATCCTGCGGGACGCCGAAGATTTGTGCCCTGCTGCGCACGTCCTGAACTACACCAATCCCATGTCGATGATGATGCTGGCAACGTTCAGGGCCTCAAAGATGAAGGCTGTCGGCCTGTGCCATTCCGTGCAGGGTACTTCCATGGTTCTGTCGGACTATCTGGGGGTACCCTATGAGGAGTTGGAGTGGCGTTGTGCGGGAATCAACCACATGGCTTGGTTCACCCAACTAGCACACCATGGAAAGGACATGTACCCTGCTCTCAAGAAGAAGGCGAAAGAGGACAAGGAGTTTTATGAAAGGGACCCGGTGAAGTTCGAGATCATGTTTCACATGGGCTATTTCGTCACTGAGTCCAGCGGACACATGTCGGAATATGTCCCATACTTCAGGAAGAGACCAGAGCTCATCGACAAGTACTGTCGGGAAGGGTACTTGGGTGGAAGGGGGTTCTACTCGAGGAACTGGCCTGAGTGGAGAAACGACTTGGATGAGAGGAGAAAAAGGATCATCCGCGGAGAGGACGAACCGGATCTGGAAAGAAGTGTTGAGTACGCTTCGGAGATCATCGAAGGAATCGTCTTCGATCGCCGCAAGGTGATACACGGCAACATCACCAACACTGGGCTGATCCCCAATCTGCCTCAGAACGAGGTCGTGGAGGTCGCGTGTTTGGTGGACCGTCATGGCATCAGTCCGATGTACTTCGGTAAACTCCCCCCACAGCTGGCCGCGCTGAATAGGTCGAACATGGCAGTATACGACATGGCAGTGAGGGCAATCATGAACAACAACTACGAGATGGCGGAGCAGGCCTTGATGCTCGACCCGCTGACCTCCACAGTTTGTTCACTGGCTGAGATAAGGCAGATGTTCGCTGAACTGTGCAAAGCGGAGAAAGAGTATATCCCCAAACTGGAATGAAGGCACCAGTCCTGATGCGTTAGGCGGCAACACGGACGACGATGGACCTGTCACTGCAGAGATAGTGACGACGAGCAGTGAACGGTTCTCGGGCACCCTCGTTCATGAAGCGACTTGGCCTGTTTGCTTTGTAGCTGCCAGCTGGCCTATCTCTGCCAGCAACTTGCACATGTTGCATGTGTCTCCTGATGATGGCTCGCCGCAGATCTGGCATTCTCTGATCCCGGCGTCCACAGTCTTTCCTTGTACAAGTGCATTTCTCAGTTTCTCGCTGCTCTCCAGTATCTGATACCTGATCCCCGGGTGACGCCGCTCTAGTTCATCCATGACTCTCTTCACATTTCTCCGGATGACCTCTCCCCTGTATGGGCATTCTGGAGCGAATTCCATCTCTGGGAGAACTATGCTGGCATAGAGGGCTACCTCCTCTTCCGGGGATCTCCTCAATGGCTTGATCCTCCGTACGAACTTGTCGCTGTTGACAATCCCATCACCTCTTGTCATCCGTACGATGTTGCCTGTCATGAAGTTCATCAGCGCAGATTCTACTTCGTCGTCCAGATTGTGGCCTGTGGCGAGCTTGTTTGCGCCCAGTTCCCTTGCCTTTCTGTTCAAGATCTGTCTCCTGAAAACTCCGCAGTTACAGACCCCAGGTCTGAGAGATGCCAGTTCATCTACTGTATGACCCAGCTCCTCCCTGAAGGAGAAAACATGGTGCTCGATCCCTCTTTCCCTTGCGACTTCGTCTGCGTTCCTGAGGTTCTTGTCATCTATGCCCTTTATGCCTTGATCGATTGAGATTGCGATGAGATCGATGCTGTCGCCGTGCATCCTATTGAACTTGTCCAATAGGTGAAGTGCCGTAACCGAGTCCTTGCCACCCGACAGGGCGACCGCTATCCTATCTCCAGTCTGGATCAGTTCGTACTCTCCGATCGTTCTCCTGACTCTTTTTTCGAAGAAGGATACGAAACACTTCCTGCACAACGAAAGTCCGTTGTACCTCAGTTCGACTTCACTCGCCCTGCCACACCTGCTACAGACCTTCGGCTCGACTGTCAATATGCTCCGGTCTGCCCCCAAGCCGTGTTAAGCCTTTGGCTTGGCCAGTCCCATGGCGTGGAAGGCAGTCGCGGTTTGTCTGTCCTACCCGACAGTGGCGAAGGCTGCGATACGTAGTCGCGCGCATCCCATCGGAATCAGCGTCACTTGCTCCACCGGTTCGCTGGTTGCCACGGGACTTTGCGGAACCTCCTGAATCAGACCGTTTTGCTCGATCCGCCAACTCGGAACGCGCCGGGCATTCACTACGATTTCGATA
>JBGOYZ010000032.1:0-12213 GCA_041479945.1 Thermoproteota archaeon
CGAGCCCACCATGTAAGTGAAGAACGACAGACTGAACGCCACGGTCCGCTCGTCATCCTTGGTCCTCTCTGCAATGAGGGCTGTTTGGGCAGAGAACGTTGCGCTCCCCAGACCCATCAATACGCTTGAGATGTAGAAAGCGTCCACGTTCACGAACGCAGCATAGGGTAAGTAAGCGAGCGCGCTGAGTACTCCTCCGGCTATCAGGACCCACTTCCTGCTGTACTTGTCCGCCAAGATCCCGAAGGGGATCGTCATGAGGGCCATCGTCAGAGTCGAGAGGCTGAGGATGATCCCTATGGTTCCATCGTCGATACCCACTGTGCTGAGGTATATCGTCTGTATCACCACGAAATAGCCAAAAGGTATGCTAACTGCTCCCCCGGCCAGCACCAGCAAGTTAACGTCTCTACCAAGCTTCGTGAACTGACCCAAGTTGAACGGCAGTGAATCCCAGCGGCTCATCCCGCTGCCTTGCCACCACGTAGTAATAACGAATTCCCTGCGCTTCCAGCCTAGCCGAACGAGACACGCTTATCAAATCCCGGAATTCGGCGACTGAGAGCAGTTTGGTACTGATACGCGCCTTGGCCTTCATGTGCGATCCCGCCATGGCCTCGAACGAAGCTCTGATGGAGGAATATCTCACGGGGTTAGCTCAGTATGTCAGACCATTCGAAGATGCGGCTAGATCGTTCAAGTCAGAGATCTGGACCAAGAGAATAGTGTTGCCCCGCTTCGACGTTCAAAGAGATGGTCTGGTCCACAAGATCTCGGATCTCGTGGAGGATGTATTGTCGAAGGTCAAAGTGAACTATGTGGCTCTGCCGCTTGGCTACTTTGAATTGGATCGAGTGGCGAATGAGCTTGTCACTTGTCTGAGTGAGTCCAAGTCTCTTCTCTGCTCAGTCAAGCTGTCGGAACTGGGTGTCGCCCTGGAACCTGAAAGGGCTATGTCAGCTGCAAGGTTGTTGAAACTCATCGCGGAGACTGCAGGCCCCTTGAGCTGTGCGCGGTTTGCGTTCTCATGCGGAGACCAGCTGGGAACCCCCTACTTCCCAGACACGGCATCTGACATGACAGGGTTCACATTGAGCATGAGGTACGTCCGCGAAGTGCAGGAGATTTTTGAGAAGGAGAAAGGGAAGGAGAGCGAGGAAATCGGTCTACTGCTCAAGCGAATCGAGGCAGAGGCTATTGCGGCCTCAAAGTACTCGTCGCTCAAATATGCTGGCATGGACTGCTCACTGTCGCCTTGGATGGAAGAGAGTGCGGCAGACTTAGTGAGCACGTTGCTCAACGGTGAGTTCGGGGGTCCCGGTACTCATCACGCGGTCTTCTTGCTCAACCGCGCCATCAGAGATGCCTCACAGGGTGTGACGAATCGCGGTTTCAACGAGGTCATGCTTCCTGTAGGTGAAGACTCCACGCTCAAGAGATTGGCGCTGGAAGGTCGAATCACTCTATCAACGTTAGTCTCATTGATCTCAGTGTGCGTGGTGGGCTTGGACATGGTAGCGCTACCACTCTCAACAGATCCGAAGGTCTTGGCTAGGGTTCTTCACGACATCGCTGCAATAGTGAGTTCGAAAGGACGCACCGCGGGGATCAGGATAATCTTGGTCGACGGAAAGCCCGGCGACGAGGTCGAGTTGGGTCAGTTCGGTAAGGTACCCATCATGGACGCCAGCAGGTAACCTACTTCCGATGCATACGGACTCGGATAGTGCTAAAAGGTCAGAACTGATCTGAGATCAGGGCATCTAGGATGAAGACACCCAGAATCTTGGCGCTTGCCCTTGGCCTTGGCGTTCTGGTGACCGGTCTGACCGGCCTGATCAACAACACTCCGGCGGGGGTGGTTGGTGCTGTCCACTATGGATATCCTCTTCCTTGGCTGTATCAAGTCGTCTACCCCGGAGCGTCGATGCAGGTGGATCCGGTGATACTGCTGTTGGACATCGCAATCTGGTCCGTCATTATTGGGATAGTCCTCATACTCCTGCAGTCGGTCTTGGGGCCCTAGTCACTTCCTCATCTCCTACGTGACCCGAGCCGTTGAGCAAGAGGATCTCTGGCAGATATGATCGCTAGGCCGCCCTCCTCTGCGGTGCGCTCCTACTCACTTGTCTTCTTGCCAGTGACAATGATGTCGTTGCCGAACCATGTGAGCAGCAGGAACACCAGAGCAATGATTGCCAGAACCAGATCCATGATGCCGAATACCCCTGCTCGGTAGACGGATGGTGCTACAACTAGTGTTACAGTGCTCAATATGATGCCCAGAATGATCCCCCATTTCCGCAGAGACCATGTCCCGTAGCCAGCAAGCAGCCTTGACAATCCGAAGATCACGCTCAGCCAGACGGCGAAGCCCAGTTCCCACGGGAGCGTGCCACTGATATCTGAGGTGAATTCCTTTGGCAGGAAGAGCAACATCACAACTGTCACTTCAACAAAGCCAAGGACGAAAAGCGACGAGGCGGCTATTCTTGCGCTGGTCTTCCTATCCATGGTCCACACCTATACGACGATGAGTCCATCCCAGAGCTGTTTTAGCTTTTGCCACCGCGGGTAAGCTCTGGGCTCACTGACGCTATGGAGGATGGTGCGGGAGGTGGGATTTGAACCCACGAACCCCTTCGGGACAGGAGCCTCAGTCCTGCACCTTTGACCTGGCTTGGCGACTCCCGCTTGTTCGCCCCCGCCCTCGTCCGAAATTTAACTGTTGTGAGTTCTTCGCCCTCCGGAATTTGATTACCGCGCAGAATTTCTGAGCGTGGCGAGACGCAAACGTTTAATCGCAGTACCGAGTTTCTTGCGGTCGCGATGATTCTGGTCAACACGCTGACCACACAACCCCTTGAGGAGCAGCCTCTGGAGCTGGTGGAGAGAAAAGGCCGAGGACACCCCGACACGATAGCGGACAGCGTGGTCGATGCCATCTCCGTGGCCCTCAACAAGGAGTTCCTACAGAGGTGGAACGGCATCTTCCACTACAATCTGGACAAAGGCCTCCTCGTTGCAGGGAGCTCGAGACCGAAGTTCGGAGGTGGTCAGGTCGAGAAGCCCATGCTGATGATTCTGGGTGACAGGGCAAGCGTAAGCGTAGAAGGCGAGGCCATTGATCTTGACTCGCTGGTCGATCACGTCACTCGAGATTGGGTTAGGCGCAACCTGAGGTACGTGGACCCTGAGAAGCACCTGAGGATCCAGAATGAAATAGGAAAGAGTTCGGGCAACTTGGCCGACATATTCGGCAGGGGCGGTGAATTTTTGGGAGCCAACGACACGTCAGCCGCGGTTGGATACGCGCCTATCTCCAAGACAGAGAACTTGGTCAAGAGAGTCGAGGGGTACGTGAATTCCGCTGACTTCAAGCGCAGCTACCCCGAGGCTGGTGAGGATGTCAAGGTAATGTGCAGCCGGGTCAAGGACGAACTCGACCTGACGCTCTCGGTGGCGTTCGTTGATCGTTTCATGAGGGACGAGGGGGATTACTTCAGAAAGAAGGAAGAGATCAGGTCGGCGGTCGCGCAGTTCGCCAAGGACGAAGCCGGAGTGAGTTCGATCGAAGTCTCTCTCAACAACCTTGACAAGGCTGGAAGGGGTATAGATGGCCTTTATCTGACCGTGACCGGGACGTCGGCCGAGTCTGGCGATAGTGGGCAGGTGGGACGGGGCAACAGGGTGAACGGGGTGTTCTCCGCTTGCCGGCCCTCAAGTTCGGAGGCCGCTTCAGGTAAGAATCCGATCAGTCACATCGGCAAGATATACAGCGTAATGGCCTTCCAAGTCGCAGAGAAGATAGTAGATGAGGTTCAGGAAGTGAGGGAGGCATACTTCTGGTTGCTCAGCAAGATAGGGGAGCCTGTAAACTCGCCGCGTCTCGCGGCTGCCCAAGTGATAGTAGGGAACGGTGTCAATCCGGGGGAAGTGACGAGGAGGGTCAACGAAGTGGTCGAGGTATCTCTGGCTCCCGCCGCCTTCAAGAATGTGATAGACAAGCTGATCAGGGGGGAAGTGACCCTCTGTTGACCAATCCTTTTATCAAGTGAGAAGTGAACTAGGTCTTCTCGTCTTTGGAAAGCATCTCGTCGGTCCTGTCCGAAGCAGTGAGGCGATTCACCAGAAGGGCATACGTGAGGGACGCCGATGTTGAGGCCCTGGTGCGCGACATCCAACGCTCCCTGCTCAAGGCGGACGTCCCAGTCGATCTCGTGAAAGAGCTTTCCGACGGGATGAGAGAGGCGGCATCGAAGGAATCTCCCGGCCTCTCCAAGAAGGACGTGGTGGTCAAGTCCGTGTACGAGGGGCTCGTGAAACTCGTCGGGGGCGAGCAGGTGCAGGTGAAGGTTGACAAGAAGCCAGCGGTCTGGCTCTTCGTCGGAATTCAAGGATTCGGCAAGACCACTTCACTGGCCAAGCTGGCCCTCCTATACGAGGAGAAGGGGAGCAGAGTTGCGGTCGTATGCGCTGACACGTTCAGGCCAGGTGCCCTTGAGCAGATCAGAACCCTGCTAGCAGGCAAGGACATCCAAGTTGTCGGAGGTTCGGTCGGAGATGACCCGGCGACTCTTCTGAAGCATACGACTGAGGAGCTGAGGAACTCCAAGCCGTCACCCGACATAATAATGGTGGACACGGCCGGCAGGCACAAGACCCAAGACAGCATGATGCAGGAGCTCTCCGAGATAGTCAGGGTTGCCAAGCCCGACGCGACTTTCTTGGTGGTTGACGCTGCCCTAGGACAAGCGGCTAGATCACAGGCAGAGGCGTTCAACTCCCTCGCCCCAATCGGATATGTGGTGGTTACCAAAATGGACGGAACTGCGCGAGGAGGAGGGGCACTGGCTGCCGTTGCATCAACTGGGGCCAAGATCGCCTTCATTGGTACCGGAGAGAAGACATCAGAACTCAGGCAGTTCAACCCGACAGAGTACATCTCTGATCTCATGGGAGTCCCCGACCTGAAGACGATCCTAGAAAGGGTATCACGCTCGATGGGCGCGATGGGAGCGGACAGGGTCAAGGCGTTCGCCCTGGGCAGGTTCACATTGGAGGAATTCGTGGATCAGATGGAGGAGGTTACCAAGGGTGACATGGCCTCTATGCTCTTGAAGCTCCTCCCAACGGGCGCCAAAGTCCCCAAAGAGACGAAGAAGATGACAGAACAGAAGGTCAAGGTCTGGCGGTCGGTTCTGAACTCGATGAACAAAGAGGAGCGAAACGATCCTTCTCTGATGGACCAGAGCAGGATCAGAAGGGTTGCGGTTGGATCGGGCAGGTCGGAGAGAGAGGTCAGGGAACTGTTTCAGCAGTACAAGAACTCAAGGAAGATGGTCAAACGCGTCAGAGGTATGAGAGGTTTGAAGGGGCTTGCCTAAGGCGACGAAGGACGTTCTCGAACTCTGTGCCAGGGTTCTGTCTAGGTACGCACTGTGCGACAGATGCCTAGGCAGGCAGTTCCATCTCCTAGATGAGGAAGAGGACAACGAGGTCATAGGCGCCTCTCTCAAGCGGACCCTCTACTTAGATCACAGCGCGTTCCTCCAAGGTGGTAAGACGGGATCTTTGAGGGTGCTCAGGCGGCTCGCAGCTTCCGGGCATCACCCTTCTGAATCGACGGTGAAAGCTCAGACCGGCAAGGAGATGGAAGTAGACACCTGTCCCATTTGCGGCGGCGAGCTATTCGAGCACATGAGTGATCTGACCATCAAGGCCGCCACCGAGTCGCGTAAGTATCAGCACCGCACGTTCCAGATGGGCTCTCGCATTCCAAGGAGGATCGTGGGGGCCGACGACGAGATCAAGATCATGTATCAGTTGTCACACGGAGAGAACATCAAGACAGAGTTCAACAGGCTGATGGCTAGGCAGCTGTCCGAATCGACCAAAGGAGTCCCGGTATTCTCGGGGAAGCCCGACATCTCAGTCACGGTCGATCCAATCAACAAGTCGGTCGAAGTGTCCGCCTCACCCGTATACGTTGCAGGTCGCTACCGTAAGCTCAAGCCTGGATTCTCGCAGACGAGAAAGCGGGGTCTGGACCCGCTGAGGTCAGTAGAGGGGATGCTGGCAGCTGTGTTCGTCCCCGCCCTCGAAGCTGTTGACGTCAAGTTTCATGGAGCCGGAAGAGAGGATGTTGACGCCCTCATGCTCGGGAATGGCCGGCCGTTCATCCTCGAGATACTAGCCCCGAAGAAAAGGAGAGTCAGTCTGGCGAAACTCCAGAGGAAGTTCAACCGCAAGTTCGGGCGTTCAGTGGAGATCCGCAGCCTGAAACCTGCTGTGAGGTCGGGGGTCGTAAGGCTGAAAATGGGAGGCGAACGTTTCGAAAAGAGATACAGGATCATAGTGCGCGTGGACCAGATGCCTTCCGAAGAGAAGCTTCGCGAGGTGGAAGCACTGGCCACGGATCTGATGCTGGAGCAGAGGACGCCTCAGCGTGTAGCCTGGAGAAGGGCTGACAGGATCAGAAGAAGGATTATCAGAAGTCTGAAGATCAGAAAAATGGGCGAGAACAAACTTGAGGTAGTGGTCCAAACCCAGGCTGGAACGTACGTCAAGGAATTCGTGACCGGAGACGATGGAAGGACGAAACCCTCACTCGCCGAACTGTTAAATACACCAGCAAATTGGGAGGCATTAGAGGTACTCCAAATATTAGGTGGTTGAGTTGCCGAGGTCTAATGGTCCGAGAGCTAGGAGCAGGAGTCTGCTGTCGAAGAGCCCCAAGAAGAGGGGCCTCAGACCGTTGGGATACCTATTGAGGGAATACAAGACAGGTGACCAAGTCACAATCATCATCGACCCAGCTATGCATCGTGGAATGCCCTACAAGAGGTTCCAAGGAAGCAGGGGCGAAGTCATAGAGAAGAGAGGGAGAGCCTACGTGGTAAAAGTGATAGAAGGCGACAAGGCCAAGAGTGTGATTGCCAGGCCGGAGCACATACAACCGGTGAACGAGTGATGGTTAGGAAGAAGGTCGAGGAAAAGTACGTCACAAACTCGGAGGCCATGGAGACGCTTGATTCCATACAAGGTGAGAAGTCGTCGTTCATAAGATCCGTGGGCGAATACATCAAAGAGACGACCGTCCTCAGACCCAAGGACTCGAGGGCTTTGGTCGCGGAGCTTATGTCGGAGGCGAACCTAACCGAGAAGGACGCAGTGATGCTGGCAAACGTGTTGCCAAAGGATGTAGCCGAGATCAAGTCCATGCTCTCTGGGGGAGGACGGCCGTTCGTGACGAACGAGCAAGCCGAGAAAATCGGAAAGGTAGCCGTGAAGTATCGCGAAAAGAAGTGAGACCTCAGGTAACAGATAAGTAGCGAGCGATTGGCAACACTCAGACATGGCAGTCAGGTCTCAAGTGGCGGAAGTGCACACCCTTCCCGATGGATCCGAAGTGGAACTACGAGGATGGGTTTTCTCTCTTGCCACTCTTGGCAAGCTTCATTTCGTGAGGCTCAGGGACTCTACTGGCGTGGCGCAGGTGGTGGTCAAACCGGGTTCCTCGACGCATGAGAGCATTGAAAGCACAGAGACGCTACGCAGGGAGGATTCCCTAGTGGTCACTGGAACGGTGAGGCACGACCCTAGGGCTCCAGGGGGCGTTGAGGTGCAGGCCACGAGCATCGTGCTGGTGGGTCGCTCACTTGATGATTTCCCCATACAAAAGGGAGTCTCACCCAAGGTCGTCGGAGACTACAGGCACCTGTACATACGGAGCAGGAGGCTGACGCGGATCCTTCAGGCACGTTCCGAACTCCTGCAAGCCATGAGGGAGTGGTTTGAACGCGAAGGGTTCGTAGAGTTCTCATGCCCGAGCATGATAACGGCCGCAGTCGAAGGCGGATCCACGCTGTTCGAGGTCAACTACTTCAACAAGAAAGCCTATCTGACACAAAGCTCTCAGTTCTATCTCGAGGCGGGCATCTTCTCGTCGGAGAAGGTCTACACGATTCAGCCTTCGTTCAGGGCCGAGCGGTCAAAAACGCCCAGACACCTCACGGAGTACTGGATGCTTGAGGCCGAGGTAGCTTGGTGTGACATGAACAAGATGATTGACATGGAGGAGGATCTGATCTCAGAAGTCACGACAGAACTGTCGAAGCCGGGCCACATCTTCAAGTCGATCAACCCGCAGTTCAAGCCGCTGGAGAAACCGTTCAAGCGCATGAAATACGACGAGGCACTGGAGCTGTTAGAGAAGGCAGGCGTCAAATTCGAGTGGGGATCCGACCTCGGCTCTGATGAGGAAAAGGTGATCTCAAAGGAAGTCGGGGGGCCAGTCTTCATAACTCACTACCCGAAGGCAGCGAGAGCTTTCTACCACAAGCCCGACCCGAGCAGGCCAGATGTCGTCCTCTCAGAGGACCTTCTGGTGGAGAAGATGGGCGAGATCATAGGTGGTGGAGAGAGGATTGATGACTACGACACTCTCGTTGCGAGAATACAGGAGGCTGGGATGGATCCAGCAGACTACTCTTGGTACCTAGACCTCAGGAGATACGGCAGCGTTCCACACGCCGGCTATGGCTTGGGGATTGAGAGGCTCTTGGCCTATCTACTGGACTTGCCCAACATCCGTCTTGCCATTCCATTCCCGAGAACTCTCACCCGGATATTCCCCTGATCGGCAATGCCAGAGCGGATACGCCTCAAAGAGGCAGTCGAAGACCTTCTGAAGGAACAGGGCATAGTGTTGAAGGGCGTGTTAGATATAATGGACGAGGGGCGTGGCTCCGCAATGGAATCCCTTTCCAGGATCTCAGGTCTTGATGAGGAGCGGCTGTCTTCCATCGCCGAGAGGCTGTCGCACAGACAGATCAACCTGCTGACCTTCGCTCTCTACGCGCTGTACCTGAACAACGTGTCGGGGCTCTACAAGGGAATGATTCTCGTGCCCAACAGAGAGGAAGTGATGATTGGCCAGCGCGTCACGTTCAACGGTCCTAACGTGGTCGCGAGGGCTCTCGGGATGGACATCGAGGGAAGCTAGGGCGAGGACAAGATCAGTGACGTTGGCAGATAGTCATGGTTATAATCAAGGAGAGGGAGAGTAGACCGCATACTCGATGACCATAGAGGCAATGCTGAACCCGAAGAGCGTAGCCTTGATTGGTGCAACAGAACGAGAAGGCTCAGTAGGACAGGCGCTGATGAGCAACCTACTGCTAGGCAAGGACAAGAGAGCGATCTATCCTGTCAACCCCGGCAGGAATACCGTAATGGGCCTCAAATGCTACCCCACAATCTCGGCGATTCCAAACCATGTTGACCTTGCTGTGGTAGCCACCCCCTCGAAGACTGTCCCTCCCTTGGCTGAAGACTGCGGGCGGGCCAGTGTGGATGGTATGGTCATAGTGTCGGCAGGCTTCCGCGAGACCGGGCAAGAAGGCATAAAGTTGGAGGAGGAACTGACCAACATACAAGCCAAGTACGGCATGCGCATCCTAGGGCCTAACTGTCTGGGTTTCATCAAGCCTTATGCGGAGCTGAACGCCAGTTTCCTGAGAAAAAACCCCGAAACCGGCGAGATCGGTTTTGTGTCACAGAGCGGCGCGATTGGCACTGCGATACTTGACTGGGCTGTGAGCACTCACGTGGGCTTCAGCTTCTTCGTTTCTTTGGGTTCGATGCTCGATATCGGTTTTGGAGACATGATAGACTACCTCGGAAACGACCCGAAGACTAGGAGCATCCTCATCTACATGGAAAGTGTTCAAGATGCAAGGAAGTTCATGAGCGCTGCGAGAGGCTTTGCTCGAACGAAGCCGATAATTATCATAAAGGCAGGAAAACACTTGGCTGGTGCCAAGGCCGCCCATTCCCACACAGGTGCATTGGCGGGCGACTACGAGGTCTATGACGCCGCTCTCAAACGAGTCGGCGTCGTGAGAGTGGATGAGATCGATGATCTCTTCAATTGTGCAAGTGTCCTTGAGTCAAAGCACCTCCCTGAGGGCCCTGCCTTGGGCATAGTGACAAACGCAGGTGGACCCGCTGTCTTGGCAGCTGACTCCATTGCGGATCGGGGACTGGAACTGGCGAAGCTTTCGGACGAGTCAGTGGGCGCACTGAACAAATGCTTGCCGCCCTACTGGAGCATGGGAAATCCTGTGGACATACTCGGTGACGCGGACGTCGGTAGGTACGAAGCTGCAATGAAGATCTGCATGGCAGACTCCAGCGTGGACGGTCTTCTGGTCATCTTCACTCCCCAAGGCGCGGCGCCATCGACGGAGCTGGCGGAGACTGTAGCCAAGATAGCAGCTGACAGACGCAAGCCTGTCCTCACTACATGGATGGGCATGAACAGCATTAGAGAGGCAAGGGAGGTCTTCTACAGGGACGATATCCCCACGTACCCAACTCCTGAGCAAGCCATCAAGACCTACATGTACATGTACAGGTACAAGAGGAATCTGGAGCTTCTGTATCAGACCCCCGAAGAGCTGACCGTGGACCTATCGCCGCCGAAGAGCCACCTCGAGCTCTTGGTACGCAGAGCGGCGAGAGAAGGAAGAACCGTGCTGAGCCAAGCGGATGTGGACAAGTTTCTCGACGCGTATGACATCCCTAGACCCAACGGGGCCTTGGCCGTGGACATCGAGGAGGCGTCTGTAGTTGCTTCAGGTATTGGATATCCGGTCGTGCTCAAGGTAGCGTCTCAGGATGTTGTACACAAGACTGACGTGGGAGGAGTGGTCGTGGGAGTAGAATCTGAACAGGGGCTCAGGGAAGAGTTCGTGAAGCTTGTAGACAGAGTGCGAAAGGCCAAGCCGGATGCGAGAATAGACGGGGTGTACGTTCAGGAGATGGTGAGGAGCATCGAGTATGAGTTGATACTGGGTTCCAAGAAGGACGTGGATTTCGGCGCAGTCATACTCTTTGGTCAAGGCGGGATAGGAGTCGAACTCTTCAAGGACTTCTCGATAGGCCTTCCTCCGTTGAACCAAGTGCTGGCAAGGCGAGTCATAGAGGAAACCAGAATCTACGAAGCCCTGTCAAAGGGTCTCAGAAACAAGCCTCCCGTGGATCTGAGGTCGTTGGAGCAAGTCATGGTGCGATTCTCAAATATGATCGTGGACTTCCCTGAGATTGCCGAAATGGACATCAACCCGCTTGTCATCTCGGGGGACAAACTGTGGGCCATGGATTCGAGGATCATCATAGAGCGAGAAGTCTCCAGATACGCAGAGCCATACCAACACCTCGTGGTGATGCCTTACCCAACGAGGTATGTCACCCCTTGGAAGCTCAAAGACGGCACAGAGGTGATCCTGAGACCAATCAGGCCCGAAGACGAGCCTATGGAGCTTGAGTTCGTCAAGGGGTTGTCCGAGGAAGCCAGTCGTTTCAGGTTCTTCCAAGTCATACGGGATCTCTCTCACGAGGCCCTCGTGCGTTTCTGTAACATCGACTATGACAGGGAGATGGCATTCATAGCGGAGACAAGGGAGTTGAACCGAAGGATGGAGATTGGAGTCGGACGCCTGGTCATGGAGCCTAACAAGAAGCGAGGCGAGTTCGCAGTGGTGGTTGCAGACAAGTATCAGGGGAAAGGATTGGGGACCAAGTTGATAGACATGCTGATCAGCGTGGCCGAGGAGAAGGGGCTTGAGAGCATGTACGGGATAGTCCTACCCGAGAATGCTAACATGATACACCTCTGCGAGAAGCTGGGTTTCACAGTTGAGAGAAGACACGAAGAGGTTTTAGTGGAACTCAAGTTGAGGTAAACTTCAGCCTGAGAGAAACATCAACGTTCCCCTGTGCCACTAACTCCTTCATTCATCCCTCGATGCTCGTAGAACAACCGCTGAATGAGAGGCCGCCGTCGAGACTCTCACGCAATCCGGCGCTTTGAACTCGAGCATCAGGCTCCACAGGCCGGGCGAGAAGAGATCTGATTAGTTTAGCCATACTCATCTTCCTTGTCGATGCTTGCCCTTTCAACACATTGTGTAAGTCATCTGGAACCATGATCTGCTTGTAGCCTGGTCTGGTCATTCGTGTTCGTAGATCTTGGTCCTCCAAAGGTCATAAAGGTGAGGCCAAGAGTTCAAATACGACTGATGGGTTCAAGGATGGATCTCGGCTACTGGTATCACAGTTGCAGGCAAGAGTAGATGACGGAAGAAGGTCTAACGGAACTCACGCTTCTACGAATTCCGCGTTCCTGATCCCCTTTAGCCGCTGCTC
>JBGOYZ010000033.1:0-11111 GCA_041479945.1 Thermoproteota archaeon
GGCCACCATCTATGATCTTGGTAGCAGGGCGCGCAGATTCCTCATGGGCGGTTGGCCACGAAAGGCGATACTGGTGGACCTGAAGGTGGTTGACACAAACAAGGTACTAGAGGTCTCGATAGGAACGGGGTTCAACGTGAGCTTGCTGCCGAGGAAAGCGGAGTACTTCGGACTGGACATCTCTTGGGGAATGCTGAAGCGATGTCAGATGTAAATGAAGAAACTCGGGATAGACGTTGAGCTGTTTTTGGGAAACGCCGAGTACCTCCCCTTCAAAGACAGGACCTTCGATGTCGTGTTTCATATTGGGGGTATCAACTTCTTCAACGATAAGGCCAGAGCGATAAGGGAGATGATTCGCGTAGCGAAACCCGGCACCAGAATCCTGATAGGCGATGAGACCGCAAGACTGGAGGGGTTCTACAAGAGACTGCCTCTCGTTGGAGAGAGCTTCAAAGGCAAGGCCGAGTTGATGAGGCCACCTATTGAAATGGTGCCCGAAGAGATGCAGGATGTTCGGCTAAGGAACTTCTACGGATCCTTCTACACTCTTACGTTCACAAAGCCTGCATAGAGAAACGGGCTCAAACCTGCTTGTGCAGAATCCTCCGGAGTTCTTCTCGGAAGGCTGCATCGTCTGTGGGGCCGCCGGTCACTTCCTCACCGTTCACTAAGGCCCGTCTTGCTCCCTGTTTCAGATACTCAGTGGGCTGCTGCCATCTGTTGATGAGGCCCACCTTCAGCTCGGGTCCTGTCTCAGAGACCACACGTGCTGACGCGCACCTGAGACGGACGGATCGGCCCTCTCGGGATAGAACATTATCTGGGCGACCGGCTTGCCTTCGATGTACGCTATTCTCGCTATGGAGCCGTGCTTCGAGAGCATATCTGTCAGCCACTCCCTCCTAGTTTTGACTCCCATCTTCAGTTCATCGCTCTCGGGATCCAGTGAAGAACAGACCCCGATCAGATCATCGATGTTGTCGTCACTCAACTCCCGCAAGGTGACCGTGACCATCGGTCGGTGAGCCACGTGGGCGCACAACCATTTAAGCGCGCATGAGCCGTGTCGCACAGATGGTCAGAGCAATCGCGATCCAAGCCAAGTGGAGTGCGTCTGACTACGGCTCATACGAGAGCTTCCGCAGGAAGACAAGATCGCTGATGTCCTTGGCTGCAGAGCACTTGTCAGCTGGAGACATCAACTTGGTAGTTCTCCCAGAGCACTACGGTACTCCCCTGATCTTGGCAGCGAGCGGAGTGCACCTGAGCGGCTCCGAGGACTTCGAGTCAGCGGTGAAGAGTGCCATCTCGCAAAGGTTGCTCGGCCTGCTTTGGAGGAGGGTCACGAGTGGGGTTAGCTTTGTTCGGGGGCTGTTCTTGGATTGTGCTAGGGACATGGCGCTGGAGTACTTCGGGTTGATGACGGAGATGGCTAGGGCCTACAAGTCGTATCTCGTCCCGGGCAGCATCATGCTTCCTGACGCCGCGTCCGAGAAGACGCTAGACCCCCTCGGATCGGATGTCTACAACACGGCTCTCGTGATTTCGCCCGAAGGTCGCGTGATGGGGAAGCAGAGGAAAGTCCATCTCATTGATCTGGAGTGTCAGACAGGATTGGACGCAACTCCCGGGAAGCTGGAATGGATCCGTTCAACGGACACCGAGGCCGGGAAGTTGGGAGTGGCCATCTGCTTGGACGCCTACAAGGACGACGTCGTCGGGAGGTTGGTTGACCAGAGGGCACGAATAATACTGCAGCCCTCAGCCAACCCGGAGAAATGGGCGGAGGCTCTCGACCACGGCTGGGAAAAGGGGAGTCTGGGCATGGTGCAGCGATACGGTAGTCTGCTCTACGGGATAAACCCGATGATGGTGGGGGAAATGTTCGGTCTCACGTTCGAGGGTATGTCATCGATAACCTGCAAGGCAGACAAGACAGCTGACGGGTCAGGGTATCTTGCAAGGGCAAAGTCGACGGACAAGGAGGAAGTCGTGTGGGCCGACATCGACGCAACGCGAGAAGGTTCATCGTGAAGATGACCAAGGCAGTCGGCGGAAACGCTTATCACGGTTTCCAGACTGGCTCAAGCCATGTCGATGATGGAGGCTATTGTGCTGTCACTAGTCTCTTCACTCGTGGTGTGTCTGCTGACCGGTCTAATCGGCGTCAACAGGGACTGGCCGGACTATGTTCACGTGGACTACGGTCTCCCGGTCCCCTGGAGAGTACACGTCATGAACACCATTGCGGGGCCTGTAGACAAGACGAACTACGACTTCGCTGCCTTGGCCGCTGACCTAGCGTTCTGGATCGTGGTTGTGGGCTCCATTACCATGTCGTTGTACCTGATGTCTCAGAGCACTCCCCTGCAGTTCTAGAACCGATCGCTTCGGGACCCGATCTGCTCAAGTTTTCCTGACTGAGAAGACTAGTCATCATGAAGTAGAGTCTTAAGAGCGCCTGCCGCGCGCTAGAATCAAATCATGGGAGCAATAAGGTCATTCCTGTTCAATGTGCTCATGGCCGGACTCGGAGGAGGGTTCCTCTACGTCGGGTACAACGAATACCTAGTGAGCAACTGGCCCTTCGCGTTTGTGGGCATCGTGGGCGGGACCATCATAGTGCTTGTTTCCTTCGCCATAGTCATGATGAAGCTGATCGAGGGGCTGTTGTAGCCAGTCAAGTCTCGTGGGAAAAGCCAGCCGGCAACTCAGTCAGAGTGATCACTGCCCTTCTCTTCCCAGGCGTTGACCCTGCCTCTCTTGAGGTATGATCTGTCCGGTGGCTTCGGAAGTCTGCTTTCGTCAATGCCTTCCCACCAAGGATGAACCGTGCCGACCTTGTCTGCAAAGGACTCCTGTCCTGATCCGACCGGGATGCCACTGAACTGAACGAATCCCCAGAAGGCAGGTATGTGCATGTTGATCTCGCTTTGACAGCTCCACGCCCAATTGTCGCAGTACTTGCCGACGAGTTCTCTCTTGTACTCGACCCTGCTGAAATTCACGCGCCACTGCTCACTCGGCGTGGGCGGTCCGGTCACCCCTCCTCTCTCAAGTCCTGACCAGGGAATCGCCAACTCCAAAGACCATCCCCTGTCGATATCGTGTGGCCAGTTCAGAGTCCCGTCAACCTGAACAGCGTGTTTGATCCCGATGCAGTCCCAGGAGCTGTCCGCGTGCCCTCCTACGTTGTACGGTCTGTCCATGAACAGATCCCATATGGTATTGAGTGCATTCAACTCGAACTCGAAGTAGCAGGGCTCCTCCTCGTGGGGCTTGATGAACACCTCGAAGTCATTGTCGTCGAATATTCTGGAATCTCTCTTCGTGAGAGTACCCCACACGTCAGGTTCCTCCAAGTCCGCGCCCACGTAGAAGTATTCCTCATCCCACAGCATCATGGCGCGCGTAGAGAAGCGGGGCTCGGGGCGGACATCATTCCCCTCAATGTCCACGAAGGTTCGCGTCCAAGGTGCCTTCTTCCAAGGCGCATCGTTCAGTCTCCCGTCAACGACTATGGGAACAGTTGTCCTGTAGCAGACGTACTTCTCTGGTTCGATCAACCGCCCATCCCTTGCTGGTACAAGAACCATTCCTTCTTGGCGCCCCCCTCGATCGGGCATAAAAGAGTTAGCGATTCGCGGCACGATTCCTCCTTCGGGACTGCGGTGGCGACAACAGCCGGGCCTCAGGTAACCGTTAAGAGCGCAGCTGGTCCATCAGGATGGACAGACAGCCCTTGGGCGGAATTCTAGTTGCAGGCCATGCCTCGGTCGATCATGTGTTTACACCTGCCGGGTCAATGGTCCAACCAGGTGGAGCGGCCTTCTATGCGGCGATGGCTGCAAGGGTTTTCTGCAACGAAGTCGGCATAGTAACGGCCGTTGGAAAGGACTTCGACTACTTGGATCTCCTCCTCAAGGAATTCGCATCCCAGGATGTGGTGATCACTCGTGCGAAGTCCTCAAGGTTTGAGATCCACTACGATGACAAGTGGGTGTCTCACTATCGAGTATCTTCGTTCGGCGCTGCCAGATATCTGAGAGCGGCCAGGATAGCAGCAGCGTCCTCGAACTACTCGCACGTTCACTTGGCTCCGATGCCCCCCCACAAGGTGAGGAAGGCAGTAGATGCACTCAGGAGAAAGGGCAACACCACCATATCACTGAACTCTTGGGAAGGCTACATGACTTCTGAGGACGACAGGAAGGTGCTCAGAAGGTTGATGTCGGACGTTTACTTCTTCATCATAAACGAAAGGGAAGTGACGCGACTCGCTGAAGTGGACAGCATTTCTGCGGCCCTCAGGGTGGTCGACACGAGTCACCTCGTAGTCACTCTCGGTGAGTTCGGAGCCATATACGTAAGAGATGGAAGGCTCGACATGACACCAGCGCAGGCAGGGATCGGAGGACGGATCGTCGACACCACCGGGGCAGGAGACGCTTGGTGCGGCGCGTTTGTCGGGGCGCTTTCGAGAGGGGAGAGTATGGCCTCCTCTATTCTGGCTGCGAGCATTGTGTCCGCCATCAAGTGCAGGGGATGGAACTTTGATAAGATCAGATCCCTTCGGTTCAACTCTGTGGAGGAGATCGTCGACTTCGCAGTCAGACTGAGAGAGGGCGGCCAGCTGACTCTGAAGAAGTACCTGTAGAACTGAAACCCCCTCGGGACATCGTGGCCTGCCGCAACGCTTATTTCAGCATCTCCCCGCTCTGACTCTGTTCTTCAAGATGGATTGTTCAGACTTGGGTAAGAGTGGAATCAGAGTCTCCGCTATCGGCATGGGAATGTGGCAGGCGAGCGGGGCGATATGGGGGACGGACGTAACGGACGAGAGTTGCATCCAGGCCGTCGTCAGGTCGAGTGGACTGGGCGTGAACCTTGTGGACACGGCTGAAGCCTACGGCGATGGACATTCGGAGGAGGTGCTCGGGAAGGCGATCAAGAGGGTCGACAGAGAGAAACTGATCGTGGCCACGAAGGTGAATGGAAGTCATCTGAGGTACGATGACGTGCTCAAAGCTTGTGAGATGAGTCTTCGGCGTCTGGGCATCAAGCAAGTTGATCTGTACCAGGTGCACTGGCCAGACCCTTGGCAACAGATCCCGCTCAAGCACACAATGAAGGCCATGGAGAAGCTCTACGACGAGGGCAAGATTCGAGCCGTGGGCGTCAGCAACTTCGCTGTGAGGGATCTTGAGGAGGCCAGAAGCATTCTGTCTCACGCCGAGATAGTTTCTGACCAAGTGAGGTACAACTTGATCAATAGACAGATCGAAGAGGAGGTTCTGCCCTATTGCTCGCGCGAGAAGATCACGATCTTGGCCTATGTCCCGCTGGCCCAAGGGGCTCTTACCGGCAAGTACAGCGAGGATTTTAAGCCAACTGACCAAGTGAGAAAGGACAACAAGGCATTCTCGGATCACAACCTGAGAGAGATAGCCGGGCTGCTCAAGGTTCTCCAGGGCATGGCTAACAAGAGGGGAAAGACCGTGGCTCAGGTCGCGCTCAACTGGATACTCTCTCATCCCGGAGTCATACCGATACCAGGTGCAAAGAACGCGGAGCAGGCCGAGCAGAATGCTGGCGCTGCCGGTTGGTCCCTGACCCAAGACGAGATGCGCGAGGTAACTGCAGCCGCTGACACAACAGAGCTCGACTACTTCTAACGACGGATCAGCGTCCTGGGTCCGGCCGAGTGGCCGAGGAAGATGAGAAACCGGCACGAGCTGTCCAGTTCACTTGGAGTGGAAACCGAAACCAATATCTACCGACCTTCGAGGTTCATGAGGAGAGGTCCAACACAACTGACTTGGCCGATCGAGACGGCTTGACTATTGGCTTCACGTACAACCTGCGCAAACCGACACAAGAATACGACCTAGAAGCCCTCAGAAAATACTCAGAGTGGGACTCCGAGACCACCGTTGAGGCAATCGTTAAGGCTCTTGAAGAGACAGGAAACCGGGTCATAAGGATACCCGCGGACAAGACCATATTCGGAAGACTTCGAGAACTCCGCGACAGGTTGGATATCGCATTCAACATCGCCGAGGGCATGTCCTCCGAACTCTTGGAGGGGGGGATGCGAGAATCGGTCGTGCCGACCTTTCTGGAATACCTGCAGATTCCCTACACTGGCTCGGGCCCCTTGTGCTTAGCAGAGTGCTTGGACAAGGTGAGGGCAAAGGAGATCGCGGGCTGGCATGGAGTGAGGACAGCGAAATACCAGCTGGTAGTCAAGTTCCCCTTCCAGCTCAGAGGAGATATGTCGTTCCCGCTCGTGGTGAAGCCCGTGGGCGAGGGCTCAAGCATAGGGCTGACTCAGAAGTCAAAGGTAAACGATATGGAGTCTCTGACCAAACTCGCAAAGAGGATCACTGAGGTTTTCCACCAACCGGCCTTGATTGAGGAGTTCATCGACGGCAAGGAGTACACGGTGGGGATAGTAGGAAGAGCGGTCATGCCAGTGATGATGATTGACCTGAGCAAGATGCCCAACAACCCGTGCTTGCGGGACCAAGATGTCAAGGATGCGGAACCGGACTACACCTGGACGAATAGTCACGGCAAAGGAGATCCCGCACTCAGTCTGGCTCCCTTCGATGGGCTCTACGATGAACTCGCGAGGATGGCTGTGACAACGCATGAAGCCCTCAGATGCAAGGACTACAACCGACTTGACCTGAGGGAGAAGGGCGGTAGGCCTTACCTCTTAGAACTCAACCCCCTCCCCGGAATGCATCCCACTGACGGCGATCTGCCCACGGTAGCCAAGGCTGCTGGCATAAGCCATTCGTCTCTGGTGAACATGGTGCTGCTGGAGTCGATCCTCAGGTACAGGTCCGACTATCGCTTCGCGGACAGGTTCAAGCCCGACCGGGTCATTAGAATAGCGCGAAACGTTGAGTCAACCTTGGCTGCTGCGCGATACTATGATCTGGATGTGGAGACAGTCTCCGGTACATACAGGTTGCTCAGACCAGTGATTTCGTAGGCTCCGAAGCGAAGCACTTGCACTCAACGACTCAGTTGTCTTCCAACAGAATAGGTCTTAACGCCGAGCCGGGCGCGCACCGGATCCGAGGCTTCTGAATTCGCCTGAACACTACAGGTGAAGCAGGTTCTGAGCGATTCCACCTATGGATCGTTTCCTCTCTGAACGTGCTTGGCAAAATCTCGCGAAGGCCAGAACTATGTTCAACCCTGCGATGGCGACGAAGGCCAAAGCCGCAAACCTCATGTCGAGCGTGAACGATGGTTGAGACGGCCCCGACACCTGCAGCGTTCGTGAGATTACCCCCAAGCTCCCTATGTCTCCCGCTCCCAACACGAGGAGCACTATGGTGAGGTGGAGGAGTGTGGAGGCGACTTCGCACGATAGGTTCAGCACGCTCCACCTGTCAGTCAGTCCCTTGATGAGCACAGCCACGGATACCAGCAGGCCAAGTATCATGATCGTTGTAGCTATCGAGATCACGTCAATGCCCGCGGTGGATCTGACCGTGTCTAGCATTCCGGAGATCTGGGGGTTTCCCTGCGCCCAGTTGATCAGGGCCCAAGGTAGCACCACAAGAAGTATGGCGTACAGAAAGAACGAGAGCACGGCCTTCAGTATTTTGATGGGGTTGTGCGTGACAAACCACAGCCCGGTCTTCAGTATGCTAGCCATTCTACTCTCCGCCTCCTCCGATGCCAGCCGGAATGGGAACGTCGACCGAGAAAGAGATCAGGTCGAAGAGCGTCGTGATCTTCAATCCCAAGATGACAGTG
The DNA here is from genome assembly GCA_041479945.1 of Thermoproteota archaeon. Classification (GTDB taxonomy): domain Archaea; phylum Thermoproteota; class EX4484-205; order EX4484-205; family JAAOZO01; genus JBGOYZ01. Next base: position 7,783 of record JBGOYZ010000033.1, read on the forward strand.
TGAACCTGTTGGCCGATCGGGCCAGATAGGTTGACTGGCATCTCGATGGTCCCCAGGGAACCTGGCGCGAGCCTCTTCTGGCCTGAGGTCTCATAGAGTTGCGACCCCTGTTCGGATAGCATCTTGACATCCACTGAGACAGCCATGTCCAACATCCCGGCATTCTTTAGGGCTACGCTCAAGGTGCCGTTGAAGGCGCCGGTGCTGGGGTCCATGTTTCCATTGAACGCCAGTGGCGAACCGCCGTCTGAACCCAATGTAGACGCGGCGGATTGGATCACAGTGTAGTATGCCAATCCCATCCCGACGATCACGGCCACTTCAGCGACAATCAGAAGGTAGCCGAGCATCTGCAGGATTGTACCGGTTTTCAACCCGGGGCGTTGATTGATCGCAATGATATATAAGCCTGCGAAACTGCGACGCATTCCGCGCTGCGAATTCCAGCCTGCTTCCTGTCAGATGCCCACGGCAGCTCTGCAGTAGATCCTGTCGCCCGTTCGCCTGATGAACTTCGGGCATCTGCCGCACTCGCCCACCAACACCGGCTGTCCGTCTTGAGCGCACGTCAACACCTCAACTGACACAATCTTGTACCTTGGGAGTTCTGGCGTGAACCCGAACTCCTTGACGAAGTCCTCAATGTTCATCGCTGGTGTGAACTTGTCCTCGAGGTCGACTACGATGCTCAGCCGCCTGACCTGAGGAAGTGATACCACATCTATGAAGGATCTATTCTTCTTCTCCACGTCCGCTCAGCACCTCCACCCAAGGATTCCCCTTGAGGAACGACGGCAGGCCCTCATCGCTTGAGCCTTCGGGGACCTCAACGGCTAACCTCACTCTGGATCTCTCCGCCCTGACTGTCGCCCTAGCGGGGCGCCGGCTCGCCAGCTCTCTCACGGCCTCTTTCAGGTCTTTGATCTCGCGGCTCGCGGAGAGCAGAGCCGCTTCAAGCGACCTCACTTCCTGTCTGGTTTCTGCAAGCTCGGATCTGATCTCCGAGAGCGATTCTCCTTGTGGCCGCTCCGCGTCCAGCTCAACGTTTCTAGCTGGTATGGACTCAAAGACCCTCTTCTCGTCATACACGATGAGCCCTATCCCGTTCTCTTGGAGGATCGCTCCGTCCACCGAAGCAGCGTACAACTTTGGGATCGCGATGTACAGCCTGTTCGCTCTTCCTCTGTGTGCTGCGGCGTTCACCACGGTTCGGAGAAGCGCGTTGCCGTTCAGCAACTCCTCTTTCGTGAGATGCAGTATCACGGCCACGGACTTGCCGTCAGAGACCGCAAGTGCCGGCGGAGGAGGCAGCCCGAGCTCAGACTGGTTGCGCACTGGCTCCTCTCCTCTTAGAGAGAAGAACTCAAGGAGCCTACTCTTTGCCTTTTCTGCCACCAACCGTCACCCAGCCCTCCATTCTCTCCCACGTCCACTTGTAGTCTTCAGGAACCGAGTAGCCGTAGACTATCGCCCCCCTCCAGACTGAAAACTGAGGGGACTCACTCATCACCACGTCGCTGCCCTCTATCCCGTGCTTGACCAGCAGTGCCCTGATCTTGGCCTTCGAGTCCACCGCCACGTCCTCCAGACCCTTCGGGACAACCCAGTTGAAGTTGCCACCCGAGAGTATGATTTGCCTGTACAGGTAGGGCTGGAGTTCGACGGGTGTTCGTTCCACGGACTCGACTATTGCCTCGCCAAGGTCCTGCATTCCTCTGAAAGTCACGTCTCCTATCCTGACGTCGCGTGGCTTTGGCATGCCTCTCGAGAAGTAGCTCTGGAATATCTCGTTGTTCGGGTCGAAGACATACTCGCCTATCAGGAACCTCATCCATGAATTCTCCGCAAGGTCTATCTCGATTCTCGTACCCTCGACTCTGTACTTCGCCCTGAACCTTTCAGGGTCAGACTTGGCAGCGGCAATCGCCTTGTCGAGGTCCAGTGGCACCAAGCCTATGTTCTCTTTGACCCTCCTTATCATTGCTTCCTCGCCCACTAGGTCAGCGTAACCCGAGTCCTTCAGAACTTCTGCAGCGATGTGATTGCCGTCTGCTCCGCCCCTGTTGAGCGCGACCAGCGCGTTCCTGATCGGGTACTTGGATATCGGAGCTATCTGACCGTTCCCGTGACCGCTCTCAATCACAACGCAAGTCAGGGCCTTGTGAGAGATTGCCACCGCCAGCGGTTGGGGTATGATCGTCACCCCTGCTATAAGGCCACTCTCTCCTGCCACCTCGGCGCACAGGTCGAAGAACTTCTCGTACATGTAGCGCGGGACGATAGCCGAGAGCGACCCCACAACGAAGAAGCCCTTGAACTTGGGATCGGCCGACGCGAAGGGGCGAAGAGCGTATCGTATGAGCTCTTTGACTACGGTCCATGCTCTTTCGTCGTCCTTGTCTATGACACCGTTCCTCATGGGATACACAAGGCGCGTCGCGAGATCCTCCTTTGCTTCCAGGTAGAGAGGGGTTTCCTTCCCTACCACAACATCCGCGGTGACACCCGATATCTTGGACATGATGGAGCGCTTGTCGGGGAAGTACCCCCTGTTCTGAGTCATCTCTGGTGTCTCGCCGAGCGAGATGGGGCCATACTTGTAGTCGCTTGTCCCGAAGTCCATGCCGAAGACATTCGCCTGTCTGTACGCTTGGTCGAATGAAGACAATCCCTGACTATCGCCAGCAGTGCGGACACTCCGTATAAAAACCTCAGTTAAGGCGGTCCGGAAGACGGTCTTGCGCGAAAGTGGAATCCGAATCAGACGTGCAGCGAGTTCAGAAAGGAGTCAATCAGTGAGTGACTACGTCCTGTCAGAAGGAAGTGAAGTGCCCCTCTGATGTCTCCGACGAACCTGTTGTACGTGCCCTTCACGGCCAAGTTCCCGGTGGAAGGAAACGCATCCACGTCTAGAGGCACGCCCTTCAGCTTGATGCTGGCGTGGAAGTTGCCATCGGGCGTGTACGTGAAGTTCGGTGCGGAGGACTGGCACACCTTCCTGATGACGTTGAAGTCCACCAGTCCACGAGCTGCTATTGAGAATTCGCAGACCACCGATTCCCTAGTCGCTATGTCCATCACCTTCGCCAGTGCTTCCGTCGTCTGCACACCCCTGAAGGCCAGTGAGACCCTGACGAACCCACCTTCCAGTGCAGGAGAGAATCGTTGAGAGATTACGATCTCCTCGCCGTTCCCCAGAACGAATTCGGATCCCCGCCTCTCGAGGCGGGCAAACTCAGATCGGGCAGCACTCAAGATGAAGGCGAAGTGCTCCTCAGGTGACATGCCCTCTCCGCGGGGTCGCAGGTATGCGGTCACGTACCCTGAGA
>JBGOYZ010000034.1:0-10557 GCA_041479945.1 Thermoproteota archaeon
AGAACGACGGGACCATACTTGAGGTCAAAGACCTCCAAACCTACTTCTTCACTGAGGCCGGGGTCGTCAGGGCGGTCGATGGGGTCTCGTTCGAGATGAAGAAGGGAGAAACCATGGGCCTGGTAGGTGAGACTGGATCAGGAAAGACCGTGGCAACCTACTCCGTGATGCGAATAGTGCCAAGACCCGGCAAGATTGTCGGGGGACTAGTGTACTTCGACGGCGACGAGATCCTCCGAAAAAGCGAGGATGAGATGAGAAGACTCAGGGGAAGAGCAATGGCGATGATATTCCAGGATCCCAACTCCAGCCTGAACCCCGTGTTCAGCATCGAGGAGCAACTAACAGACATCATCCTGACCCATGATGGCGGGACCACGAAGGAGAAGGCCAAGGACACCGTCGTGAAGCTCCTGGGCAAGGTGGGCATGCCTGAACCGGAGACGAGGGTCAGATGGTATCCTCACCAGTTCTCTGGGGGAATGAGACAGAGGATTGCCATAGCTAGAGCCCTGTTGCTCTCGCCCAGTCTCCTGTTTGCTGACGAGCCCACGACCAACTTGGACGTCACAATACAGGCTCAGGTCTTGGAGCTACTGAAGTCAATAAGGAGTGAGACGGGGGCGTCCATGGTTCTGATCACGCATGACATGGGACTTGTGGCTGACTTGACTAACAGAGTCACGGTTCTGTATGCCGGGAGAGTGGCCGAGTCGGCCGACACACTGACGATATTCCGAAAGCCATTGCATCCGTACACGCTGGCCCTCCTGAAGGCCGTACCGCGGGTGGATGAGAAAGTGGAGTTGGAGCCGATCCCGGGGAATGTACCGAACCTCATATACCCGCCCGGCGGCTGCAGGTTCCATCCTAGGTGCAAGTACGCCACCGACATATGCAAGGAGAAAGTGCCCCCGTTGGAAGAGGTCCACGAAGGACACTCAACGGCCTGCCATCATTGGAGTGAGCTCTGATGGAACCTGACAAGAACGGAGGCCAACCCCTGTTGGAGGTCAGGAACCTCGTCAAGCACTTCCCGGTCTACAGTCGGGGGATACTGCTGAAGAAGCTAGTTGGCCACGTGCACGCCGTCGATGACATAAGCTTCTCAATAGACAAAGGAGAAACGCTGGGACTCGTCGGAGAGAGCGGATGTGGCAAGACCACGACGGGCAAGGCAATACTGCATCTCGAATGGCCCACCTCCGGGAGGATACACTTTGAGGGAGAGGATGCAACTGAGGTCTTCGACATAGGCGACGCGAAGAAAGTCCTTTACATGAGGAGGAACATGCAGATGGTCTTCCAGAACCCCTACGGTTCTCTGGACCCTAGAATGACCGTATATGACATCGTGTCTGAGCCTTTCAGAATCCACGGTCATGTCCCGCGAAAGCAGTGGAATGAGAGGGTGTACGCGCTGCTCAAGCTCGTCGGACTTGAGCCGTATCACGCAGAAAGGTATCCCCACGAATTCAGCGGGGGTCAGAGGCAGAGGATTGGGATCGCCCGCGCCCTCGCAGTCGATCCGAAGCTGATCGTAGCCGATGAGCCTGTTTCCTCGCTCGATGTCTCTGTGAGAGCACAGATACTGAACCTCCTGATGGATCTCCAGAAGAAGGAAGGACTGTCCTTCCTCTATATTTCTCACGATCTTTCGTCGGTTAGGCAGATCAGCAGTCGCACGGCCGTGATGTACTTGGGGCAGATAGTGGAAACAGCTAGCTCCGAGGAGATCTTTTCGAAACCCTTGCACCCCTACACGATGGCACTGCTCTCCGCCATTCCGATACCGGACCCGGAGAAGAAGGTAATGAGGATAGTCCTACCCGGCGAGGTGCCCAGCGCGATAGACCCGCCGAAGGGATGTAGGTTCAACCCGAGGTGCAAGTACGCGACGGACAAGTGCAGGGCAGAGGAGCCAGCCCTCAGAGAGATCAAGAAGAACCACCAAGCGGCCTGCCACTACGCTGAAGACTTCTTGTAGAGATTCAGTCCTCGATCTCAGTTCGCGCCTAGCGTAGGTAACGAACATCGATCATACTGATCGCGCGCATGATCCATTGTTCCAGAGCATGCAATCCCGCGGCAAGGGAGAAGGGTCAGGGCTACAACGGGAGGAGCTGGAAGCGTTGCCTCTTCGCCGCCCAATCGTCTGGCGCCATGAAGGCTTCGGCTCTGTCGAACTTCGCCTCCAGCCCCCTGATTCTGCTGAGTGAGCTGTAGTAGTCGATGTAGTTGAAGCCAGAATACTTCCCACTGGTGAAATCATACAGGGAAATCGCATCGATGTAGCGCTTGAACGTTCCGCTTATGTCGACGTAAGTTTCGGGTACGAATCCCTGTGGATCCTCCCAGTTCTCAGGATGGAAGACCGCGTGCACCTTGTAGGGGCTCTCCTTCCTCTTGACTGAATCTGACTGCGCGTAAACCAAGCCCTCAGTCACGTTGAGATGGGCCATGATGTGATCTGAATGATAGCTCCCCTTCCAGTGCGTGAGCACCAGATCCGGCCTCAGTTCCCTGACCAGATCGCATATCTTGAGGCGCATCTCCTCGTGATCAACGAGTATGCCTTCCTTGTAGCCCAGAAAGACGACCTTCTCGACTCCAAGTGCCTTCCCGACTTCAAGAGCCTGTTCCGTCCTCTGCGCGGAGTATTTCTCAGCGGTCAGGTCCGGAGGACAAGCCCACATCCCAGATGGCTTCAGCGCGTGAACCAAGACCACCCTGTCTCCCCTCTCCGTGTACTTGGCAATGACTCCGCCCGCAGTGATCTCCATGTCCCCGGCGTGGGCGCCGAACGCCACTACGCACAGCCTGCCAGTAGTGCTTTTGCTCATTGAATTGGGGACTCCTTCGACACTTATGAAAGTTCTCCCAACCCGGTTGTGCTAGAGATCTCTGGACAGAGCCGTGAACCTGCGCATCTCTTTCAACCCGTGTCTGAGGTAGAACGACTGGTTTCGGCCTGCCGATCTCATGAACCACATGTTCCTCGCCCCCTTGGCCTGCATTGCCTCAAGGCACTTGTGAAACAGGACAGTGCCTATCCCCTTGCTTCGCAATTCTCCAGCCACTGCAAAGGGACCGAAGTGTTCGACCAATCCGTCGATGCCCATCTGGCAGTACCCCACGACCTTGTCGTCCTTCAGGGCCACCAGCAGGTAGTCCAAGTTCTTTGGATGTCTGAGCATCGTCCCCCGTGCGTCGTTCTCCCACCCGGGCAACTCCCTCTTCAGGAACTGGATCAGATCTAGAACGTGTTCTTCGTCGAGTTGCTGAAAGACAAGGCCCTCTTCGCGAAGCTTGGACTCTGAAGCCCTGATCTCATCAGGGATCTTGTAGTTCATGAGGGACCTTGACATTGCTATGGAGCTTTCGAACTCCTTGAACCCCTTCTCCGTGAAGAACTCTAGGGCGCCGGGATATGCGGCCTGATCAACTCCAGGCGTAATAGCCCCGGGACCCCAAGACACAGACAACGCCGTACCGCCCTTGCTCTTCACTGCGGCCGAGAACGCGTCGAACAGGGCCGTCCCGATCCCCCTCCTGCGGTGTCCCTCGTCGATGAATATCGCGTTCGGATATCCCGTCTTCTCTTGCATCACCCCGGAGATGAAACCGACGATGTCTTTCCCCTCCTCAGCCACCAGACAGAGATCAGGATCATATTCCTGATTCAGCATCACCCTTGACCGGAAGCTCTCATGTGACACCTTGTCCAAGTAGAGACAATCGTTCCAAAGGCTGATGACTTTGGACACGTCCTTACCATTGAAGCTTCTGATGTTCAGGGCAACGCACCCACTGCCCGCTGAGCTCGCATTCAGTTAAGCGTTGTGGCCATCCCGCAGTGACGGAATGAAATCGGGACTGCCTTGCGTGTGTTGTCACTTGAGTTCCTTCGTCATGATCGCGAACCTACGCGTTTCCTTCATTCCGTGTCTGGTGTAGAACGTGTAATTTCTGCCTCCGCCCCAGAGGAACCAGGCGTTCTTGGCCCCCTTTGTCTGCATGAGCCTCAGGCACTTGTGGAAGATGACCGCACCTATTCCCTTGCTCCTCAGGTTCGCGGAGACTCCGAACGGACCGAAGTGTTCGATCAGGCCGTCCGAAGCTATCTGACAGTATCCCACTATCTCGCCCGCCTTCAGCGCGATGATGAAGTAATCCAAGTTCATCAAATTCGACTCCAACGTGATGCGCGCGTCGTTGTCCCACGGGTGGAACTCCTTCTCCAGGAACCGCAGCAGAGGCAGAACATGCTCTTCGTCGAGCTGCTGGAAGGTGTATCCCTGCTTGAGTAACTGTTTCTCGAGTTCAACGACATCCGTTGGAGTCTTGTAGTCCATGAGTGATCTGGACATCGCGACTGATTCCCTGTGGACTTCTCTGTACCCGTTCTTCGAGAAGAACTCAAGCGCACCGGGATAGGCTGTCCAGTCCACTCCGGGAAACAGATACCTCGGGCCTCCAGAGAACACGACCTTCTTGGCGCCCCTCTTCTTGGCAGCATTCTCAAGGGTCTGAAGGAGCTTGGTCCCTACGCCCTTCTTGCGGTGACTCGCTTCCACGAACATGGCATTGATGCAGCATGTCTCTCCAACTGGAACCCCAAACGCGAATCCCACCAGCTCCCCCTGATCTTCAGCCACAAGACACAAGCCTTGGTCATAGTCGGGCTGCAACTCGACTCGGAAGCGGAACTGCTCAGGTGACACCTTGTCTGCGTACATCGAAATGTTCCAGAGTTCCACAGTGTCTGCTGAGTCTTTTCCCTCAAACGGCCTCACGTCCATGGTGTTGCACTAGCGCCGCAAAAAGCGTAGGGCGCAATTAAGCGTTGTCCGCATCGAACCAGACTCGAGGCAACATTAGTAATGCTTTTTACAGGGGGCGCCATGAGGCCCGCTGGGCTGTCACGAGTTTGGCGAAGCCAGTGCAGATCGTGGTGCTTGTAAAAGCGGTACCGGACATAGAGCAGGTCAGGTTCGATGAGTCCACCGGAAGGATAGACAGGAGAAACGCTAAGCTAGAGGCAAACCCATTCGATCTCAACGCCCTAGAGGCGGCGGTTCGCATCAAGGAGCAGCAGGGGGGGACAGTCTCAGTCTTGAGCATGGGCCCGCCTCAGGCCGAGGAAGTTCTGAAGGACACCATCGCTAGAGGAGCTGACAGGGCGATACTGATGACAGACGAGGCCTTCGCAGGGGCGGACACTTGGGCCACGTCGAACACCCTGATGGGTGGAGTGAGGAAGCTGGGGCAGTTCGACCTGATACTGGCCGGGGAGAAGACGGTTGACGGTGACACTGGACAGGTCGGTCCGGAACTCGCTGCTCTCTTGGACGTTCCCTCCGAGTGCTATGTTGATTCAGTTGATCGGGTAGGCGACGCGAGCATCGTGGTGACTTGTGACTACGGCACTCACCAGTATGTCAAGGAGGTGCCTTTCCCGTGCGTGATTTCTGTCACGAAGAACGTGGCCAGTCCAAGGTTGCCGAAACTCTCCGACAAGATCAGGTCAAGGAAGGCAGTAGTTGGGATCTTGAAAGCTGCAGATATCGTCCAGCTGGTGGACAAGGGACACTTGGGGACGATCGGGTCCCCCACGCATGTCATCAAGATAAGAACCACATCGGAATCCAAGAGGAACTGCAGGATACTGACTGGCGAACCAAGTGCAGTGGCCAAGGAGCTGGCGGACATGATCGAGGGCTGGCTTGCCGGAGGTGTGTGATGATGAGCGCGGCTTCGAAGGACATAATGGTGTATGCTGAGTTCTCTGCCGGTTCACTCCATCCAGTGTCATTTGAACTCTTGGGCAAGGCGCGGGAATTGGCAGCAAAGTCGTCCTGCAAGGTTCTGGCTGTCATCGTTGGCAGTGGACTTTCGGAAGCCGCAAGGGAACTCGTCTTCCACGGAGCCGATGTCGTTTACGCCGTTGACCATCCGTCCATGGACGGTTTTGATGCGAGGCTGTTCCAGCAGAACATTGTGTCGGTCGTGCGGGAAGTGAAGCCCGGAGTGCTGCTACTCGGTGCCACGCCTATTGGCAGATCCCTCGGGCCTAGGGTTGCAGCTACGCTGGGAACGGGCATCACCGCGGACTGCACAGAGCTGGACATCACCCCAGATGGCAAGCTGATCCAAGTAAGGCCCGCCTTCGCTGGCAACATCCTCGCCTCAATCCAGACATCGACCAGACCGCAGACTGCCACGGTGAGGTACAGAGTGATGAAACCGAATGCGCGTGACCTCACCCGAAGGGGAGAAGTAATCCTGAAGCAGGCCACAGCGACTGAGCCGAGCAGCAAGGTCCTGTCGAGGGCTAGGTCAAAGAGGATGGACATCTCAAACGCTGAGGTGATCGTCTCAGTGGGAAGAGGGCTGCTCAAGCCAGAGGACATCAGCATGATTGGGGATCTCGCCGAAGCCCTAGGAGCAGTGGTGGGGTCTAGCAGACCGCTTGTGGACGAAGGTTGGGCGACGAAGGAACAGCAGGTTGGGTTCAGCGGCAACACCGTGAAGCCGAGACTCTACATCGCATGTGGCATCTCCGGATCTCCGCAGCATCTGGCGGGAATGAGAGACTCCGAACACATCGTAGCCATAAACAAAGACGCCAGCGCTCCGATTTTCGGCGTGTCGGACGTGGGCGTACAGATGGACATCTATGAGATAGTGCCCCTCCTCACAGAGGAGCTCCGAAAACGCAAGTCTGGGACTTAGTCAGCTGCTGCCGCCTGACGCGGTCCAGCGAGACATGTTATCAGACCTAGGATGAGTTCGCCCCCAGGGGAAAGGATCCACGGAACAGGCACCAGGTTTCCTGTCAGTGCGCTTGCTGAGGCGAAGGAGATGGGCTGTTGGTGCGCTACGGTGGAAACACTCCAGGACATGACGACTTCCAAACACCTGCACCCCGAAGTACGGCGGCACGGAGACGATCCACTGCAGCAGACACAAGAGGAAGCGACTGGAGAGAAGCATCCAGGCTCGACATGGCGGAAGAAAAGCTAGTCAGCAGAAGAAGAGAAGACATTAGGGATTTAAGCCGGTTCCGCTGAGAACCGGATCATGGGAACTACTTCACCTGCAACGGCATTGAATGACCTTTCATCTATTGTCGGCAAACAGTACGTTCTTTCTGACCCAGAAACCATCAGGCCTTACCTGCTGGATGAGACAGCTCCCCCTGTCAGGCCAAAGCCGACAGAGGAGATAGTGGTTGTGAAACCGAGCAGCACAGAAGAAGTATCTAAGATAGTGAAGCTCGCGAATGAAAAGGGAATAGCGGTCTTTCCGAGGGGTGGCGGAACAGGACTCTGTGGAGGAGCGGTGCCAAGCAGGCCTGGGATCGTGGTCTCCACCGAGAGAATGACGAAGCTCGAGGTTGACCGTGACAACCTTCTTGCGATATGTGAGGCTGGCGTGACCCTCAAGGATCTGGCAAAGGCAGTCGCTGAAGTCGGTCTGGCCTTTCCACCTCATCCCGGTGACGAAAGCGCCCAAGTTGGAGCCATGGTCGCCACCAACGCAGGAGGATCGAGGGCCATCAAGCATGGGATAATGAGAGGTGCCACGAAGGGGCTTGAGGTGGTCCTAGCTGATGGAACAGTGCTGAAGCTGGGTTGGAAACTGCAGAAGGACAACACGGGGTACAATCTGATGAACCTTTTCATAGGCAGCGAAGGCACGTTGGGAATCATCACGAAGGCCGCAATCAAGCTCTCGCCGCGAGCCAAGGCCTTGATCACGATGCTCATCCCGTACAACGACAGATACGACGCGATCAAGACAGTGCCCGACATACTGACAGCTGGCATACTGCCGATGGCGATTGAGTACGTCCAGAGGAAGGAGATCAGCATTGTCGAGAAGCACCTAAACCTGGAGTGGCCCGCAAGGGAGGGCTCAGTGTTTCTCATGATAATCCTTGATGGAAACGAGGAAGAGGAGGTGCTCAACTCGGCTGAGAGAATCTCGGAGATCTCTCAGAAGCACAATGGACTGGAGCCGATAGTCGCTGAGTCAGGAGGAGAACAGGAGAGGATCCTGACGATAAGAAGCAACATCTATACCGCACTCAAGGGCGAGTCCTACGACATCCTCGACGTGTCGCTTCCTCCTCCTGAGATGGCAGACCTGATGGACCTGATTGACAAGATATCTGAGAAGTACGGGATCTACATCGCGATTTACGGGCACGCTGGGGACGGCAACCTTCACCCGCAGCTGATGTTAAAGGAGGGAGTTGAGCCGGCAACATACGAGAAGGCAAAGGACGAGATATACGCAAGGGCCACCGAAATGGGAGGGGCTATCACGGCAGAGCATGGAGTCGGAAGGATTCGGGGAAAGTTCCTGCACTACTATCTGTCGGACAAGCATCTGCAGCTGATGGCTGGCATAAGGAAAGTCTTCGACCCCAAAGGCATATTGAACCCGGACGTGGATCCGTTCAGGTAGAGTTGTCTCCGAGAATCAATCCCAAGGAGAAGGCACCAGTCTTCGTTGTCCACAAACACGCGGCGACGCATCTGCACTACGACCTCCGCCTCGAAATGGACAGGGTGTTGAAGAGTTGGGCAGTGCCAAAGGAGCCCCCGCTCAAGCCGGGTGCAAAGAGGCTGGCCATAATGGTCGAGGATCATCCACTGGACTACGCCAGTTTCGAGGGCGTGATAGAGAAGGGATACGGCGCTGGAACAGTTGAGATCTGGGACAAGGGCAACTATGAACTCGTCACCCGCGAGAAAGACAGAATTGAAGTGAAGTTTGCTGGCACCAAGCTGAAGGGAACATATCTGTTGGTCAGGTTCAAGAAGGCTGGAGAGAACAACTGGCTATTCTTCAAGGCGAAACAGGAATCGACTTCGTTGAACAAGACTTGAGCGCCGGACCGCTTGTTGACTGCACTGAAGCTATGGACCCCGGGGTATCCGACGGAATTGGGGGGTGAAGCTCATGGACAGAACTGACCCGGCTATCCGTTGGCTTCTGGAATCCGAAGATCCGTCTGTCCGGTACTTCACACTCGCAGATTTGCTGGGTGAACCACTCGACTCGCGTGAAGTCACAGTGGTCCGGGCGGCCATTCCGAAAGGGAAGAAGGTCAGGGCTCTGCTCAGAGGGCAGCAACGTGACGGCGGGTTCGGCGCCCATCCATACAAGAAGTGGACAGGCGCCCACTGGAGACTAGTCTCACTGGTGGAACTGGGAATCCCCAAAGACCATAGAAGTGCTAGGAACGCGACCAATCAAGTCCTTGAATGGCTCACAAGTGAGCACCACCTTAAGAGAATCAAGACCGTGAAGGGCTTGGTTCGCCGGTGTGCCTCGCAGGAGGGGAATGCTTTGGGAGTCTGCAGCAGGCTCGGCTTGACTGGCGACTCTAGGGTGAAGCAACTAGCGGAGTCTCTGATAGCCTGGCAATGGCCTGATGGAGGATGGAACTGTGATAGGAGAGAAGGGGCACACCACTCGTCGTTCTATGAGAGCTTGGCTCCGATGTGGGGACTGATCCAGTACCATCTTGCCAGCGGGGATCGAAGAAGCCTCAAAGCAGCTCGGAGGACAGCGGAGTTCTTCCTCAAACATCGTTTGTTCAGGTCCGAGCGGACCGGCAGAGTGATTGATGACGAATGGTTGAAGCTCCACTATCCTCTGTACTGGCACTACGACGTTCTTCAGGCGCTCAGAATCACGACGCAACTGGACAAGCTTAGTGATCTGAGAGCACAGGAGGCTCTGGACGTAGTAGAATCCAAGCGGCAGCCCGACGGAACATGGCATGTGGAGGGCCGTTACTGGCTGCCACTGGGAAGACGCGGCTCCTACGCCGAAGTCGTGGACTGGGGGCGCCGCGGTCCGAACGAGATGATCACCCTGAACGCGCTTCGCGTGCTCAAAGCCGCGCACAGAATTCGCTAGCGATCAGCCTGCTGCCTCGCTAACAATAGTCTATAAACTCGGTCGAGACAAGTACCTCCTAGGCATGAGCAAGAAGACAAACCTTGACCCGTCTGAACTCTACTCTAGGCAGACTGTCATGAAAGAGGTAGGAGAGGATGGTCAGAATCGCCTGATGTCTTCGCGAGTAGCGGTCGTTGGTATCGGAGGGCTCGGAAGTGCCTCATCTATGTACTTGGCCCTTGCTGGTGTTGGATTCCTGCGGCTCATTGACCAAGACACCGTGGAGGCACACAATCTCCACAGACAGAGCTTGTTCTCGGTCGATGATTTGAGGAGGCCGAAGGTAGAGGCAGCGGCGGACCGCATCCACGGGATTGCCCCACGAGTCGTGGTGGAGCCGGTGGCCGAGAACCTCAGAAACTCAAACGCGGACAAGTTGCTCCAAGATGTCGATGTCATAGTGGACGGTCTTGACAACATGATGACCAGGTACATCGTGAACTAGGCGTCTGTCAGGATGAAGAAGCCCTACGTCTACGGTGCGGCGATAGCGATGGAGGGTAATGTCTCTGTGTTCCAGCCCCCGGAGACGCCTTGCCTCAGGTGCATAACGCCCGGTGTAGAAGATGCATCGCT
>JBGOYZ010000035.1:0-10389 GCA_041479945.1 Thermoproteota archaeon
CGTGTTCCTAGCTGTCGTGGTCGGCCTGATGTTGGTCGAAGCTGTGCTGGTGTACATCGTGGCGAGAAGGGGCGGCAAGCAGGTGTCTCCGCCTCCACCTCCGTGAACACACATTCCGTGACAGAAGACTTAGACGGACACGCCGCGCGATTCGCGGCTTAGGTACTCGGGGCTGTAGTTCCTGAGAGAGAGTGAGTTCAGGGTGACCGTAATCGAGCTCGTGGCCATTGCGAATGCGGACAAAATCGGACTCATCAACCATCCCGTGAACGGGTACAGGAGCCCTGCTGCCACCGGGATCAGGAGCACGTTGTAGAAGAAGGCCCAGAACAGGTTCTCCTTGATCTTCCTAGACATCAATCTGCTGGCCTGAATTGCCGCACTTATTCCCCTCGGGTCATCGTTCATCAGCACTATTCCTCCTGTTTCCTTGGCAACATCCGTCCCTCCGCCCATCGCTATGCCTACGTCAGCAGTTGCCAACGCAGGTGCGTCGTTTATCCCATCTCCTGCCATTGCGACAACCTCGCCTTTCCCCTTGAACTCCTCGACCACCCTCGACTTATCCGCGGGCTGAACTTCGGCCACGTACTGATCTATCCCCAGCTTGCCTGACACCGCCTTGGCAACCCTCTCATTGTCGCCTGTAAGCATCACCGCTTTCACATTCAAGCTCCTGAGAAGGCTGACCGCCTCCTTGGACCTCTCCCTGACTTGGTCCGCGACTGCGATTACCGCCACGGCTTTGCCCTCGACGGCCACAACCAAGACGGTCTTCCCTTCCTGCTCCATTGAGGCTATTGTCTCGCTGGTATCTATTCTCATCTGGATGTCTTGCCGTTCCATCAACTTTTCGTTTCCTATCACAACGCGCTTTCCCTCGACCACCGAGCTGATCCCGAATCCTGGCAAAGCCTCGAAGGACGAAGGCTGAGTTGGAATGATTCCTTCGCGTTCGGCTTCTGCTGCGATCGCCTTGGCTATGGGATGCTCGGACCCGTACTCGGCAGACGCTGCAATCCTGAGTGCTTCGCTCTTGGCGATGCTCGCCATGGGCACAACGTCGGTCACGACAGGACGTCCGATTGTGAGAGTGCCTGTCTTGTCCATGAGGACAACGCCCACTTGGCTTGCCCGCTCCAGCTCTTCCCCCCCTTTGATGAGGATACCATACTGGGCGGCTTTCGCAACTCCCACCGTGAGCGCGGCAGGCGTGGCAAGACCCAACGCGCACGGGCATGCTATGATCAGTACCGCCACAGAGGTCGTCAGCGCGAAGCTTAGCGGCATGCCCACTACGAACCTCCAGAAGGTGAACGCCAGTAGAGCTATCACAATCACCGCCGGGACAAAACGAGCGGCGATCGAATCGGCCAGCCTCTGCATAGGAGCCTTCGAGAGTATGGCCTCTTCCACCATTGAAGTGATGTTGGACAGAGTTGACTCGCTGGCCAGCTTCGTTGTCTTGAGATTGAGCAACCCTGTGAGGTTAATCGCACCTGCCACTGCGCTGGATCCAACGCCGACGTCCACTGGCATGGATTCACCCGTAATCAATGAAAGGTCGAGCGACGACTGGCCGCTGACCACTGTACCATCCACGGGAATTCTCTGGCCTGGGCGGACGACGACGATATCACCCACGTTCAGCAGCTCTGTCGGAACCACCTCCTCCTTGCCGTCCCTGTACACGCTCGCTGTCGCTGGCTGCAGCTCCAAGAGCCTGGTGACCGCTTCAGAAGCGCCCTGCTTGACGGAGTGCTCCAGGTACCTGCCGAAAAGTATCAGACCAATGATGAGGGCGGAGTCCATGAAGTACACGGGGGGCATCTCACCTGGAACGCCGGCTACAACATCGGGGAAGAACGTGGCGACTACGCTGTAGATGTACGCGGCTGATGTACCGACGGCGATGAGGGAGTCCATGTTGGCCTGCCTTGACTTGATAGCATCCAGTAGCCCCTTATAGAAGACGAGCCCTATGCCGAGCTGAACTGGCGTGGTGATCAGGAACATGACGAAGCGCATCTGCGAGTCCGGCAAGAGCCGGAACCACTCGATTGCCAGCAGAGCAGCGGAGGCAGCGATCGCGATTATCGATTCGTTCCTGGTTTTGCGAAGCTCGACCTCCGGTTTCAGGAACTCGTTGTAGCATTCCTCACTGCAGAAGTAGTAGGTCTTCCCCCTTCTCTCGGCCTTGTACTCGGCGCTTTTCTCGTCGACGTACATGCCGCATATGACGTCTCGAGCCATGTTCACTTCATTCCCTCAGTCGTGATGTGCATTCCGGCCCTGTTGATTTCCTCCTCAATCTTCTTCATGTCAGCTCCTTCATGTTCTATGAGGAATTGCTTTGTGAAGAAGTTGGCTGAGACATCTGTGACATCTTTGACCTTCCTCAGCCTGCTCACCAGGTCCAATCCGCAGCTGTAACATGTCCAGTCACTCAGCTTCAAGATCTTCTTTTCCCGGAGGGGCTTCTTCCCGCCACCGCCCGCACCGGACATTGATCTCACCGCTTGCCCTTTTTGGTCTTCAGCTGCTCCGCACAGCGTTGCGAGCAGAGGTAGTAGGTCTCGTTGTCTATCACGAGCCTGACTGCGGTCTTGGGGTCGACCATCATCCCGCAAACCGGATCCTTGACCTTTTGTGAACTCATGATTGGAGATGGTATTAAGGTGTAATAAGCGTTTCCGCGGTCACAGCCTTATTAGCCCACTGGCACTTCAAGAACCATATGCCGAAGTTCACCGTATACAAGGACAAGAGAGGGGAATGGAGATGGAACCTGGCCGCAGACAACGGCAGGAAAATAGCTGACTCAGGCGAAGGCTACAAGGAAAAGGACGACTGCCTGGATGGCATAAAGGCAGTCAAGAGAGATGCGCCTTTAGCTGACGTAGTCGAACAACCCTAGTCAAGCCCCGCATCGTCGCGGGGAACTCATCGCCTCTAGGTGCACTGAGGCACGCGGAAAGCCACCGTCACTTCACGCGGAGCTATCATGGAGATGTGACCGTAACACTCGAGGCCTTTCTCAATCTGTTCATTATCGCGAGACCTATGCCCTTCTCCTCGAACGACTCGGAGACCGCTACGGACAGGCCCAGTTCGTCCACCTCCCTGAGTCGGGCATAGAGGTTCTTCGCGACCGTGAAGAGGTTGGCCCTAGTTCCCAAGCTCAGCACCTCGTATCCCTCGCGAGCGTAGACGGATGCGGTTTCGTCAGTGGACAGGATCCCGACCTTCGCGTTGGCCCCCTTGTACCGATCTGCCACGAACAGAGTGGAGTGTCTCACACTATCCAGATCGCCTCCGATGTCAACAAGCACGAGCTTCGTCTTGGGTGCGTAGTGCCTGTACTTCATTCCGGGGGCTATGGCGACTTCGGCTTCGGCCCAACCCTTTGCAGCAGATGAGACGTTGACTTTGCAGCCCAAGACCGATTCCACCTCCTTCACCGTGAAGGGGCCAGGCCGAAGAAGATTCGGTTTGTCCTTGGTGAGGTCCACTATTGTCGACTCGACTCCGAAGAAGGCCTCGCCCGCATCCAAGATCATGTCTATGCTTCCACCTAGGTCATCGGCCACGTGTTGAGCGGTGGTCGGGCTGGGCTTGCCCGAGAGGTTCGCGCTTGGCGCGGCAATGGGAGTGCCGGACGCCTCGATCAACCGCAGAGCGACCGGATGCGCTGGCATTCTGATAGCCACGGAGTCCAAGCCCCCTGTCGGAGTGGACGGGAAAGCACTTGCCTTCTTGACAACGATTGTCAACGGGCCAGGCCATGCCCTCTCAGCAACCCTGAATGCAATCTCAGGAATCTCTCGCGCTATGCTGCTGAGCTGACCGAGGTTGGCAACATGAACTATCGCCGGATTGTCCAACGGCCTCCTCTTCACCTCGAAGATCCTCCTGCAGGCCGACTCATTGAACGCATCTGCGCCCAGACCGTAGACCGTCTCTGTCGGGAAAGCGACCAGTCCGCCTCTCTTGATCACTCCGGCCGCTTTGTCGATTCTGGCCTCATCAGGGGCGATCGCTTCGACCTTGATCACTTCGGTCAAGAGTGGCCACTTTCAATGCACTCTCTCCGATATTAAGGTGCCCAACAACCGCAAGCCACGCTGCGACAGTTGATGCGAGGCTTATCTCTGCACATCCGAATGTCTCGCACCGAGGTTGGCTTCATGAGGAGGTCGGGGACCTTTGAGCTCAGACTCCACCCTGGGCGGGCACCAAGTTGGCTTGTCTCCAGGATGAAGCCACTCTCCCAAGCGATAATGACTGCAATCTGGATGGACAAGGGTCCAGATGAGATCATCAGAAGATTGTCTGACCCGGTCTGGTTTCAGGCCCTGTCCAACGTGCTGGGCTACGACTGGGATTCAAGCGGCAGTACGACCGTCACGTCCTCTGTGGTGAAGGACGTACTCAACGGCATGGAGGTGGGGGTTCGGGGGGCCGGGGGGAAGGGGAGGAGGTCAAGGTTCGCGCCCGCGGAGATCGAAGAGACCTGTGAGCTGCCGGCATTCTCCAGAGCTGATCCAGCGAAGCTGACATATGCGTCAAGGATGGCCGCGAAGGTGGATACGTGTGCGATCCAAGCGGGTTACCAGATATACCACCACGTGTTCTACTTCACACAATCAGGCTCGTGGACTGTCGTTCAACAGGGCATGAACCCGAAACTGAAGTCAGCCCGCAGGTATCACTGGACCGACGAGAACCTCAAGAGCTTCGTCGTGGAGCCACACACGGGCATAGTGGGAGATGTCGTTCTCGACAGTGTGCTCGACATGACAGCTCATGAGAGCGATGATGCCAGGAAAGTCAGCGTTGACCTCGTCGCCGAGAGTCCGCTGTCGCTGAAGAGGCACTTGACAACGGTTCGCGCGCAGCATCAGAACTCGCTGACCGACTGGCTGCCTCTTCAAGGCGACGACGCGAGAAGGTTCTTCAAGGTAGCAGTCGAAAGCAGGGTGAACTGGGAAGCGCTCGCAGCGGCGTACGAGCTGAAGCCTGGAGACTACGAGCAGTTGCTCCACGTCAAGGGCATGGGTCCAGGCACAGTGAGAGCGCTTGCCATGGTTGCAGAGGTTGTCTACGACGCGAAAGTCGGACGAAGGGATCCTGTGAAGTACTCGTTCTCATTCGGCGGAAAGGACGGTATTCCATATCCGGTCAACAGGAGGAGAATGGACGAGGTTACGACTATGCTCATGGACGCGCTAGACAGGGCAAGGATCGGCGATGCAGAGAGGCTCAAGGCGATCCGAAGGCTGACAAGCCTGACGCGGTCCATGAGCCTCAAGGAGTCTGGTGTAGGATCGGATGCACATGGTGGTACAGTCACCGCAGGGCGCCATTCGCTCTGATGATAGAACTGAACATCAGGACCTGCCCCCAAGGCGTGACAGCGATCTCAGCCCTCTGAGGACTTCATCGCGTTGCGCAGGAGAGCCCCGCGTAACACATGGATCCCAGAATCGTCCTGGCCTTGGCGCCTGTGGCGTTTGGCAGGTTCGAGTAGTTGCCGTGAATGAACTCGTTGGCGAGCACTGCAAAGTATGCAGCCTCCCTCGCCTCGGACTGGACCCCCAGTTCGTCGAAGGATCTGATTGGAAGGCCTCCTAGTCTCTTGCCCAACCATGACATCATGGTCTTGTTTCTCATGCCACCGCCCGCCACGTAGACCTCCTCTACTTTGCCGTGGGGAATTACGTAGTCCTCGTAGGACTTGGCTATCGATTCCACAGTCAGGGCTGTGGCTGTGGCAATCGCGTCCTCGGGGTTCAGGTGCAGGTCATCGGCCTTGCGCTTGAACGAGAACACGAAGTCCTTCCCGAACAGTTCCCTTCCGGTGGACTTAGGCGGCCTCATCCGGAAAAATGGCATGTTCATCAGTTCATCGAGCATTCTGTCGTTCACCTTGCCCCTGAGCGCCATGGATCCTTCCGAATCGTAGCCCAACCTAGATTCAGTGTACAACTGGACAAGCATGTCCACTACCATGTTCCCTGGACCCGTGTCGAAGGCGATCACGTCATCCTCTTTGACCCCCGGCGGGATGTAGGTGACGTTTCCGATGCCTCCGATGTTCTGCAGTGTCATCCCCTTTCCTCTCTTGCTGAACAGGATGTAGTCCACATATGGCACGAGAGGTGCTCCTTCTCCTCCCGCAGCAACATCCATCTTCCTGAAGTCCGCGATCGTCAACACACCTGTTTGCTGCGCGATGACGGCTGGCTCGCCTATCTGTAATGTTGACCTGACGTTGCCCTTCTCCGGCGGCCTCGGGATGTGGTAGATCGTCTGCCCGTGCGAGCCTATGAGATCGACCTCCGACATTGACACACCCGCCTTCTTTGCCACATTGAGAGCGGCCTCTGCCAGCTTCTGGCCAATCTCGAAGTTCATCTCACAGATAGCGTTGACGCTGCTCGTCTCAGGATCGAATATGTCAAAGATCCTCTGCCTGAAGTCCTTGTCGTACAAGTACGTCTCATATGAGACCACTGAGAGTTCCGTTGTGGCGTAGTTGCCCGCTATCTTGGTGACAGCAGCAGTAATGCCGTCGCCAGAGGTCCCCGACATGAGACCTATGACGGTCCTTTCGCTCTTTGAAAGCACGCGACTCATCTCGTCAAGCAGTCTGCCTCGTGAATACATTCCGCTCTCGATCCGCTTGATTGGACTTGATAAGTGTGGAGCTGTAGTTCGACTTCCCCGGGAACCGAAGTCCGTTCCTGTTCGAAGGTTAAATAGAGCGCGGCTGACGGGAGCCGAGAATCTCCCTTGCTTGATAGGATATCTGACCTGAGCAAGAAGGTTGAGCCGTACCTGGAGAAGTACCTTGCGCATGCCACGTACCCGGAGCTGAAGGAAGCCATGCTTTACCAGGTTAGGACTGGCGGCAAGAGGATCAGGCCAGTGCTCGTGATGCTGAGCGCAGAAGCAGCAGGAGGAAAGGTTGAGGACGCACTTCCAGCCGCGGCGGCGTACGAGATAGCTCATAACACGACGCTCCTCTTCGATGACATCATAGACAAAGGAGAGATACGCAGAGGAAATCCCACGATGCGAATCCAGTACGGTGAGGTCACGTCGCTGTTCACATGTTTCAGGTACAGGGAGGCCATGGAGAGAGCGCTGAGGGACTCGCGCAACTCTGTTCGGCTGTCACAGCTGATGTCGAGGGTGATAGACAACGTGCTCGAGGGAGGAATGCTGGACCTGCTGCTTGAGGCGCGAGCCAGGAATGAACCGTTCCTGAAGGAGCATCACAAGAACAGCGTGACCATGGAAGAATATCTGCTGATGGTAAAGAAGAAGACGTCCTCGCTGTTCGAGGGTTGCGCGAGGTCCGGTGCCATTGTGGCCGATGCCCCGTCCAAGATCGAAGAAGCGCTCGGGAACTACGGGATCAACGTGGGATGTCTGTTCCAGGCGACCGACGACATGCTGGACATATTCGGCGAAGAGCAGGAGCTCGGGAAGAAGATAGGAAAGGACCTGGCGAGCCACAAGCTCGGCAACATAGTGATCGTCCTCGCTCTCCAGAAGCTCGACCAAGTGAACAGAACTTCGCTTCTCTCAGCGCTTTCCGCTGATGAGTTGAGCGAATCAGAGGTCGCGAAGATCATTGGAACGCTGAGAGATGCGGGACTCCGTGAAGACGCCACTGAAGCGGCGAGCAGATTTGAAGAAGAGACTCGGACGAGCCTCGACTCGCTTCCTGACTCTGAAGCCAAGGAGATCCTAGCAGTGCTTCCAGGGCTTCTGTTGCACAGGCGGGCGTGAAGGCAGACTTATTATGGAGTAGTAGAGGCAGCGGATATCTCTTGTCAGACTCCCGGTCTATTTCAGGGACGAAGGAGGGCAGCATGAAGAACGTGTATGCGTTGGGAGCTGTCAGCTTCTTCACTGACGTTTCCACCGAGATGGTCATCAGTGTACTGCCGTCTTTCTTGGTCGAGGTGCTCGGAGCCTCGAAAGCGGAGATCGGGTTGATCGAGGGGATAGCTGAGGCATCCGGCAACATTTTCCGAATGGTCTCAGGCTACATCTCAGACTGGGTAGGCAAGAGGAAACTGCTAGTGCTCATAGGCTATGGTCTGTCAGCTCTGACCAAGCCACTCTTCGCGTTGGCGTCGAGTTGGACGGACGCTTTGTTGGTGAGGTTCACAGATAGGATAGGCAAAGCAGTGAGGACCGCACCTCGAGATTCGCTGTTGAGTGCATCTGTTCCGAGTGACAAGCTTGGCCAAGTGTTCGGACTGCACAGGACCCTTGATCAGGCTGGCGCGATTCTGGGACCGATCCTTGCCACTGTTCTGCTGCCCATTCTCTCTTTCAGGGGACTTTTCTATTTCTCACTCATCCCCGCACTGATCGCTCTGCTGATACTCGTTTTCCTCGTACAAGAGGTGACTACTGCAAAGGCCGGCGGGACTCTGTTGGGGAACATCAGGGAAACTTCCAACGCCGACTTCCTCAAGTTTCTGTCGGTGGTCGCGCTCTTCTCCGTTGGAGCGTACAACTATTCATTTGTCCTCTTGTCTGCGGGAGCTGCAGGTGTCCAAGATCAATACATACCACTCGTCTACATGCTGATCAATCTGATGCACGTCATAATCAGCATCCCTGCCGGAACGCTGTCAGACAGAGTAGGCAGAGAACGGGTTCTTGCCGGAGGGTATGGACTTCTAGCATTGGCAAGTGCTGTGTTGGTCTTCCCATCCGGGGGCATTCTGAAAGCTCTGGTTGCTGCGTGTGTGTTTGGTCTCTACATGGGCACAGTCGAGACAATACAGAGGGCCATCATTCCGAGATACGTGGTCCCGAAACTAAGAGGGACCGCTTACGGTATGTACTACCTCACAGCGGGCGTCTTCTACCTAGTGGCGAATGTCTCTGTGGGTCTCCTGTGGGACAACATGGGCTCCTCTGTTGCATTCGCCTACAGCTTCACCACTTCGCTCTTGGCTTGTCTGGCCATGATGTTGCTGACTTCATCCAAGAAACCTGACCACTAGACGCACGGCTCTTCTAGTCCATAGCTTGCCTTCATTGGGAACCACTCCCGTGGATACGGTTGCCGCTGTCCTCAACAGGCCGAGTTGCTGGCAAAGGCATCAGATGGGTCACTACATCGAACGTGAACAGACGCGACCCTACATCCTCTAGTTCAGCGTCACGATACCCGGCTTGGCCTCGTCACACCGCGAAACGAATTCGTCAACTTCATCTCTTGTCGGCAGGTCAGCCTGAGCGCTCATTTTCATGCAACCCTCTCTCTCCTGCCGACTTTCACTTTTAGTGTCTTAAGAATCTCTATCATCTCATTTCGGTAGGCTTCATCTGGACTCATGAACGGTATCTTCTCTGTGCGCGCAGCATCTCTGATTATCGCGCGCTGGGCAGGCGACACGTCAATGCGATCTCGCCTTCCGTGCCCTCTGGGAGGAGCCTTCCGAGCTCTCAGCGAGTACTTCTCAATGATCCTCTGTCCGGCTACTCTGGCTAGAGCTTTTCTATCGGCTAGGTCAGGGTCCCCCAGTCTCTCAAGAACCTGGTCAATCCAGCGAGTGAGCCCTCTCGGAACTCCGATCGATGTCCTACCCTCCTCCCTTGCCATAGTGTCCCCATCACATGCTGTTTTCTTAAGTCATTCCGTTCCGGCCCTAGAAAGCCTCTCTGAACGACCGCAAGCGCGCCAGAGAAGAAGTAACGGGATATGTTCCCAGAAAAGGCTTAAAACCGTAACCAGTTACGTCAAACATAGTCGCATGCGAACGCGCGACCAGGAAATCACGGGCACCAAGAAGCTAGTGCGACTGTTCGGGTTCCTGCATTCGAGGTTAGGTGTTGTGTACCTGATGATTGACAATGAGGATTACTGGATTGACACTGCACAGGGCCGGCTTGACAGTGCGCGTGAGATCATACGGTCGAGGGTGGAAGATGCTAGAGGGATAACCTTCAACCCCCGTGCTATGGGTCTTTCCGTTGAGAGAGACCAAGCTGAGCGGTGAAAGAGTTCTCTCCGGTCTCGCCCGCCAAGAGCTCAGCACAGCTCTTTGAACTGAGTCTCGCCACTGTTATCCGAAATCCGACCCTGGAACTGCGAAGACGGTACCGTTCTGGAAGGACTCAATGAAGCTGTCACGTGTCCGCGCAGAACCCACTCAGGCCAATCTACTGATAACTGGACGGGCTCGCCCTAGGACGAAATTCTCCACGTCTCGGCGCCTCGGCAGCCCAGCTTGAGCGCCCATCCTCGTGCACTTGATGGCCGCTACTGCATTCCCATAGGCTGCTGCCTCGATCCAAGAAGCGCCGTCCAAGAAGCTGGAAATGAATCCCGCCGCGAACGCATCACCAGCTCCA
>JBGOYZ010000036.1:0-10043 GCA_041479945.1 Thermoproteota archaeon
CCGCAGGAAAGGCCTCAGAGACCAGTACGACATCGAACTCATCAGAAAGGACGGAACCCACATCCACGCAACGGTGGCGGCATCCCCGATAACCGACAGCGGAGGCAACTATGCAGGAGCTCTCACTCTCGTATCTGACATCACAGGGCGCAAGCGTGCAGAGGACGAGGCTCACCTCCTGCTATCCATTACGATGGAGGTGAGCAGAGCCGAGGATCTCGACTCCGCTCTGAGAGCTGTGTTGGGCCGCGTCTGTGAAGCGACTGGCTGGGATGTGGGCGAAGTCTGGGTCCCTCGGCCCGACGGGTCGTATTTGGAGTGTTCTCCGGCTTGGTACGATAGGACAGGTGGACTCTCGAGATTCAGAAAGGAAACCGAGGGATTCGTGTATGCGAGTGACGAGGGAATCGCTGGTCATGTTTGGCAGTCCAAGAGGCCCCTGTGGGTGAAAGACCTGGCGCTTGTGAAGGAATACCCGCGTGCTCCTATTGCATTACAGCATGGCTTCAGGTCGGCCGTAGGGATACCCGTGACAGCCGCAGGCGATGTGGTGGCCGTGATGCTTTTTGGACTCACTGAGCCACGAGACCAGGACGAAAGATGGGTAGATGTAGTGTCGTCAATCGGTTCCCAGCTCGGTCAGGTGGTTTGGCGAAAGAGAGCCGAGGACGAACTCAGGTCTCATTCGCAATACCTAGAGCAACTCGTTCAAGAGAGGACCAAAAAGCTGAAAGAAGCCGAGAGGCTTGCAGCAATAGGCGAGACGGCCCTCATGGTAGGTCATGACCTACGCAATCCACTGCAGGCGATTGTCAACAGTCTGTACTTAGCCAAACAAATGCTCTCCCTCGGGAAATTGAAGGAACCCCAGCAACAACCGAACATGGGAGGCTTACTTGATGAGATTGAGAGACAAGTGCAGTACATGAACGGAGTGGTCAGCGGCCTGACGGACTTCGCAAGGCCGATGCGTCTGAGATTGGTCGAGACTGACACCCGTCAGCTCATTGACGAGACACTATCGACCTCACCCGTTCCACAAGATGTCGAGGCAACTGTCAGGGTCGAAGATGATGTGCCCAGACTGCTGGTAGATCCTCAAATGATGAAGAGGGTTCTAACAAACCTGGTCCTGAATGCAGTACAGGCGATGCCGAAGGGTGGGAAACTGATGATACGAGTTTCCAAGTCAGGCGAGACGGTCATGATCAGCGTGCGCGACACTGGCAGGGGGATATCTGATGAGGTCTTGCCCAAGCTCTTCAACCCGCTGTTCACCACGAAAGCAAAGGGTGTTGGGTTAGGGCTAGCGGTCTGCAAGCGAGTGATCGAAGCTCACGGGGGCACCATCTCCGTCAAGAGCAGACCAAACAAGGGAAGCGAGTTCACTCTCACGATACCCCTCAAGGTTGCTTGACTGAATCGACACCGGGGCGGGAAGGACCAGAATCCAGGTGCGATCTGAACTAATGATCGATAGGTGAAAGGCCTGGGCAAAGGAAGCTTGGAGTAGTTCGCACGTCATGCCCTCAGTAGAGTCGGGAGATAGGATGCAGCAAGGGCGACTCAAAGGGTTTAAAGCTGAACCGCCCTGTGGAAGTCCGAAAGGTCAAACCAGAGAAATGAGTGAAATCAACAAGGCGACGCGTGATCTTCTCGACATAATCAGATTCACCGAAAGCCTGTCTGCGAAGATAGCGGACGTTTCCGACGAGGGTGCCCTCTACAGCATCTTGCACGCGGAGTTCAAGAAATCACCTTACAGTTCCAGCATAATGTTGATGACTGATGATGGCTCGAAGCTCAGATACGCGGTGGTTGTGTTGCAGGGGATAGGCCTCGAGACGATAGAGAGGATCACTGGGCTCACCATCAGGGGCTTCAGAGTGGATTTGACAAGGTCAGGGCTTTTCCATCAAGTGGTGCTCGAGGGCAAGACGGTCTACACCCCCGCCAATGAGATTGTGGAAGCCCTGCTTCCACGGACGCTGGCCACTGTGGTCTCGAAAATCCCCGGCATTGAGAAAAGGATGACGGTCTTGACGCCATTGCATCGGCACGGCAACGTGTTCGGTATCTTTACGATGTCCTCAGCCGAGTTGGCTGAGGAGTTCACCCCATCGGTCATGAGCTTAGCCCGACATATCGCGAGCGCCATGCGACGAGTTGAGGACATCACTGAACGAAGGAAGCTGGAGGCTGAGCTTGAGAGACATACTGAGCACCTAGAGGAGCTTGTCGAGGAGAGAACCGAGAAGCTGCAGGATGCCGAGCGGCTGGCCACCATCGGTCAAGTGGCGGCCGCCGTGGGTCATGACCTCCGCAGTCCGCTCCAAGTGGTGATGAATGAACTCTACTCCGTGAAGACGAAGCTCGCGTCGTTGCCTATGTCACAGCAGAAAGTGGCAATGGAAGAAGGCTTCACAAGAGCCATAGGAAGGGTGGAAGAACAGATAGAATACATGAGCGGGATCATCTCGGACCTTCAGGAAGTCGCGCGGCCCGTTAGACCGCAACTTGCTGAGACTGACCTGCCCGCTGTCGTGAAGGGGGCGCTCTACAGTACGATCGTGCCTGAGACTGTCACGGTCTCAATCAAAGGTGGAGATGAACCCGACTTCCCGAAGCCAATGGCCGACGTTGCCATGTTCAAACGAGTCTTTGTTAACATGATAAACAACGCAGTTCAAGCAATGCCTCATGGCGGGAGTCTTGTCATCGGGATGTCCAAAGCGCCGGGAGGCGTAGCGGTCAGCTTCCGGGACACGGGCGTAGGGATCTCTACAGGGGACATGACAAGGATCTTCCAGCCGCTTTTCACTACGAAGGCGAAGGGACAAGGACTGGGACTAAGTGCTTGTAGGCGCATAGTCGAGGCTCATGGGGGAAGCATCACAGTGGAAAGTCAGGTTGGCTTGGGAACCACCTTCACCGTGAGAGTACCACTGGGGAAGTAGACGGAGACAGTCAATGGAGCTTGAAAGCCTTCGTGCGCCGCGACAGGCCCAGGCTAGGTGCTATTGAGTTCGGCCGCAAATCCGTTGCCGATGCTGAAACTACCCCTGAGTCTTATGTCTTCGGACGAGCTGCCCACCAGAGCCTCGAATTCGCCGGGCTCCAAGACGGGTTTCATGTCTTCACCGGGAAACGCGAAGTCCTGCGCGTATAGAGTGAAGGTGATCGTCTTTTCCTCTCCGGGTTCGAGCTGCACTCTCTTGAACCGTCGCAGTTCTTTCAGGGGCCTTGCGAGACTGGCCACCACATCGTGAGTGTATAGCTGCACGACTTCATCTCCCTCCATCTCACCGATGTTCCTCACGTCGAAGTCTATCGTGGCGTGCCCGCTCTTCTCATCGACTTCTACGCTCAGGTTGTCATACTCAAACCGAGTGTAGCTTAGACCGTGGCCAAATGCAAAAGTGGGAGTTCCGGGGATGTCAACGTAGTCACAGCTTCTTCCCGTCGGCTTGCAGTTGTAGTAGAGGGGAAGCTGACCGACGTACCTTGGCCAGGTGAAGGGCAGTTTGCCTCCCGGGTTGTTGTCGCCGAACAACGTCTCTGCGATGGCGGTTCCGCCCTCCTGACCAGGGTACCAAGCCTGAACGATGGCTTCAGTGCCCTTGATCCAGTCGCCCGTCACCGCACTCCCCGTGAGGAGCACGACAACCGTCGGAGTTCCCGTTCTGAGAATCTCTTTGATCAGCGATTCCTGTGGGGCAGGTAGATCTATCCTCGCCCTGTCCTTGCCCTCCCCCTCCACGATTCCGCAGAACACTATCGCGACATCGGCCTTCCTTGCCATTGCCACAGCCCTTCTGATCTGTGATGGTAGCTCAGACCTGTGATCCCATGCGAGCTGTGCTGTAGCCTCGCCTGTGTGCTCGCAGTACTCAACTTTGAGATCGTACTGCCTGCCTTTCTCAAGCCGCAATTGCACCAAGTCTGAGGCCAGCACGCTGCGGTGCCAAGCGTCGACCAGCAGTTCGCCGTTCAGCCACAGTCGCACCCCGTCATCGGCGGAGAGACGCAACTCGTACGCACCGGATTCGGTTGGCACCAGTTTCCCTGTCCATCGGACCGAGAATTCGTCGCAAGGGATTCCTGAGTCAGGCGACCCAGGCCCCCAGTCGAAGTCCAGCTCCCTGTCTGTTCTCACAAAGACGGGCTTGCCAGACAAGTTGGGGTTATCATAGTACTCTCCCGTGAGACCGTGTTCGCGTGACTTGCCCTTCGATGGTACGAGGTATTCTGAAGGTATCGTGAAGTGCTCCCCCACAGTGACGGCGCAGCCCCTTTCGTGGTAGATTCTCTTTGGGCCAACCTTCTTCGTCATCGCCTCGAGCGGTGTGACCACTCTGCGCGGAACGCCGCTGTAGCCTCCCAACCTCAACTCATCGGAGAGAGGCCCGAGAATCGCAATCGACTTCAGTTTCCCTTTGTCCAGAGGAAGCAACTTGCCCTCATTCTTGAGCAGCACAATTGCTTTCTTGGCGGACTCAAGGGCGAGGTTCACGTGTTCAGCACATCCGCAGACAGCTTCTGCCACGTCTGGATCGACGAACGGGCGGTCAAACAGTCCGATCAAGAACTTGACTCTCAGTATCCTCCGGACTGCTTTGTCAACGACATCCGGCGCAACCAGCCCTTCTCTCACCGCCTTCGCCAACGGTTCCCCGAAGAATTCCGTCCTTGGGAATTCCATATCCAGGCCAGCTTCGAGAGCCAACTTCGCCGCCTCCTCTGGAGTCGTCGCCACACCGTGCTTGGTCAGTATCCCCTTGACCGATCCGTAGTCTGAAACAACGAACCCCTCGAAGCCCCATTCGTTCCTCAGCACTTCAGTAAGGAGCCATCTGTTGCTTGAGCAGGGCGTCCCATCAAGCGAGCCGTAAGCTGCCATGGTTGACAGGGCGCCGACCTGGATGCAGGCTTTGAAGCTGGGGAAGTAGATCTCTCGGATGATTCGTTCCGAGAAGTGTATCTCATTGCTGTCCCTACCTCCTTCCCCCACAAAGTTCGTCACGTAGTGTTTGGGCGTGGCTACGATGCCTTTCTCGCGCATTGCCCTGCAGAAGGATTCTCCCATGACCGATGTCAAGTACGGATCCTCACCATAAGTTTCCTCGGTCCTGCCAGCTCTCACGTCTCTCGCGATGTCCACCACGGGAGAGAGGCACTGCTGTATGCCCCTGGAGGATGTCTCTTCTGCGATTGCCTTGGCCACCTTATAGACCAAGTCTTGGTCCCATGTAGCCGCCAGAGCTATGGCTTGCGGGAAACTCGTGGAGTACCTCGCCAAGCACCCGTGTAGGCACTCGTCGTGAATAATGGGTGGAATCCCAAGCCGAGTCCGTTCAATCGCTTGGGTCTGGAATTCGTTCGCCTTGGCTGCTCCCTCCTTTGGCGGGTAGGACCGAATAATACATGTGAGGCCACCTATCCCACATTGTGGGATGTCGACACCTGATCCCAATTGAGCGAGTTTCTCTTCCAGAGTCATCCGCGAGAGCAGATCCTCGACTCTCTTCGAGATGGGTTGATTGGGATCCTCGTATGAGTCCATTGAGCCGTTCTTGTTTCGGTCGATCCAATCGCCATGATAGAACTGACTGTTGCGCAAACCTGAGGGCGGGGTTTGTCTTCCTCCGAGCGATGAAGCCATTTTTGTTGCTGACGACCCGTTCGCTTTTAACGCTTCATGCAATCACAATCGACCCGGTCCCGCCTGCAGGCTGCGCGTGCGCTCAATGCCAGATCTGAACGCGTGCTACCATGAACTCAGTGCCGGAGGCTTCACAATGACAGAAGGCCTCTTGCGGAGGAATGAGCGATTCATGGCCTGTGATCAGCTGGTCGAAATGCACCAAGGGGCAGCGTCGAAAAGCCGTCGGCCACGCGACCGCAGACTTCTTAGGAATGGAATCCTGGATCGTCGTGGTCTGGGCCCCGTCCGGACCCCGGCTTCCGCCAGATGCTGAGGGTGTGCTCGGCCGACCTTACCCGACCTGTTGTCAGCCATGACACATCCACAAGCTATCTGGCATCGACATATGACTCGGACCAACAAGGCTAATATTGCCGATCTTCAGCAAGACCGGCAGTCCGATGCCAGTCTGCGGGAGGACGCCATGCGAGACACAGGGTCTTTCGACAGCAGGGGGAACAAGACCGCTGCGTAAGAGAGGAACGACAATGCTGTCAAAAAGGTGAGAGCACGTGTCAGAAAGAGATGTGAACGAGGACAGTTTGGTGCGCGTGTCTGAAGATTCAGACATTAAGCTTGAGACGCTGCTGGAGATAGCCACGGAGGGGATTACTGTTGTTGACGGGAAAGAGAACCTGACGTACGTGAACAGGGCGTTTTGCGAGATCTTGGGCTATGAAGCCCGAGAACTCATCGGAACGAATCTGAGGGGCCTCGTCGATGAGAAGGGATTTGAGGTGATTCAACGAGAATCACTCGACCGAAGGGGTGGCAAAGTGAGCCGATACGAGGTCACTATGCACCGCAAGGATCGACAGCCGTGCGTTGTCCAAGTGTCGGCGACGCCGCTCTGGACTGGAGCCGGGCAATACGCCGGCGCTCTAGCCGTTGTCGTGGACATCACAGAGCGCAAGAAAACAGAAGAAGAGCTGAGAAGCCTGGCCAAGTATCCCGCTGAGAACCCTAGCCCCGTGCTCCGACTTGCGAAAGACGGTACCATCATGCACGCCAACGCCTCAAGTGACCTCCTGCTGGATGAATGGGGGTGTTCAGTCGGTCAGCCTGCACCGGATCACCTCAGACAACTAGTACTTCAAGTCCTCACAACGGGCAAAGGAGAACAGATCGAGTTGATGCAAGGGAACCGAGTGTTCCTGTTCAACCTCGTGCCTGTGTTGGAGGGAGACTACGTAAACGCCTATGGACGGGACATCACTGAACGCAAGCGGACAGAGACGGAGCTGCAGGCGCATTCCCAGCGGTTGGAGCAACTTGTGAACGAAAGAACAAGAAAGCTCATGGATGCAGAGAGACTGGCTGCAGTCGGAGAGGTAGCTGCCTCCGTAGGCCATGATCTGCGCAATCCGATACAGGTCATGATGAATGACATATTCCTAATGAAGACGAAGATGCGGTCATTGACTCCCGAGGAGCAGCGAGCCACAGCCGGATTGGGGTTCGCTGAGTTCCTGCGGAAGACCGACGAATCAACTCAGTACATGAATCGCATAATAACGGACCTGCAGAGCTCGGTGCAACCGCTGAGGGTAGAGGCAGTTGAGACGGATGTCCGTTCCTTGTTGGACGAGACGCTCGCCACAATTATGATTCCTGACAACGTAGTGGTCTCGAAGCAGATCCAAGACGATCTGAGCGCGGCGAAACTGCTTGTCGACAAGACCTTAATGAAACGAGCATTTGCGAACTTGATCACCAATGCGTTCCAGGCCATGCCGACGGGAGGGAACTTGAGCATTCAGGCATCCAAGCGAGGGGAAACCCTTCTGGTCCTCTTCTCCGACACGGGGGTTGGCATATCTAGGGAGAACCTGATCAGACTCTTCAGGACTCTGTTCACTACGAGGGACCAGGGACACGGACTCGGACTGGCTATCTGTAAGCGAATTGTCGAAGCTCACGGTGGCGATATTTCCGTTGAGAGTGAGGTAGGGAAAGGAACCACGGTGACCATTGAGATTCCCTTGAAAGACCAGTCAGGCGGGTAGGTTCCAGCGAGAGGCACGGCTCATCTCCAGAAAACCGATTGCTCTCACGGGTTCTCGTTCGCGACACGGATGCTCTCGAGCTCTTCTGCGTAGTCACCGGTTTGGATGGTGCTCAGTATGTAGGCCAAGACACTGCGGATCTCTGAGTAGAAGTGCACATCCTCCTCCGTTGTCGCTCTTTGTCTCATCTCGCTGGATCTGCCGAGAAGGCCGATGCCGGCGTCTCGCAGCGTCGCAGGCAGAACGGAGTGCTGAGCTTCGGAGAGTTGCCACCACAGGTTCCCTGCAACCCAGATGAGCTGCTGACCTGAGGACTCTAGATCGCTTGCATTGACACGCGACTCCCTCCCGAGGTCGAGATCCATCTTTCGGAGGATCGGATCCATTGCTTCTGACACCGAAGGCAATAGGAGGCTTAGGTCATCCATGACGCAGATCCCCCCCCGCCGCTGTTGAGGCGAAGATAAGCCTGTCGATGCGACGACTCGTTCCTATTCAGACAGTCCTCACTTGAGACGAGGCGACTTGACCCCCAAAGAGAGGATCAGAAGGACCTTGGAGTAGAGCCACTGTATCTCAGCGGAAGTTATGGATTCACCCTTCCGTGGTACATCTTCCTTATCCTGAAACCCGCCTCGACAAACTGCAAGAAGGCCGGGCCATTGAAGGTTCCACAATCCACTATGACGAACCTCTCCGGTTTCCCTCCTATTGCGTTGGCGATATGGGCCGGAGTCAACTTCGTGTAGGACTCATGCGGGATCGCGAATATCACGCCGTCGGCGCCCTTCAGCGCCACCGCCAAGTCGGGATCCACCTTGAGCTTGGGCAAGTCTCTTTGCTTCTTGAAGTACTTGGCCATGGAATATGGGTCCTCGCCCTGCTGCTCCAGCTCGGGCAGTGACTTGACGTAAGGATCTGTGACCAAAATGTTCGCGCCCTTCTCTTGCAGGTACCTGACTATCGCCTCGTACGGGGCATATCTGGTGTCGGCCACATCCTCGCGATACGACGCGCCCGCTACAACTATCGTGCTGCCTTTCAGCTTCTTACTGACGGCCTTCAGTTCATCTTCCATCATGTCAACAGCATGCATGCCGTCGGTGTCATTGATGTCAACCATCAGTGTGATGAACTTCATCAACTGCTTGAGCTGAACAGCCCTCTCGCCCGTGAGTCTCTTCTTGAACTGAGGCATGTGTGTGACAGACCAGACTATGAAGATGGGGTCCTTTGGAAGGCAGTATCCTCCGGTGCTCGGGGTTCGCGGGACCATCATGTCCCTATGAGTCGGGCGCTTGTTGATTGCCGCCACGACCTTGGAGAGATCAATGCCGCCGACCTCTGCCGTCCTTCCCAGGACCCTTCCGAGAGCGATTATGGTCGCCCTGTACGTGTTCTCGGCACACTTCGAAAACTCGGAGTCCGTCGGGGTGGGAAGCCTTGTCAACTCTGCCTTCGGGCCCGTCAGGACGCTCGAGAGGAATCTGTGGGCCAGGTCGGCCGATGCTTCATCTACCCCTGAGAACACCCTGGGGAAGTTGATGACGGAGTCCACGTACTCTCTTCCCGGCATCACACGTTCATACGAGTGGGCAATCCTGGGCGTATGCTTGCTCAACGCGAGTTCGACTAGCTCAGTCTCGCCCTTCTTGTTCGGCCGCTGCAGCCACGAGTGAACTTGAGTCTCGAGTCCGGAAAGGAATTCGCTGTTCGTCGCGCCCGTATCCTTCGCTCTGTCCAAGTCCTGTTCTATTCTGCGCTTGAACTCGTCAACGAAGATCGGCTTCACAATGAACTCCGTCGTACCCGGGGGGACCGTCGTCTCCACCAGATACAGCGCTCCGGGCCTGATGAGCCCTGCGACGGTCTTCGTTGCTTGAATGAAGGCTTCTATCTCGACAGTCGCCTTGCTCGAATCCCTGAATTTCAGCTTCCTGACATCGCATTGAACGTCGCTGACGACCACATCTGCAAGCGATATCGCATCATCCACGAAGGTGGCAGTGAACCTGCCCGCAGCAACCGTTTCTCTGATGAACTGCTCGACCTTTGGATCTTCAGACTCGACGGGCGTCCTTGCGGAATTGATCAGCGGAATCTTCCAGTATGAACGCGCAGAAGGTCTCTGGAGCCCTATCACGAACTTCCCTTGGGCATGAGCTATGATGGACGCCATGATGGCGCCAACAAACCCGAGACCCTGCACCACGACCACCTGCAAACCCTCGGCCCTAGCCTCTGAAGCCAAACGCGTCACCCTTTCGATCTCTCTTGAGGACTCTTGTGGGCCGGGCAGCATGTACGCGACCCCATCAGGGGCATGCGACAGC
>JBGOYZ010000037.1:0-9488 GCA_041479945.1 Thermoproteota archaeon
AAGACTGATCGCCTTGGTGTCACGATGAGCTGCGCACGAATTCGTCTAAGTCATTCACAAGAGACGGCTCTTTGCCGTGCGTCACTTTCTCCACGGTTTCCTTGAAGGCCCGTATGTCTTCGAGACCAGTGAGAACGTCCAGTTCTATCTGGACCTTCTTGCTCTCGCCCGCTTTCAGAACCTGAAGTGTGTTCCACTCCCTCTCCTTGGCTCTTCCCATCACGAGGCAATTCGACGGTTCCATTCCGACCACATACTCGCCTTCGCCTGTCATCTTCCATTCGATCAGCCGACTCAACTGATCCTTTCTGAACTTCAGCGAGACGCCGATCCCTTTTCCTCCGTCGAACCTCTCATTGATGATGCCAATATGGGCGTAGCCTTCCTTGTCCACCGCGACGTCATGGAAGTACACTTTCTCTCGGAAGGCGCGCTCTGGAGGGCCAAACCTGGCGAACTCCTCGTGCCTGTCCCAAGCGTCCTTGTCCCGGGGGACGTAACGCGCAGAAGTTGAGACCAGTCTCGACCCATCGTCCAACACGGGGAACCCGATGTTGAAGTGGTAGAGTATCATCAGAGGACTATCGCTCCAGCCCTCATTGGTGATCGTGTCCTCGATCGTCATCTTGTTGCTGCCCAGTTCGGTCTCGATCTTGCGAGCAAGGACCATGTTCGGGCCGAACACCCTTGCTTCCCTGACCTTGCCCTCGACTCGGATAACGTACCTGTCGCCCATCCACTCCCCAGCCGCACTGACCGTCTCCGCGGGCAGGAAGGCACCTCTTCCGTGAAGCCCCAAGTCGACACCCTCGTCTGTGCAGGCGGCACCCGCCCAAGTCAGACCGCACGTAGTCAGCAACCCACCGAAGAACCCCCTCAACCATTCAGTCCCTCTCGGGTCGTAGTAGCTGGGACCTACATCACCAGTTTGGCTCTTCCAGCCTACTGCTGCTCCCCGGTACTCTGCGTCCGAAATGCTCATGCCCCTGTCGAGCAAGACGGAGAATCCGAAGCCGGTTCCGGTTCTCACCTGTGCCACGCGGACTCCAGCCTCGAGGCCCTGATCCAACCTGACCAAGCGAACACCTCCCACTTGCTCAATCCTTCCGACGAGCTTCAGGATGTCCTTGCCCCGCTCCTTGCCGTAGAGTGTGTTCAATATCGATCGCACCGAGAAGAAGTGGTTTGTGTTGATATAACGCTTGAGAAGGTCGGCAGAGGCTGCTACCTCACTCCTCCGCCACCGCCGCCGAAGCCGCCTCCGCCTCCGAACCCTCCTCCGACATGACCACCGCCGAAGCCGCCGCGCGCCCCTGCAGGGGCTGGCATGCTCCAGATTATTATCGGGCGGAACATAATCGGCATCATCGGAACCATGTCGACCTCTGTTAGCGGCACGTTGAGAACCTTCATCGCTTGGGATACCGTGTTGCCGACCCCAAGTGCAGTGCCGTATACGAGCCACTCTCCCCACATGGACAGATCGGCGGGAGCATACTTCCTCATGAGGGCGAGGTCAGAGAGGAATTTCTTGAAGGAGTCCCACTCGAGCTTCTCTTGGTAGGTGTCTCCCTTCCACCTTCCGAAAAGCGTGCTCGGAGAGAAGATCGCGATCAATGCCTGCACGAATAGCACACCCGATGTCAGGGCAGCAGCCCAGGCTAGGTATGAGACCACGTCGACTGCAGACGCCAGAACAAGGGACACGAAGAAGATGATGACCGGAACCGCCGCGAAGGGAATGAGCTTGCTGGTCCCTTTCTCCACGAACTGGTCAGCTATCTCCGGGTCTGCTTTGGTGGTCAAATAGAGGAAGTCACTCTGGAGACTGATCAGCGAAGTGTACTGCTTGGTTGCGCTGAGGGTCTTGATGTGCCGGTTTATGGAGTTGGTCCTCACGACCCCGTTCTCCGCGAGACCCTGCAGGAATCCCAAGGCCCGGCGCTCGTAGGGATCTCCGTACTCTGGATCGATGATCTGAATGGCCAAGTCCGTGCCCTCTTGGGTTATCTTGATTTTGTTCTTCATGTGGAGGTCGAGCAGGGTGGCATAGAGACCGTCCTGGTCGAAATCCATCGCATCGTCCTTGAACACCAGGTTCACGAGCCAGGGCCTCCTGTCCTTG
Source organism: Thermoproteota archaeon (assembly GCA_041479945.1). GTDB lineage: Archaea > Thermoproteota > EX4484-205 > EX4484-205 > JAAOZO01 > JBGOYZ01. The sequence continues at coordinate 2,126 of JBGOYZ010000037.1, forward strand.
TTCGGAACATAGCTGAGGTACTCCGGAACGACGTACGGTGTCTCTCTACCGTACAGGTAGTACACAACCAGGAAGGCAAGAGGATAGACTACGACGAGAACCTCAGCAAAGTCCCTGAGCACCACAGCGCCGTAGTACTCTGCGGAGTAAGCCCAGTTGGCCTGCGCTGTCGGTGTGCTCACATCACTCATCTGGGTCTTGAACGCGTCCATGACGTTGAGGACGCCCTTGCTGAGCAGCATCTCGACCTCGAGCAGCTCATTTGTCACCGCGCTTCCCTGAAGCGTTATCGCGTTGCCGGCGCGAATCATCTGAAGAAGTGGAGGATGTGGATAGAGGGTCTGGATGTAGTTCGCATCCTCGATCGTAATCGTCACGCTGTTGTATGCTATGTGCGTACTCGCCAGCTTCAGGTTGAAGTGAACTAGGTTCGCATCGTACTGGACGGGCGGATGAAGGTAGAAGACATAGCGGACATTGTAGGTGCCCGCATCGAGGAGGCTGGGCTTGTAGCAGCCAACCTCGTTAGGCTCAGCAAGTGACTCTATTGCGTAAACCACTTGGCTGTTCTGATCATACGGAGGGCTGATCCATATACTACCGTCGTATGCCTTGGCGTAAGCTATCATACCAGCTGGAGCGCTGATACTGACAAGAGAGATGTGCGGCTGGTCGAGACTGGTGAGAGACAGCACATCATCCCATGACCTGTACAGCATGCGATGCTGTCCGGACACCTTGATGTCGTACACGAAGTCCTCGACCAGCGTACCGTTGGCGTACCAAGTGGCGTGATACTGATCTACCACGGCGTCGCCCTGGTCGAGCATCGGCATGATATACATGACCAAGGCTAGCCCGATCAGCCCCACCAGGGCAATCGCGGCGAGTACCACAGCGAGCTGCCTTGTCTCCGCCAACGGCTACTACCCTAGAATTCTATCTTGGGCGGTTGAGAGATCGCTTCCTCGAACTGCAAGTACACCAACCTAGGGAGACCAGTCAGCCCGGCCACGAACTTCGACGGGATGGTGTCCATCATTGTGTTGAACTGTTGGGCGATGTTGTTGAAGGTGTACCTGTGTCTGGCGATCTCGTCCTCTATTCCCTTGATGGAGTCCATCAGCGACACAACGGTCGTCTGAGTTTTCAGATCCGGGTAAGCCTCGGCGACAGCCAGTATGTTGCCGAAGAGCCTTCTGGATTCCCTGTCTATCTCTCCCAAGTCTTGGGGACCTGCCTGCATGACACTAGCCCTCAGGCTCGTGACCTTCTCAAGCGTCTCTTTCTCGAACTTGGCATAGCTCTTCACTGCACCCAGCAGCTGGTCGATCTCGTCAAGCCTCTTCTTCATGGCCACTCTGATTTGGCCGATAGTCGCATCGGCGGAGTTCTTGAGGCTGAAGAAGCCATTGTAGGTGGATATGATCCAGAGGATAATCAGTACTATGACTACGGCTACTACGCCTATTATTCCCAGCGTGAGCGGATCCATTCTTTGTTCTGACCCACATGGTCACTCACGTTGCTCTTAAGTCTTCGGGAACCTTGTTACGTGCTTTCTGCAACGCTTCTGTATGTCTCGGGGATCGACCCAAGGGTGATGCCTTGCGGGGCGAGGTAACGTTCGTTCTAGCTGCACTGCGGGCGGCAGGTCTCATTGATTCTCAAGGAGAGTACGAACATGATGTCTTACGACATGAGAAAGCGACATACGCAAATGGCACCCATGATGACAGGAACATAAACCAGAAGACAATCCGTTGATTGCTCGTTTTATTTTTCACCATGTCTCGTCACAGCGTTGTTGATTAAGGCGCTGTTCCGAATGGGGCGGCGTCATATTTAATTACGGCAATTCAAGGCGCAATGATATGGCAGGTACGAGGAAATCGCAAAAAAAGGCGCGAATTGCAGGCATCAAGATTTACCTGAATGGGCAGGTAATTCCGCTGTCTGAGGCCTCCAAGAGGATTGAGATCCCCCTGACGAAGACCTCCAAGGAGCTTCTCTCAGCGCTTGTCGAGGCAGAGGAGCCGGTGTCGCCGAAGCAGCTCGCATCTGAGCTCAAGCGAACGCAGACGACAATCTACAGGTCCATAAAGAACCTGGAGGGTAGACGCTTGGTCCTGAAGATACGCCGCGGTCTGGTTGCCCTCACAGAGGAAGGCTACAAGACCGTCAAGAAGCAGAACAAGAAGCGATAGTGGAACTCATGCCGTGAACTGGCGGTCGCCAGTAGCGGGCTCGAATGAGGATGCTTCGGCTAGTTGGACTACTTCGAGATCAGTCCGCATAGGAGAGATGGCGAAGAGACTCACCTATTTTCCGACCAGAGAGCGGCAAGCCAACCTGACGGACATCTCGCTTCCGTACTTGGGTTTCCAACCCAGTGACTTGAGCTTGCCCAATTCCAGCCTCATGTACTTCACGTCTCCCTTCCACCCGCGTCCTCCGTCTATCCCGCCAGTGAACTTGTACGCGACTCCAGCCAATCCCATCTCCTGTACGACGATGTCAGCTATTCTCTTCACGTCGATGTCGTCGTCCGATCCCACGTTGTACACTTCGTTCTTCGAGCCGGTCTGTTTCCAGCACTGGATGGTCGCAGCCACTGCGTCGTCGATGTGGAGGTAGGATTTCCTCTGACTGCCATCGCCCAAGATCTCCAGCTCCCTCTGGTTTTCCTTCAATTTCGCGGCAAAGTCGTAGATGACGCCATGGTTCTGTCCGGGACCCACCACGTTCGCGTACCTCAGAACCACTCCGTTCAAGCCGTACGACGCGCAATATGCGGAGATGAGTGACTCGCCAGCGAGCTTTGCCGCGCCGTAGACCGAGATCGGTTTCAGAGGGGAGTAGGTCTCCGAGGTGGGGATGACCGATGCATCGCCGTATACCGTTGACGAGGAAGCGAACACGATGGTCTCCCCGTGGTTCTTCCTCATCGCTTCCAGTACATTGAATGTGCCCCTGATGTTCGTTTCGAAGTGGATCGCAGGGTCTCCGAGTCTGACCTCTGGATTCGCAGCCAAGTGGAAGACCGTCCCACATCCCTTGACCACCTTTCCTATTCCTTCTGACATGGTTACGTCCCACTCGGCAACTTGGATCTTGCCCTCCGTCTCCAGATCTGCTATGTTCTCGCGCTTGCCTGAGCTGAAGTTGTCAAGGACGATGACCTTGTGACCTTCTGCGACGAGTAGCCGGACGAGATGTGACCCGATGAACCCAGCCCCACCTGTGACTAGGACGGTGTCTTCTGGCATTCGGGATTTCAACCCAGCGAAAGCCTATAACGTTTAACCTCGCGACCCCTAGCTGGGCCACTCTTCCTTTCTCAGCGGCCTCGGCTCCTGGTCAACGGCTCGCCCTAGTTCCTGCAGCAACTGCTTCTGGCTTTCGTTCAGGTTTGTTGGTGTTCTGACCGCAACCTTCACGAGTAGGTTGCCTCTGCCGCGGCCTTTGAGCCTCGGCATGCCCTTGCCCTTCAGCGTAATCGTGTAGCCATTCTGAGTGCCTGGAGGTATTTTGAGAGTCTCCGTTCCGTCAAGAGTCTGAAGCTTCGCGGTCGTGCCGAGTGCAGCCTGAGACACTGAGAGTGAGACCTGACAGATGAGGTCGTCGCCCGCTCTTTGAAAGATTGGGTGCTGAGCCACCCGGATGTAGACGTAGGCGTCGCCAGGCGAGCCTCCGCGACCACCTATGTTCCCCTGGCCGGGCAACCTCAGGCTCATTCCATCGTCCACGCCGGGCGGGACTTCGACCGTTATCCTTCTCGTGCTTCGGACCGAGCCTGATCCCCTGCACACGGGGCACGGCTCAGCTAATCTCCCTGAGCCGCCGCACCTGTCGCACATCACTATCTGCATGAAGCGGCCGAACCCGATGCTCCGCTCGTACCTTATCTGACCGGACCCCTTGCACTTCGGACATGTCTGTGGCCTAGTGCCGGCTTTCACTCCTGAGCCTCCGCACTCGCCGCAGGGCTCCAGTCTGTCCACCGAGATCTCGGACCTTATCCCGGTCTTTGCCTGCTCCAAGGTGAGGTCCAGTTCCGCCATCAGGGAACGGCCCCTCGTTGCACTTGGAGTGGCCCTGCCGAACCCGAACATCCTCTCGAAGAGATCACCGAAGGGGCTGAACCCGAAGTCCCTGAAGACCTCGTCGAAGTTCGTGCCTCGGAATATGTCCTCAGTGCTGTACTTCTGGCCTATGCCAGCCCTGCCGTAGGAGTCATACTGGGTCCGCTTCTCGTCGTCGGAGAGGACCGCGTACGCCTCTGATATCTCCTTGAACTTCGCCTCGGCGTCCGGGGACTTGTTTCGGTCCGGGTGGTACTGGAACGCAAGCTTGCGGTAGGCGTTCTTGATTTCATCCTTCGAGGCGTTCCTGTTTACCCCGAGAATCTCGTAGTAGTCCTTCTCCGACATGCCCGTCTCATCAGGGCACGGCACTACTTCTTATCTTCTTCAACCTTGTAATCGGCGTCTACAACCTTGTCTCCAGCGGGCTTCTCGCCGGGTTCCTCCTGCTTCGGTTGTGGGCCGGCCTGAGGGCCTGCCTGCTGGTACATGGAGGCTCCCACCTCCTGCAGGACCTTCGCGACCTCGTCCATGTCCTTCTTGATCTTGTCCATGTCCTTGGCCCCGATGGACTGCCTGAGCTGGCTGACGACCTTGTCTATCCTGTCCTTCTGGTCTGCAGTGAGCTTCTGCTCGAAGTCCTTCTCCATCTTCTCCGCAGTGTACAGCATCGTGTCGGCGTTGTTCAGCAGTTCAGCCTCGTCCTTCCTCTTCCTGTCCTGCTCGGAGAACTGCTCCGCCTCGCGCATCAGCCTCTCCTTCTCATCTTTGGAGAGCTTGTTCGATGCTGTGATCGTGATCTTGTTCTCCTTTCCCGTAGCCAGATCCTTGGCTGAGACATTTAGGATGCCGTTGGCGTCTATGTCGAAGTTCACTTCGATCTGGGGCACGCCTCTCGGAGCAGGAGGGATCCCGGTCAGGTTGAACATGCCCAACGAGATGTTGTCCGCTGCCATCGGTCGCTCTCCCTGTATGACGTGGATCGTGACCGTTGTCTGGAAGTTTGCTGCCGTGCTGAAGATCTGCTTCCCCTTGGTGGGTATTGTGGTGTTCTTCTCCAAGATCTTCGTCGCGATCCCTCCCAGCGTCTCTACGCCGAGGGAAAGCGGGGTGACATCGAGAAGAACGATGTCCTTGACCTCTCCGGCTAGCACCGCTCCCTGAATCGCAGCACCGACAGCAACGCATTCCATTGGATCCACCCCTCTCTCCGCGGGCTTGCCCATGAAGTCCTCGACCACTTTCCTGACCAGCGGCATTCTCGTCATTCCTCCGATCAGTATGATCTTGTCGATGTTCCTTGGCTCAAGCTTCGTGTCCGTGATCACCTTCATGAGCGTGTCCTGGACCTTTTTCACTATCGGAGTCGCCACCTGTTCGAGCTTTGCTCTGGTGAGCGTGTAGTGGAGGTGCTTCGGCCCGCTGGCGTCCTGTGCGATGAAGGGCAGGTCGATGTCCGTGGTCATGAGAGTTGAGAGCTCTATCTTCGCTTTCTCGCCAGCGTCCTTGAGCCTGAGCATGGCTCCCTTGTCGTTGCGAAGGTCTATACCGATCTGACCCTTGAACTCATCAAGCAGTGTGTCAATGATCGCCTTGTCGACATCGGCACCGCCCGTCTGAGTGTCCCCGCTCGTGCCTAGCACTTGGAAGACACCTTGGCCGAAGTCCATTATCGTGACGTCGTGCGTTCCTCCACCGAAGCTGAACACGAGTATCTTCATTTCTTGGCTCGCCTTGTCCAAGCCGTAGGCCAAACAGGCAGCGGTCGGTTCGTTGATGATCCTCTCGACCTTGAACCCGGCTATTTCCCCGGCGTCCTTCGTGGCCTGCCGCTGGTTGTCGTTAAAGTGAGCCGGGACAGTTATCACGGCCCTGCTGACGGTCCTGCCTAGGAAGGTCTCTGTGTCCCTCTTAATCTTCTGTAGTATGAAGGCAGAGATCTGCTGCGGAGTGTATTCCTTGTCGCCGATCCTCACCTTGTAGTCAGTGCCCATCTTCCTCTTTATCTCGAATATCGTCCTGTCCGGGTTGGTCAACGCCTGCCTTCTGGCCGGGTCACCAACGAGTAGTTCGCCTTCCTTGGTGAAAGCCACGACCGACGGGAACATCTTCCCTGCGAAGGTCGGACCTTCGGCACTCGGAACCACAACCGGCCTTCCTGCCTCCATCACTGCAGCTGCTGAGTTCGTCGTGCCCAGGTCTATGCCGATTATCTTCTCTGCCATTCCACCCTTACTCTCGCTCATTTCTTCATTTCAACACCTTTTTCTCCCTTGCCCGAGATAGTTGAGCATGAAACCTTGACGACGCTCGGTCTTATCACCTTTTCGCCCATCGTGAACCCGGCCCTGACCTCTTCTACGACGGTTCCTTCGGGCGATTTGTCTGTAGGGACCCTCTCGACGGCCTCGTGCAACCTGGGGTCGAAAGGCCGTCCTACCGCCTCGATTCTGCGGAGGCCGTACCGCCCCAAGGTCTTGTAGAGCTTGGCCAGTGTCATGCCGAGGCCCTCTGTCAGCTCCTTCGGTGCGCTAGTCTCCCTGGCGGTCTTGAGAGCAAGGCCCAGCTCGTCAGCCAAGCCCAAGAGGTTCACTATGAGTTCGGCCGTGGCGGACATCGACCTGTTCTCTATCTCCACAGCCACGCGCTTCCTGTAGTTCTCGAAGTCAGCCTGCAGGTAGAGCATCTTCTTCTGCAGGTCATCGGCCCTCACTCTCTCCTTCTCAAGACTCTCTCTGAGTCCCGCGAACTCGTCCTCGATCTCCACTCTGATTGACTCTGACTCCTTCTCCTTGTCGCGCTTCTCCGGGTTGTGTTCTGTCCCCTCTGGTTCGTCAAAGGTCAATCTCATGCCACCTCGAGAAGCATTCCGGTGAAGTCACTGATCTCTTATAATCGTTTCTTTCTGGTCTGTCACAAACGTGAAACGTTAAGAGTGCCTTGCGGCCGCGCAGCGCATGGCTCGCGTCAAGTTGCTGATGCTGACTCATTCGGCTGGTTTCAAGCACGACTATTTGCCCGTGGCCGCCGAGACCGTGAAGGAATTGGGCGATGAAACGGGCGCCTTCGAGGCGTTCCCGACCGAGGACTGCTCCTCGATCAACAAGGACAGGTTACGTGACTTCTCGGCCGTTCTACTCGCAACGACGGGGGAGCTGCCCATGTCTGAGGCACAGAAGGGCGCGCTCATCGAGTTCGTTAGGTCGGGCGGAGGTTTCATTGGAGTCCACAATGCAGCGGACACGTTCTACAAGTTCCCGGAGTACGGGCAGATGATT
>JBGOYZ010000038.1:0-9188 GCA_041479945.1 Thermoproteota archaeon
ACCTTGTTCGGAGTAGACTACTTCGGAGAACAGGCCTATCTTTCACAGACGGGACAGCTGTACTTGGAAGCGCTGACGCCGTTTCTGTCCAAGGTCTGGTGTGTGGGGCCGAGCTTCAGAGCCGAGACTAGAGTCGACGGTCGTCATCTGACTGAGTTCAGCCTGTTGGAGCTTGAATTCAAGGGAAACTTCGACCAACTTCTGTCCGAGATCGAAGGCATAATATGCGCCATGATCGAGGAGCTGATTAGCTCAGACAACATCCTGGAGGAACTCGAGCAGAACATCCAAAGGCTCAGGGAGGTTAAGGCTCCTTTCAAGAAGATCCCGTACACCGAGGCGATCGAGATGCTCTCTGATGAAGGTGTCCATTGGGGTGACGACCTGCAGAGCCGTCACGAGCAGTTGCTTGTTGAGATGTCGGGCGGGAAGCCCATCTTCATCACCCGCTATCCAAAGGCGATCAAGTTCTTCAATATGATAGAGGACGAGGACGATCCGAGGGTTGTGAAGAGCGCAGACCTGATACTTCCGTATAGTGGTGAGGCAGCCGGTGCCGCCGAGCGGGAGTACAGGCACGACAGGCTCGTCGAACGACTGATGTCATCCAACATGATGAAGATGCTGATAAAGAGAGGAGGCGGCCCCAGTGACTTCAACTGGTATCTGGAGTTCTACGAGAGACACGGCGAGCCACATTCCGGGTGCGGCATCGGGGTCAACAGGGTGACTCAGTTCGCGCTTGGGACAGAGGACATCCGAGCGGCCACAGTGTATCCCATGAATAAGGAGAGCCTATTGTGAGAGACACCCGATCTGAACTACCGCTCTGCTATACACATCTTCGCGTGTGAGGAAACCTAACTGCCGTACAGATAACAGGCAACCAAGCGGCCGTCCTTGACTTCAACCAGCTCCGGGAGTTTCACGTCACATTTTCCTTCCATGAGAAGAGGGCACCTGTCACTGAACTTGCAGCCCGGCGGGGGGTTGACTGGGTTCGGAGGGTCTATACTTCTCAACTCAATCATTTTCCTCTCCTTGGCCAAGACGGGATCTGGGACCGGAACCGCCGAAAGCAGCGCCTTGGTGTAGGGATGTAGTGGATCCATTATCAGCTCGTCCGTCTTCCCCACTTCTACTATGTTGCCTAGGTACATGACCGCGGTCCTGCCACCCTCAGCGAAATACCTTGCTACGCCGAAGTCATGGGTAATGAATAGGAATGAACTGCCAAGGTTTTCCCTTAGCTCTAGGAGCAGGTTCAGGATTCCGATTTTCATTGAGACATCAATCATGGTCACGATTTCATCGGCTACTATGAACCGCGGACTAAGAATGACCGCTCTGGCTATGGATACCCGCTGTCTTTGCCCACCTGAAAGCTGATGTGGATACTTGTTCATGAAGTAATCAGGAGGGTTCAGTCCGACCACACCCAAGACCTCGATGACTCTTTCCCTGATCTTTTGCTCTGTGGGGAGGAGTCTATGATATCTCATCCCCGAACTCACTATTTCGTAGACCTTCTTGACCGGATGAAGTGAGGAGTATGGATCCTGATGGATTATCTGGGCGTTCCTCCTGAATTCAGTGTGTTCGTTTCCCCTGAGTCGCCAAATGTCATTTCCCTGATACAGGACCGTCCCTGAAGTCGGCTTTATCAGACCTATTGCAGTTTTCCCGAAGGTCGTCTTTCCGCACCCGCTTTCGCCCACGAGCGAGAGGACCTCACCCTGCCCTATCCCCAGACTGCAATTGTCGACGGCCGAGAATTGTGCTGGTTTCGCGAAGAGCCCTGCTGACCCAACGGCGAATCTCACAGTGAGGTCTCTTGTCTCCAACAGATCTCCGGTTTTCATCCCACATCCCTCCACCTGTAGCACGCTGCCAGTCTGCCTTCGGAGATCTCCTCCAGTGGAGGATTAGTCTCCCTGCACTTGTCTATGGCGTATTGGCATCTCGGATTGAATGGACATCCCTTGGGTAGGCTGAACATGTCCGGTGGCGATCCCGGGATTGGTTTGCGTTTCCTCACGTCGCCGAAAACCGAGGGGGTCGCCTGCATCAATCCGAGCGAATACGGGTGCATTGGCCTCAGGAAAATGTCCTCAGTTTTTGCCACCTCCATTACTCTCCCAGCGTACATCACCGCTACTCTGTCTACCACCTCGGTACAGATCGCGAGATCATGCGTTAGCAGTATTATCGTCACCCCGAGCCTTTTCCGCAGTTCCGAAAGTATATTCAGAATGTATTTCTGAGACATCACGTCCAAGGCAGTCGTCGGTTCGTCCAGAATCAGAACTCTCGGATCCAGCAGCAACGCCATGGCTATCATTGCCCTTTGCTTCATTCCCCCGGACAACTCATGAGGAAAGGCCTTCAAGGTCCTCTCTGGGTCAAGTCTGACGAGTTTCAGAAGCACGTTTACCTTATCCAGGGCCTTCTGCTTGTCAATGCTTTCATGCTCCGTTATTGTCTCAAGGGTCTGTTCTCCGATCCGTAGGACCGGGTTGAACGAGTTCAGGGCCCCTTGAAAGACCATAGCCACTTGTTTCCACCTGAATTGTCTCAGCTCCTCACCCTTCAACGAGAGGATGTCTTTGTCTCCGTTGAAGATGATCTTGCCAGACATTATCTTGCCCGGGGTGGGTACCAAGTTCAGCAGAGAAAGGGCCAGCGTGCTCTTCCCGCTCCCGCTTTCCCCGACTATGCCTACCGCTCCCGCATTGCTTATGTCAAGACTGACATCGGTCACAGCCTTGACCGACGAGTTCCTCAGGACGTACTCCACCGTGAGGTTGTCAATATCGTATATGTTCGGACACTGTTCTTGTAGACTCATTCTCGGATCGAGCTCAGGTCCTAAGCCTCGGGTTGAATATGTCCTCTACCCCATAAGAGAACAATATCAGACCTACCTGAAGCAGTATGATGAAGATCACGGGAGCTATCACATAATGTCTTGCGTAGGGCACAAAAATCGCTCCGGATACCTGCATCGCGATGTTGAGCATCGTTCCCCAGTGTACCGTCGAGAAAGGAAGCACCCCGATGAAGAACAGCGCCACACTGGCGTAAAGGCTCTGGACCACAGCAAACAGGAAGTTGATGCCCACGAAGGGCATCAATATCGGCAGGACATCGTAGAAGATGATCCTTAACCTCCCTATTCCTATGGCTCTAGATGCCTCGATGAAATCCCGTTCCTTTATGGAAAGCACCTGTGACCTCATCGATCGAGCAAGAGCGGCCCAGGCGTTTGCTGATAGAATAAGACCGATGCTAACAGGGTCCCTAGTCTGAATCAGACCTGCCAGGACTATGATTAGAGGCAGCCCAGGAATCGTGAGCGCAATATCAACCAGGGTGTTCAGGAGCAAATCGACGATACCCCCGAGGTACCCAGCAACCAACCCGACGATGGACCCAAGTACTACAGTGATCACGCCAGCGATCATCACTATCGTTAGGACGTCTTTTGCTCCCCAGATGATCTCGGTGAGTATGTCAACGCCGATGTAGTCACAGCCCAATGGGTGTTCAAGGGAGGGGGGGGCATAGACTTGGTTGAATTTCGGGTTCATGTCAAGCGGGAAGATCATTGGTCCAAACAAAGCCATCAAAATGAAACCCAAGAGTATCAGGGATCCTATGAGAGCTCTCTTGTTCTCCACGAGAACGCGAAGTGAACTCACAACGTCATTGAGTTCCATCCCCTAATCACCAACCTTCACCCTAGGATCTATCCACGTGTACAGGATATCTGCGATCAAGTTGGCTGAGATGACAGTGATCGATAGCACCAAGAAGAGCCCCTGCAGGAGCGGGTAGTCTCTGGCCGAGACGGCGGAGGCGAAGAATCTGCCAATGCCTGGATATGTGAATATCGTCTCAACCAGCGGTGAACCTCCGAAAAGGAAACCGATCGAGAGAACCAGTCCGGTGAACTGGGGGAGTATGGAGTTCCTACCCACGTAGTTCGTCACGATTCTGGATTCTCTGAGGCCCCTCGCTTTCGCTACGGTCACGTAGTCCTCACCTAGGATGGTGGTCGCCATCGCCCTGATCCCGAGTGCCCAACCAGCAAAATCTGTGAGCACATATGAAGCGACAGGCAGTATTGCATGGGTTATCACGCTGGCTATGAACTCGAAGGTGAGGCCGACCGGAATGAGAGAATCGTATGCCCCCCTCATGGGAAGGATCGGATAGACGATTGTCAGCACATAGAAGAGAAGCAGGGCCATAATGTAGCTCGGTATTGCCCCGAAAATCGTAAGTGCTGCTACGGAGAAGCCCTCGAACCTGGTCCCCCTCTTGTACGCCAGCACTAGGCCCAGAACCGTCCCTATGGTGAAACTCAACGTCAAGGCGATTGAGGATATGAACACGGTCCAAGGCAGGCTCTTCACGATGATTTCTGACACGGGAGTGAAACTCGATATCGATCTTCCGAGATCACCGTGTAGGACGCCCGCGGTGTAGTCCAACAACTGCTTCCAGATGGGGTCGTTCATGTTCACTGGCATGAGTGATTTGGCTCTCGCGATTGCCTCTTGTATTGTCCTCGCGCGTCCTGACCTCATTAGTATCTGAATGTAGTAATCCATCGGATTCCCCGGCATGAGCCTTATGAGAAAGAACGTAAGTGCAACCGTAAAAGAAATGGAGAGGAGGGCCAGAATCGCCCTCCTGTAGATCCACTTCATAGATCCTTGTGTCCTCCTTTACTTCTTCCTTACGAGGAAGATGTAAGCGAGGAGGATTGCCACTACGACCGCGAGTCCGATCGCTATGTATGTCTCTATCGGTGTTGGAGCGGCTGGTTGTGTGGACACCGTCCAATAGGTCATGTTCAGCTGGAATTTGCCCGGCATCAGGAGCTGAGCTACTATGATTCCCCTCGCGTACTCGTTGCACATCCACGCTGTGTCATAGGAGGGAGGATAGATGAACCTGCCAGAACCGTAGAACATCGTGTCGGTGTCAGAGAAGGGAAGCGCAAACAAGTAGTCGTTGTAGATCTGTGCCAGTTTCGCGACATAGGGTGTCTCTGCGGCTACCGATGTCGCCTTACCCCAGTCAACGAAGAACTTGGTCAGATTGAAGTTCGTTCCCTGCCAAGTTATCACTTTGGGGAATTGGCCGTACGTGGGGAATCCGTATCCGCTCGTAGCGTCGAATCCCTGTTGGTACGGGTGATCTCCGCCAGCCGTGTACCAGACCAAATCGAAGTCTCCGATGTTCATAGCATGATCCACGGTCGCCCAGTCAAGGGCTAGCGGGATGACCGTAACGCCGACCCTGTTGAGCTGTGTCGCGACGTTCGCCATCATCAATGCAACGTCGGTCCATGGTGCTGGGAATTTCACGTACAGGGTGACAACGGACCCGTTAGCAAAGCACAGCTGGTCTTTGTCATTGTACCTGAGGCCTATGGATTCGAACAGGGACTTCGCCGTATCTGGGTCGTATTCGTACTTGTTGAGGCTATTCAGGAACGTCGTGTTGAGCCAATTCTTGATGTAGAACTCGGAGTAGGGAATTATGTCCTGTGATGCGTGGAACACGGGATAGTTGGCGGAAAGGACGAGTTCAGTCCTGTTCAACGCATATGCAAAGGCCTGCCTGAATGTCTTTTGCGCAAGGAGCGGGTTCTTGAAGTTGAACACCACAAAGTCATGCCTTGTCTGCTTGGCGAGAAACACCTTCGTGCCGGTCGCGTTCAACACCGTAGCGACAGGGACAGGCGCAAATGGTTCTCCCCAATCCGCCGTGTTCGAGAAGAAGTAGCCCCAGCCGACTTCGTTGCTTGGTTCCTTTATGCCGTGGATGTAGTCAATCACTATCTTATCTGCTGCATAGAAGTTGGTGAACTTCTTCAGCCACAAGTCACTCTCCGTCATGTTGGAGAGCATGAAGGGACCAGTGCCTATTGCGCCCTGTGCAACCGATCTCGGAGTGAACGCATTCAAATCTACACTTATCGCATCGGCGGTATCAGGGTGCGCTATGAAGGCGTCAACGTATGTCTTGTAGACGTGGTAGGGGCCGTTGACATACGCTGACAGCAACCAGTTCAGGGCGAGGTCATGGAGACCAGTGACGTGGAACTTTACCGCACTGGCGTTCACGACTTGAACATCGTCGATGATATTGCTACCCCACTCCGAGTACCCTCTGATCTTGTGGAGTATGAAGGTGCTCCATACATCGGTTGCATTGAACGGAACGCCGTCGTGCCAGGTGACACCGGTCCTCAACTTGACCACTAGCCAGTCGCCCACGAAATTCCAATTGGTAGCTAACTCAGGGTAGAAGTTCGTCGTTCCCAACACGTGGGGGGCCAACTGGTCAATCATACTTACGGCGGCATGGCCAATGTAGCCAGTTTCAGCATAGTTGTTGAAGTGGCCCTCAGGCTGGAAGTTGGCCTCCATAGAGTAGACGAATATCACTGGCGACTTTGTTGCAGCCTGAGTAAAGGGTAGGTTAAGGAAAAGGGTGCCTGCAAGCGCAGTTACAACGAATGCAACAACGAGTTTGTTCCTCAAACCATCTTTCATTGTTCCATCTTTCATTGTTTTCACCTGTCCATTAGTGGACTTGTAGAATATTAAGGGTTTTAGTGCCTTGAGATGGTCGTCTTGTGCTTAGTCGATTCTGCACTGGAAGAGAGGGTTTCCCTAGTCTTTCAACTCCTTTCCTCTTTCTGTTGATGACTGTCGGCGTACATCAAAGTAGACACCTATGAGAAATAGGATGTCTATGGCAAGACCAATTGCATCCACTATGAACTCAGGACTTGCTGGATCCAAGAAGGGGAGGGGTATCAATCCCATGAGTAGGACGATGATTCCGAAGTTGAACATCACTCGAGCCAGATTTGGCTGCATTGTCTGAATATCGCTCTCTTTGACCTCAGCGTTATTTATCCCTTCGGTGTGAACAGGGCAGGATCTAGCGGCGTGATGCCGGACATGAACCGACTGTCAAAAGGCGTGGCCTCATCCACTGCTCGGGATGCTGTGTTGGCAAAGATCTCAGAACCGGTCAGGGCCCTGATCAAGGAGATGGGGCTTGAGGAGCTGACAGAACCCCAGCTCATGGCGATCCCGAGGGTGATGTCCGGGGCCAATGTGCTGATAATCGCACCTACCGGAAGCGGAAAGACCGAGGCCGCTTTGATACCGGTATTCGACGGTTTGCTGAAGCACAAGCGGGGTGATGGGATCTCGCTCCTCTACGTGACACCCTTGAGGGCCCTGAACAGGGACATGCTGGGTAGAATCACTAGGTGGGCAACCAGACTCGGTCTGTCTGTTGAGGTAAGACATGGGGACACCCCACCCGCCCAAAGGAGACGACAATCTGTCAAACCACCCGACCTCCTGATAACGACGCCTGAGACCCTGCAGGCCATACTGCCAGGCAAGAGGATGAGGGAGAACCTGAAGTCCCTCAGGTACGTGATCTTGGACGAGATCCACGAGATAGCTGAGACGAAGAGGGGTGCCCAGCTGTCGATTGCACTTGAGAGGTTGAGGACAGCCGTCGGCAGGGACTTCCAGAGAATCGGTCTCTCTGCGACTGTAGGATCTCCAGAGGAGGTCGCCAAGTTCTTGGCTGGGACTGACAGACGGGTTGAGATTGTTCACGTCAGGGTCCCAAAGGAGTATCGATACTGGGTAGAGTGGCCTGAGCCCAGCGAGGAGGACCACGACTTGGCTGCCGTGCTCTGCACCTCCCCTGAGGCAGCCGCAAGAATCGCCAGGATCAAAGAACTCGCGGACGAGCACGAGTCAACTCTGGTTTTCGTGAACAGCAGACAGATCGCAGAGATGCTGGCTCTGAGGCTTGGTTCAATAGATCCTAAGATCGGCATCCACCATGGCTCGCTCTCGAGGGAGGAAAGGGAGCGGATAGAGGAGGACTTCAAACAGAGGAGGCTCAAGGCGATCATCTGCACCAGCACGCTGGAACTGGGCATAGACATAGGACATGTGGACTTCGTGATTCAGTACCTGTCGCCGAGGCAAGTCGGACCGCTGATACAGAGAGTCGGGAGGTCAGGCCACAAGCTGGGGCTTACATCGGAGGGGGTGATAATCACTGCCTTCACTGACGACGCCCTTGAGTCGATCGCAGTGATCAAACGCGCCATGGAGGAGAAGGTTGAGAGAACCCACATTCACGAGCGGGCGCTGGATGTCCTAGCACATCAAGTCGTTGGGTTCGCCATGGACGACGGCGGGGTTGAACTCAAGGAGATGCTGAAGAAGCTCAGAGCAGCCTACCCGTTCAGGGATGTTGACAGGGAGACTCTTGAGAACGTTATCTCTTACTTGGCTCGACTTCGCCTGCTCAGGATCGACGGTGACGAAGTCATTCCGACCAGGAGATCCAGGCAGTACTACTTCACTAACCTCTCGATGATACCTGATGAGAAGAGGTACCCGGTCGTCGACCTGACCACGGACAGAGTGGTGGGAACCGTCGGCGACGAGTTCATAGCGATGAGGGCCAAGCTCGGCCTGAACTTCATTTGCAGGGGCCTCGTCTGGACGATTCAGAACATAGCAGATGATGGGAGAGTCTACGTTACTCCAGTTCAGGATCCCAGGGCCTCGTTGCCCGGCTGGGATGGTGAGATATTGCCCATGCCGTTCGAGATCGCTGATGAGGTTGGCGGGCTCAGGCGACTCATTGCTTCCAAACTAGCGGAGAACGGCACCAAAGAGGCATCCGAGTGGCTGAGCCGAACGTTCGGGGTAGAGAGTAACGTTTCACGGAAGATAGTCGCGGAGATAGATGAACACGTCGGGACAGGGGCGCCGTTGCCATCCGACCAGACCATACTCGTCGAGGGTTTTGACAGGTTCCTCATCGTGAACGCCTGTCTTGGAGAGCTCGCGAACAGGGCGCTCGGCTACATGATCGACAGGAGGCTCTCGCGTAATGGGATGATAAGGAACTGGTGGGCCGACGGATACAGGGTGCTAGTCGAGCTTCCGATAGAGGTCACCCGAGACAATCTTGGCACTTTGGTACACGAGGCGATCCCGGGTACGGCCGAGGAAGCCCAAGAGGATTTCGACGCGAGGGTTGCCGAGAGGTTTCCGTTCGGCTACTACATGAAGTTCGTGGCGGAGAGGTTCGGGGTGATAGAGAGGGGGCTGACC